>VGWI01000015.1 GCA_016873655.1 Lentisphaerota bacterium
CACAACAGCGGGTTCAGGGATCGGCAGACGCTCGTAAGAGGGGCATGGCTGGTCGCTCCCGGGTGGACGCTGGAGGCCGGTTTCCAGAGAGCAGACGCCGACGAAGTTGGTATTCCCGGTTCCGGCACGGCACCGCTTCCGGCTGCGGCAGACGTCACCTATGAGCATGCGGAGAGGACGCTGGCGATGGTTTCCGTTGCATGCGAGCCCGGGGGAATGTGGGAAAGAACCCGTTTGCTTCTCTACGGTCACCAGATGGAGCGGCTGGTACGGATTGATGCTTTCCCCGTCGCGTCGCCGGTGGACGAGATCCGGCCGGAAGCGGAGCACTGGACACGTGGAGCGAGGTGGGACAACACGCTGTCTCCGGGCGGCGGGCATACGGTATCCGCCGGACTGGATGCATGGGAGTGGTCGTTGGAGTCCGCGCGTGAGCGCATACTCAAGAACGGGACAGTGCTGAATGACGAGCCGCTTCCCGAGTCACGGATGCTGTCGTTCGGGGCATTTGCGGAAGATGACTGGGAACTGGGCCGTCTGACCCTGAACACCGGCGGGCGTTACGACGCGATAGAAGTCTCCAACGAACCGAACGCGACATGGGAAGAGCGCGACGATTCCGACACGGTGTGGAGTGCGCATGCCGGGGCAACCTGCCGCCTGACCGGTTCGCTGACCGCGAAAGCCGTCGTTGCAGCCGGCTACAGGACAGCCAGCCTGTCGGAGAGGTACCAGTACCTCGAACTTGGCGGCGGCCAGAAGAAGTTCGGCAACCCTGATCTGCGGCCTGAGAAGTCGCTGTTGAGCGAGATAGGCCTCGTCTGGCGGGGGAGGACGGTGGCTTGCGGCGCATCCATCTTCCGCAACGCGGTTGACGACATGATCGGGGAAGTCCGCGAAGACCCAACGACACTCCGCGCGGCGAACGTGGACGAGGCGGAGTTCTTCGGCGGTGAAGCGCAGGCAAGATGGACGCCTGCGCCCTGGACGGAATTCTTTGCGACCTTCGCCTACGTCACCGGCAGGGAGCCGGATTCCGGCGAGTTCCTGCCCGGGGTTCCACCGTTTGGCGGGACCGCCGGTGTCCGTTACGCGACGCCCGCCGGATGGTGGCTTGATTTGCGGACAAGGTTTGCCGCGGCGCAGGACGAGGCGCCGACCGGCGAGGAGGATGCGCCGGGCTGGCAGACGTTTGATGTAACTTCAGGACGTGACTTCAGGGGCGGCGCGAACAGCGTCTACGTCGGCGTCAAGAACCTGGCGGATGCCGAATACAGGCAGTATCTCGCCACCTCCCGGGGCGTCGAGTACCTGGAGCCAGGCCGTTCGATCGTTGCGGGTTTCGCCGCGCGGTTCTGAAGAACGTGACGGAAAGAGAGGCGCCATGAAGGTGGACACTCTGCGCTGGAGAGACAACTTCATTTACTGCCTGTCCGGGCGGGGGAAAGCGGCCGTGGTTGATCCGTCGGACGCCTCAATGGTTTGCCGCTGGCTTGGTGACTGTGGGCTGACGCTGGAGGCGCTTCTTGTGACGCACGGGCACGCGGATCACACCGGCGGGTGTGCGGAGCTGGAGCGCCGGTTCGGGTGCGCGGTGTACACGGGGGTGCGTCCCGAGCCGCTGTTTCTGGCGTGCGCTGCCGGACCGTGCAGGGTTTTGCACACGCCGGGGCATACGGAAGACAGCGTGTGTTATTGGTTTGAGAGTGAAGGGACGGTCTTCACTGGCGATACGCTTTTCGCCGGGGGGTGCGGACGGCCCGCGCCGACCGGCATGGAAAGGTTGTGGCGCTCTCTGGAAACACTGAAGACGCTGCCCGGCAACACCATCGTCCATTGCGGGCACGACTACACGGTGGACAATCTCGAGTTTGCCGCCGAGGTCGCCGAACCAGGCAACCGCGCGTTGCGCCGCAGGCTTGACGAAGCGCGGCGAGCGGAGGAGTCGGGCAGGCCGATTCCTCCGTCAACCATCCGCCTGGAGTGCGAGACGAATCCGTTCCTGCGGGCGGAAATCCCGGAGGTCGCGGAATCGGCCGGAGTCCGGCCCGGCGACCCGTTCAGGGCGTTCGCCGCGCTCAGGGAGATGAAGAACCGCTGGTAGACTTCCCTTCCGCCTCCGGCAAGCGTCCGACCGTCGGGAACAAGACGCCGGTCAGAAAAATCAGGAGCAGCGTTCCCAGAAGGTTTACGACCGCATAGTAGTGCAGGGCCAGGTTCTCCAGGAAGATGCCGGTTGTGAAGCTGAACAGAGCGCCTGCGACGCCGCCCCAGAGCAGCGCGTGCCCGCTCACCCCGCGCCACAGCAGGCCGGCGATGAACAGCGCGAGCAGCGGGCTTCCGAACGCATTGACCATCCGGTTTGCCGCCTCGAATACCGTTCCGAGAACACCCGCATTGCAGGCCGCCACGGTGGTGACCGTTCCCAGCAGCAGCGTCAGCAGCCTCGGAACACGAGCGTGGAACCTGTTTGCGCCATGCGATTCGGGGGTCAGCACTGATACGGACGAATGGATGATGGAGTCCACGCTGGACATCGTTGCCGCGAGCATGGCCGAAGCCAGCAGTCCCGCAAACCCGCGCGGCAGCGACAGCGCGAAGTCCGCGAACCTGGCAGCCGGCGGGCCGGGCGCGGCGGAAGGCGCCGCCGCCACGATGAGGCCGATGCCTGCCAGGCAGAGAATCGTGAGCAGGGCGACGAGAACGCTCAGCACGAAACCGCGGCGCGCATCCGCCAGGGAGCCAGCCGAGAGATAGCGCTGTACCACCGACTGATCGGTCCCATACCTGGCGAGGAAGACCACCGAGCCGCCGATGAGACAGCTCCAGGCGCCCATCCGCATGGTTGGGTCGAGTGCGAATGCCGCCGGGTCGAACGGGTGGAACGGGCGCAGGAGACCGGCCGATGCGGCCGACCTGAGAATAGTCGTCGCTCCTCCCTCGACGAGAACCAGGGGCACGACAAGCGTGGCTGCGATGCCGAGCGCCATTACCGCGAACTGGAACATGTCTGTTCTGATGACCGAGCGCATTCCGCCTAGTGCAGTGTAGGCGGTCGCGACGGCAGCCGTTGCGATGACCAGTGCGCGCGGCGGAAGGCCGGTCATCCGGCTCATCACGATGCCCATCGCGTGCAGCGAGAGTGCGAGCCATGCGCAGCGCCAGACGACGAACATATATTCCGCGAGCCTCCGCACGGCGGGGCCGTGTCGGTGTTCGAGCAGTTCGTAAGCGCTGTAGCCGCGCAGAGTCCGGAAGGCCGGTATGGCGAAGATCCAGACCGGCGGGATGATGAAGATGAAGGCCGGCAGAACCAGCAGCACATATAGCCCGTGCGTTGCGACCTCGCCGGAGAAGCCGGAGATGTTGACCGCGGCAAAGACCGTAACCATTATGGAAAGGCCCACCGCGATCCACCGCAGTGACCTGTTCGCGAGGTGAAACGAATCGCTGTTGCCCCGGCCTCGTATCCGCACGGAAAGCCCCATGGCAAGAGTGGCGCCGAAGTAGGCGGCGATCACAAGAACGTCGAGTGGACGCAAGAACGCACTCCTATTCCGTGGCAGACACAAGACCACGCCGATACAGCCCCGCCCTGTCAACGGGCTCACCATCCCGCAGGCAGAAGCTGTCGCACTTGGCGGACGAAAGGGCATCATACGCCATCCAGGCTCTTCGTGGAAGCAACAGAGGAAAGGTGCGACCGCATGCATTGCGTTCATTCTTGCCCGACCTCCGCGACCTCACCTTCGGCTCCCCAGCGGGCCTGCCCGTCGGGGGGGGGGGCGGGTGCCTGGACGGCTAATCCTTGAGCGTGGCCGTGGGCGCGAGGTAGTGTGACGCGCATGAAGATGTGTACGTGGCGGGTGCTGACGGGTCTTGCGTTGAGCGCCATGGCCCTGTCCGGCGCGGGGTGCGCTTCGATACACCCGCCTGCCGGGGTCGTCCCGTTCCAGCGCGTTCTGCATACAACCGCCTACTGCAAGTGCGGTCAGTGTTGCGGATGGCGCAGGACATGGTACGGGCGGCCCGTGTATGCAACCGGTCCGATGAAAGGAAAGCCGAAAGCCGTCGGGATTACCGCCAGCGGAACAAAGGCCAGGCGCGGGACCATAGCGGCCGACACCGGCAGGTATCCGTTCGGAACGGTTATGCAGGTGGAAGGTTACGGGTTCGGAAGGGTTGAGGACAGGGGCGGCTCGATCCAGGGCGACAGGATAGATCTCTTCTTCGGCTCCCATGCCGAGGCGCTGCGATGGGGAAGGCGCAGCATACCCGTTCTCATCTGGTATCCGCCGCCGCGTTGACCGCGCGCCGTTCAGTTGCAGCCGCAACCCCCGCCGCCCACGCCGCGGCAGGTGTCAGGGCAATCCTCAAAACGAAGCGACTGTTTTCGCGTCGTAGTTTCATCGCTGGTTTAACTCGATTCCGTCGCGAATAGAGATGCCGAAGGAGTCGTAATCCGACTCCGTGCTGAAGGAGAGCTGGGTGCCGAGTGTATGCCTGCCAACGCGCCTGCTGACGTCAAAATTGAAGCCGAGTCGTGTATCCTCCACTTCTGAAAGCGGCAACTGCTGCGAAGGTGTTGACAGTGCGGATGCCCCGCTGACGCGCGAGAAAAGGAACAGCATTCCGCGCGCGCCGCGCTGACATCCGGCCTTTTCCGTGATCCCTTTCATCCTCTTCGTGGTCGTCGTCACCGCCGGACGGATTCTGCGGCGAGGCACCGGACCCGATCGCCCAAGCGCACTGGTTTGCTAAAGCGTTGATGGCAAGACGTGTGGACAAGGCAAGCGTAATCGCGTGGCTTCGGCGGATGCGACGATGCGGGGCTTGCGCTGTCTCATTTCTTCAGGAAGCGAGACATGCGGTTTCTCTTTGCTGAATGGCGGCTGTCCCCGGTGGAATGGCGTGTAGGCAAGTTCTTCGGGCATTGCGTTGATGGTTACGGTGGCGGCTGTTGCGGAGCGCTGGGTTTCCGCGCGGCTTGATTGATCTGTCAAGCGGGGGGGTCGGGTCGGTACGATTCGCGACTACGGTTGTGTTTCCTTTTCTTATTGAGGAAAGGCTGAACAAAGTCCGGGCGGGGAGCGTTTTGAAGTCACAGAGCTGGTTTCCTGTGCGATCCGGGTGAGTCTGTCTGGGAAGGGAGGAGAGTGCTCATGCAATTGAAGCGTCTTGCGGCTGGTCTGCTTCTTGTATCGGCGGCGGTAATTGTTCTTGCGGCGGACTCGATGCAGCAGCGTTGGAAGCCGGTGGAAGATGCGATCGGGAAAGGGCTGCCCAAGACCGCGATTGAGAAGCTTGAGCCGATCATCAAGGACGCGCTCGAGCGCAAGGACTGGGCAGAAGCGATACGCGCGATCGGGCAGAAGATAGCGCTCGAAGGCACGATCGAGGGGAACAAGCCGGAAGAGAAGGTGACCCGGCTTCAAGCGGAAATCGAGAAGGCGCCGGCCGAGATGAAACCGGTCATGGAAGCCATTCTCGCGCACTGGTACTGGCACTACTTCCAGCAGAACCGCTGGCGTTTCCAGCAGCGCACGCAAACGGCTGAAGAACCGGGCGCCGACTTCACAACCTGGGACCTGCCGCGGATCCTTGCCGAGATAGACAAGCACTTTGCCGCCGCGCTGGCGAACGACAAGGCGCTGAAATCCACGCCCGTGACGGCTTTCGAGTCGCTGCTCGACAAGGGCAGCATGCCCGACGCGTACAGGCCGACGATGTACGACTTTCTCGCGCACGAGGCGTTGCAGTTCTACCAGGCCGGAGAACAGGGGGCGGTGCAGGCTGAGGACGAGTTCGTGCTTGATGCCGAGTCGCCTGTTTTCGGGCCGGCATCCGATTTCACCCTCTGGCGGCCACAGACGACCGATACCGGCTCGCCCCTGTTTAAGGCGGTTGAGCTGTTCAGGAGCCTGCTCGAGTTCCACAAGGACGCCGCCGACAAGACTGCCTTTGCCGATGCCGATCTGTGGCGGCTGAACTTCGCTTACAACAAGGCGGACGGCGAGACAAAGGACGCCCGCTACGGGGCGGCGCTGAAGCGGTTCGTCGGTGAGTGGGCCGACCACGAGGTGTCCGCCAGGGCTCGCGCGGCGTGGGCGGCGCTGCTGCAGGAGCAGGACGAGCTTGTCGAGGCCCGCGGGATCGCGCAGCGCGGTTACGAACTGTTCCCGAAGAGCGCCGGCGGCGCGATGTGTTTCAACATCGTTCAGCAGATCGAGTCGAAGCACGCGAGCATCAACACCGAGCGGGTGTGGAACCGGCCGCTGCCGACGATAGACATTACCTACCGCAACGTGACGAATGTCTATTTCCGGGCCGTCCCGTATGACTACGAGGACTACGTGAAGCAGTCGCGCTGGGGGCTTGGAAACATCGAGAATGATTTTCCCGGAAGACTGCCCGGGATGAAGGCGGTCAAGACCTGGAGCGCATCGCTTCCGCCCACGTCCGACTACAGGCTGCGTACCGAGAAGCTTCCGGCGCCGGGCGACCTGGAACCGGGGCACTATTTCATACTGGCCAGTCACGATCCCGGTTTCAGGGAGCATGACAACGAGGTGAAGTACGCGCAGGTGTGGGTCAGCGATCTCGCCCTTGTCGTGCGCAGCCGCCATTACGAGGGTGCGATAGACGGTTTTGTGCTCAAGGCCGACGGCGGCGAACCGGTTGCCGGCGCGAAAATCCGGTCATGGCGGCGCGACAGGGAAGGGCGTTACGAGTCCGGTCCGGACGCGGTTACCGACGCCGACGGGCGGTTCAGGCTTGAGGGCGAGGACTACGGCAGGACGCTCGTGCTGTTGGCGCAGAGCGGCGACGACAGGCTCGGGACCGCCGGCGAGTACTACATGGGGAGGAACCGTCCGCAGAACACAACCGAGAACACGGTCTTCTTCACGGATCGGTCCCTGTACCGGCCCGGCCAGATCATATCCTACAAGGGCATCTGCTACCGCGCCGACCGGGACGGCGGCAGCTACAGTGTGCTTGGCGGCAGGGGCGTGAGGATTTCCTTCAGGGACCCGAACGGGAAAGAGGTCGAGAGCGCATCACACAAGGCAAACGAGTACGGATCGTTTTCCGGCAGCTTCACAGCGCCCCGTGACCGTGTGACCGGCCGCATGACGGTGGTTGTCGTCAGCGGGCCGTCCGGCAGCGCATGGTTCAATGTGGAAGAATACAAGCGGCCGAAGTTCCAGGTTGAACTCAAGCCGCCGGCCGAGGCCGCGAAGCTCGGGGCAGAAGTCATGCTCGCCGGCAAGGCGACCGCATACACCGGGTCGGCCATCGGCGGCGCCAAGGTGAAATGGCGCGTCACCCGTCAGGTTCAGTTCCCGCCCTGGTGCTGGTGGTGGAGCTGGTACTGGCCGCCGCAGCGCGGCCAGTCGCAGGCGATCGCCCACGGCAGCGCCACAACCTCTTCCGACGGATCGTTCACCATCGCCTTCACGGCCAGGCCCGACCCGTCGGCTCTCGAGAAGGACGAGCCGACATTCACTTTCCAAGTCACTGCCGATGTCACCGACACCACCGGCGAGACGAGGTCCGATTCGCAATCGGTCAGAGCCGGGTTCACGGCGTTGCAGGCCGATCTTTCGGCGGGCGACTGGCAGACGGCGGACAAGCCGGTTGTGATCACCGTCAGAACACGGTCGCTTGACGGCGAAGGTCAGGCGGCGCAAGGGACGGTGAAGGTTTACGCGCTCAAGCAGCCGGACAAGGTTGAGCGCGCGGCGCTGGATGGGAATAGGACGTATTGGACCCACAGGCCCCATTTCCTGGGCGGGAGAAGTTCCGAGCCGCCATCCGATCCCGCCGACCCCAACTCGTGGGAACTGGGCGAGGCCGTCTCGGAGCTTGAATTCAGGACCGACGCATCCGGGGCGGCGCAGATCCAGGCGCAGTTGTCCACCGGCATTTACCGCGCCCTGCTTTCGACTGAAGACAGGTTCGGCAAGCAGGTCAGCGGGCGGATCAACCTGACCGTGGTTGACGTCAAGGCCGCCGAGTTCCCGGTGAAGATACCCAGCATCGTCGCCGCGCCGAAGTGGTCGGTCGAGCCCGGCGAGACTTTTGTCGGCCTGTGGGGAACCGGCTATGAAAGCGGCCGGGCGTTTGTCGAGCTCGAGTGCAATGGCCGGCTGATCAGCGCGCGATGGACTGGCGGGGGCAGAACACAGGAGCTTTTCGAGCAGCCCGTGACCGAGGAAATGCGCGGCGGGTTCACCGTGCGCATCACCTACGTTCGCGAGAACCGCGCATACATGCAGGACCGTGTTGTCAGCGTGCCATGGTCGAACAAGCGGCTGAGCGTGAAGTGGGAGCGTTTCACATCGAAACTGGAACCCGGCAGCAGGGAGACATGGACCGCGGTGGTAACAGGGCCGGACGCGGCGAAGGCGGCATCCGAGATGGTGGCCGCCCTCTATGACGCCTCGCTGGACCAGTACCAGCCCCACGACTGGACGAGGGAGTTCGGGTGTTTCCGGGCCGAATACAACCGGGTCAGCGCTCAGTTCGAGAATGCAGTGCGGCCCTTCAGCGGCCTGCACGGGTACTGGTCCGTGGCATCCATGCCCGTCCGGCTTGACTACCGGCGTTTTCCGTACGACCTGACCGTCAACCTGTGGGGCTATCGTTACTTGGTCAAAGGCATGTCTTACCGTCGCAGCGAGGGAGTGGCCGGTATGATGGGGGAAGAAGGCCGGTCACTCGCCTTCGCCGCGCCTAAGATGGCGGCGCCGATGTCTGCGTCGGCGGATGCGAGCGACATCCTGGGGCGGGAAGACGGGAAGGAAGCAAACGGGCAACCGGCGGAGCCGGCTGGCGGTGAAGACAAGGTGGGCGCGGGGGTGGCGGGGCCGGACTTGAGCAAGGTGGCGGCGCGGAAGAACCTGAACGAGACGGCGTTCTTCCTGCCGCAGCTTGTCGCGGGGGCCGACGGCGCGGTGCGGATGGAATTCACGATGCCCGAGGCGTTGACGGAATGGAAGTTCCTGGGCTTTGCGCACGACGCGCAGCTTCGGAGCGGCTATCTCCAGGACAAGGTTGTCACCGCGAAGGACCTGATGGTTGAGCCGAATCCGCCGCGGTTCCTGCGCGAAGGCGACGTGCTGGAGTTCACGGTCAAAGTTAGCAACCAGTCCGCCGCGCGCCAGGATGGGAAAGTGAGGCTTTCCTTCTCCGATGCCCGGACGCTGGAACCGCGCGACGCCGCGCTCGGAAATGTCGGGAATGAAAAGGCGTTTGACGTGCCTGCCGGCGAGTCGCGCAGCTTCTCCTGGAAGATCAGCGTGCCTGACGGCTGCGAGTTTCTGACGTACAAAGCCGTCGGCGCCACGGACCGCCTGAGCGACGGAGAGGAAGGCTATCTCCCCGTGCTGCCGCGGCGCATACTCGTGACCGAATCGCTGCCGCTGCCCGTGCGCGGGAAGCAGACGAAGAAGTTCGAATTCGAGAAGCTTCTCAAGTCCGGCAAGTCCGGGACGCTCAGGCACGAGACGCTGACTGTGCAGATGGTTAGCCAGCCTGCGTGGTACGCGGTCATGGCCATGCCGTACCTTATGGAGTATCCGTACGAATGCAGCGAGCAGGTATTCAACCGGCTATACGCCAATTCGCTTGCCCGGTTCATCGCCAACTCGGACCCGAAGATCCGGCGGATCTTCGATCTATGGAAGAACACGCCGGCTCTCGACAGTCCGATGGAGAAGAACCAGGACCTCAAGATGGTGATGCTCGAGGAGACCCCCTGGTACAGGCAGGCCATGGACGAAAGCCAGGCCCGGCGGAACGTGGGGATACTCTTTGACGCCAACCGGCTTGACGAAGAGACCGGGCGGACCTTGCGGAAGCTCTCCGAGATGCAGTTGGGCGACGGGCTGTGGCCGTGGTTTCCCGGCTGCCGCGGCAGCGAGTACATAACGCTCTACATAACGACCGGGTTCGGGCGGCTGCGCCACCTCGGCGCGGAGAACGTTGACATGGGTCCGGCGAAGAAGTCGCTCGCCGCGCTCGATGCCTGGATGGACAGGCACTACCGGCAGATCCTCAAGCACCCGCGCCCGGAAGAGTACGTCCCGAGCTCGCTCGACGCGTTTTACCTGTACGGCCGCAGCTTCTTCCTGAAGGACAGGGCCATCGCACCGGCGCACAAGGATGCCGTTGAGTTCTTTCTTAAGCAGTCGCGGAAGTTCTGGCTGTCGGTGAGCTGCCGCCAGAGCCAGGCGCATCTTGCGATTGCGCTGAAGCGGTTCGGCGATCTTGAGACCCCGCCTGCGATCATGAAGTCCATCAAGGAGCGCAGCGTCAGCAACGAGGAGATGGGCATGTTCTGGCGGGATCTCGAGCTGAGCTGGTGGTGGTACCGTGCGCCGATCGAGACCCAGGCGATGATGATCGAGGCGTTTGACGAGGTGGTTGGCGACGCGCAGGCGGTGGAAGACTGCCGTGTGTGGCTGCTCAAGCAAAAGCAGACCCAGGACTGGAAGACCACGAAGGCGACGGCCGACGCCATATACGGTCTGCTGCTGAGGGGCAGCAACATGCTTGCCAGCGACGCGCTGGTGGAGGTGGCGTTGGGCGGCGACTGGATCAAGCCCGGGAATGTGGAGGCCGGGACCGGTTTCTACGAGCAGCGGTTTGTTCGCGGTGAAATCAAGCCGGACATGGGGAAGGTGACGGTAAAGAAGACCGATGACGGCGTGAGCTGGGGAAGCGTTCACTGGCAGTACATGGAAGACATGGCCAAGGTCACGCCTTACGAAGGCACTCCGCTCAAGCTGAAGAAGGCGCTGTATGTGAAGGAGTCAACAGGCAAAGGCCAGGAGCTGGTACCGGTGACGGGCGCCGTGAATGTCGGCGACGAGCTTATCGTGCGCGTCGAGCTGCGAGTTGACCGCGACATGGAATACGTGCATCTGAAGGACCAGCGCGGCAGCGGAACGGAGCCGGTGAACGTGTTGAGCCGGTACAAGTACCAGGACGGGCTCGGGTACTACGAAAGCACGAAGGATACGGCGAGCCACTTCTTCATGGACTACCTGCCGAAGGGCGTTTACGTCTTTGAATACTCGACCCGCATTCAGCACCGTGGCGTTTACCAGACCGGCATAGCGTCGGTTCAGTGCATGTATGCGCCGGAATTCAACAGCCACAGCGCGAGTTTCACGATAGAAGCCAGATGACGACCGGGACCGCGGCGCGGGCTGGAAAAGCCCGTGCCGGTCAGCAGTAGCGGCGACCCTCGTGTCAGGCCATTCAAGCTCTGACGGGTCCACGTCGGCCGACTGGAGACTGTCGCGCGGGAACACCGGGCCGACGTAGGCGCGGACCGTGTCATAGCCGAGAAACGACTGGAGCCTGATCCTGTTCCGCCAGGGGCTCTCGCGCCTGCCCTGTTTGAGTCCGCGCAGCAGGTCGAACTTCGCCATCACTGCCCGTTCGATCTCGCCGTCGAGGAAGAGTTCTGCGTTGTTGGCGCGTTTCGGGGTGTCCTGGCGGAGGATGCAGTCGTGGAACGCCTGGAAGTCCGGGGTGATTGTCTTGGAGAACATGGAACTGGCCGTCCCTTCCCCGCCGGGCGGCAGGGCCGGTCCGGCGGGCGGGGGCGGATGCTATTCCCGCACGGCGTGTGGTCCGGCAAGACGATTCGCCGGTTGGGGATGAAGCTGCTTGACGGGGCCTTCCGCGGCCCGTAAGGTGGGAGCTGCTCTGACACAACCGTGGCGTGGCGCAGAGTGGGCTTGCGGGCCCACTTTTTTGTGTGCGCCGTGGGTGGAGTGTCGGGTTGTTTCCCCGGGGTTTGCCGGTTTCTAGGGGTGGGAAGATGAACAACGAGCTGCAGAGCATACTGACCTACATGGAGAGGGAGCGCGGCATTGAGCGCGAAGTCCTGATCCAGGCGATGGAGTTCGCGCTTAAGTCCGCATCCAGGAAGACGCCGGATGGTGAGGCGACCAGCCGGGTTGAGATCGACCGCGCCACGCTTGAGATCAAGGCTTTTGCCGAACGCACCGTGGTGGAAGGGGAACCGTCGGCTCCGGACCAGATGTCGCTTCCCAAGGCCAGGCTGCTCAAGGCTGACGTCCAGGCGGGCGAGCTGGTGGAAGTCGAGATCACGCCGCAGAATTTCGGCAGGATAGCCGCGCAGACCGCCAAGCAGGCGATTCTCCAGAAGATCCGCGAAGCGGAGAAAGACCGCGTCTTCGAGGAATACAAGAACAGGGTTGGCGACATAGTCACCGGCACCGTAAAGCAGTTCAACCGCGGCGACGTGCTGATTGATCTCGGGCGCGGCGAAGCGATTCTGCCGGCAAAGGAGCGGGTGCCGGTCGAGGAATACCAGGTCGGCGACCGGGTCAGGGCTTTTGTTCTCAGCGTGCAGCAGATACAGGCCGGGCCGTGCGTTGTCCTTTCGCGCGCTCACGCGGATTTCGTGAAGGCTCTTTTCAAGCTGGAAGTCACGGAAATCAACGATGGCACTGTCGAAATAAAGGGCATCGCGCGCGAGCCGGGCTACAGGACGAAGATCGCGGTTTCGTCGAACGATCAGAAGGTGGATCCTGTAGGCGCGTGCGTGGGCATGCGCGGGATCCGCGTAAAGAACATCGTCCGGGAACTTTCCGGCGAGAAGATAGACATTGTGCGGTGGAGCGACGATGTCCGGACATACGTGGGTAACGCCCTTGCTCCGGCCAAGCTTGCGAAGATCGTTATAGACGACAATGTGCCTAACCTGGTGCATGTGACGGCGGATGCCGAGCAGCTTTCGCTCGCGATCGGGAAGCGCGGGCAGAACGTGCGGCTGAGCTCGAAGCTGCTGGGCTGGAAGATAGACATAACGCGCGACGAGCGTGACATCAGCTTTGAGGAGAAGGTCGGGATGGCCGTCGACAGGCTTATGGGCCTGGAAGGCATGTCCCGTGAAGACGCCCAGGCGCTTGTAGCGGGCGGTTACCTTACCATAGAGGGAATACTTGCCGCGGAGCCGTCAGACATTGCTGACACAACCGGGCTGGACGTGGAGAAGGCAAAGGCGATTTACGAAGTGGCCGCGGCGGCTCAGCCGTCGGTGGAACACGAGGAGCAGGGCTGAAAAACCATGAGAGTTCACGAACTTGCCAAGGAGATGGGGCTTAGCAGCAAGGAACTGCTCGAGAAGGCCCGCGGCCTCGGCATTGACGTAAAGAACCACATGAGTTCGCTGGCCGATGACGCCGTCGCAGCGCTCAAGAAGGGCGGATCGGCTGCTGTTGAAGCAAAGGCCGGAGTCGAGCCTGCGCCTTCGAAGCCTGTCCCGGCGTCCGCAAAGCCCGCTCCTGCTCCTGCAGCTACTGCGGCACCACCGGTTGCGCAGATTCAGGCTGCGCCGGCAAAGCCGGAGGAGCGCAAGCCGGCGCTGCAGGCGGCGCCAGTGAGGACTGCGCCGGCGGATGCAGGGAAGTCAAGAAAGCAGGTAAAGCTGCGCGGTGCGGTTGTTGTGAAGGAGCTGGCTGACCTGTTCGGCGTAAGGCCGAACCAGCTCATTGCCCGGCTGATGCAGATGAACGTTCTTGCTTCGATCAATGAGCGGCTTGAGTTCCATGTTGCGCGGGACATCGGACAGATCTTCGGGTTTGACGTGATCCATGAGCGGCGCGGGACCGAGCACCATGTGATGCCGAGGCGAAAGGACGAGGAGCCGGAGCAGGCCGAGGACAGACCGGAGGATATGCAGACGCGGCCGCCGGTCGTGACGTTTCTCGGTCACGTTGACCACGGCAAGACGTCCCTGCTGGACAAGATCCGGAATGCCTCCGTGGCGGCGGGCGAATCGGGCGGCATAACCCAGCACATCGGCGCCTACACGGTGGATGCGGCCGGCCGGAAGATAACATTCCTGGACACTCCGGGCCATGCCGCCTTCACGGCCATGCGTGCGCGCGGCGCGAACCTGACTGACATCGCGGTCATCATAGTCGCGGCGGATGACGGTGTTATGCCGCAGACGCGCGAGGCGATTCAGCACGCGCGCGCATCCGGCGTTACGCTGATGGTCGCGATCAACAAGATCGATCTGCCGGGAGCGAACGCGGACAGGGTGCGCCAGCAGTTGCAGGGAGAGGGGTTGAGCCCGGAGGAGTGGGGCGGCGACACGATCTGCAGCGAGGTAAGCGCCATTACGGGCAAAGGCGTGGATCACCTGTTGGAAATGATCCTGCTCCAGGCCGACATGCTCGACCTAAAGGCCAATCCGTCCAGGCTTGCCGCCGGTTACGTGATTGAGGCGAAGATGGAGCCGGGCAAGGGGCCCACCGTGAACCTGCTGATTTCGTCGGGGACCCTGAAGGTCGGCGACGCGGTGCTGTGCGGCCAGCACTGGGGCAGGATCAGGGCGCTGGTCAACGACCACGGGATCAGCGTGAAGAGCGCCGGGCCGTCGACTCCCGTTCAGGCGCTCGGGCTTTCCGGCGTGCCGGAGGCTGGTGCTGAGTTCAAGGTCTTCGCCAACGAGCGACTCGCCAGGTCCAGCGCCGAGCAGGCCTCGCAGGAGATGCGCCTGAAGCAGAAGATACAGCCGCAGAAGGCGTCGCTGGAATCGCTCTTCAGCCAGCTGCAGAAGGCCGAGAAGATCGAGCTCAGGCTCGTGCTGAAGACGGATGTGCAGGGCTCGGTAGAGGCGATCTCGCACGCGCTTGGCGAAATCAAGAGCGACAAGGTATCGCTCGACATCATTCTTGCCGGGCCCGGCAACATAACCGTGAACGACGTCATGCTTGCCAGCGCCTCGAACGCCGTGATCGTCGGGTTCCACGTGGCCAAGGAGCCCGGCGTTGAGGCGGTTGCAAGGCGTGAAGGCGTTGAGATCCGGCTCCACAGCATCATTTACGAGCTGCTTGACGAAGTGCGGGAGGCGATGACCGGCTTGCTGGCGCCCCAGATTCGCGAGACCGTTACCGGCCACGCGCAGATCAGGCAGGTGTTCAACATCGGCAAGGCCGGCATGGTGGCCGGCTGCCTGATGATGGACGGGCGCGTGACGCCGAAGCACCGTGTGCGGGTGAAGAGGGGCGACGAGGTGCTGTTCGAAGGTTCGCTGCTGTCCCTGCGGCACTTCCAGCAGGACGCCGCCGAGATCCGCGAGGCACAGGAATGCGGGATCCGCGTGGACGGCTTCAGCGCGTTTGCCGAGAACGATGTTCTCGAGTTCTACCAGGTCGATGAAGTCAAGCAGACCCTCTGAGTTACTGCCTGTATTCAACGGGCGCCGGAGCGGAGCGGTTCCATGAGCAATGACCGGATGGTCCGTGTCAACGAGCTTGTTCGCCGCGAGATAGGCACCGCGCTCTACCGCGTCGTGACCGGCGAGCAGATTGATCTCTCCGTTGTGACGATCACCCGAGTGATCACCAGTCCGACCTTCAGGGACGCGCGTGTGAGTGTGTCGGTTCGCGGCGACGATGCGCTGCGTGAGCGGGTTCTGAAACTGTTGCGCAGGCACAGGGGCGAACTGCAGGAGACGATAGCGAAGAACCTCGGGTTCAAGTACACGCCGAAGCTGCATTTTGAAGCCGACCTTTCCATCGAGAAAGGGGACCACATCCTTGACATCCTGCACGGCATGGACGGCGATGTTCCTGGCGCCGGCGGGGGAGAAGGCGGGGAGCCGGCGTGAAGGCTGACGCGCGTTACAATGCGCCGGCGGCTCCGCAGGCCACGGACCCCTGGGACGGCCTCGTGCTGGTTGACAAGGCGTCGGGGCCGACGTCGCACGACATCGTTGCGGGCATAAGGCGCCGGTTCGGGATCGCGAAGGTCGGTCACGGCGGCGCGCTCGATCCGATGGCGACGGGCCTGCTCGTGATACTGCTCGGGCGCGGGACCAAGCTTGCGGACCAGTTCACCGCATCCGACAAGGCGTACGAAGGGGACATGCATTTCGGCGTGGCGACGGATTCCCAGGATGCCGACGGGAAGGTGACGGCCGAAGCCGACGCCTCGTTTGTGACGCGCGGGATGGTTGAGGAGCGTGCGGCGGCGATGGTGGGCGACATGTACCAGACTCCGCCGATGGTGTCGGCCGTGAAGGTGAACGGAGTGCCGCTCTACAAGCGCGCCCGGAAAGGCGAGGTCATTGAGCGGACCCCGCGGCTGATCCACGTGTACAGGTTTGACATCACGGATTTCAGGTTTCCGCTCGCGTCCTTCAGCGTTGTGTGCACGAAGGGCACCTACATCAGGACCCTCTGCGCCGACATGGGGACGGCTCTTGGCTGCGGCGCGCACCTCGCGCGTCTGCGCAGGACGAGGTGCGGGGATCTCTCGATTGACGACGCGCTTCCCTACGGAGAAGTGCTTCGCCTTGACAGGGACGGGTTTCTTGCGCGGGTGCTGCCGATCAGGATGTTCGCGGGTCGGCGCGGCCACGGGGGTGCTCTTCAGCAATGAGGACTCTGGGGAGTCTCTCCGGATTGAAGAGCATCAAGCGGCCGGTTGTCCTGGCCGCCGGCTTCTTTGACGGCCTGCATCGCGGGCATGCGCGGGTTATTGACCGCGCCATACGCATGGCCCGTTCCGTTACCGGCGAGGCCTGGGCGCTCACTTTCGACACCCACCCTTTGAGAGCTCTGGGCATGGCAACCCCTCCGCTGCTCACGTCCAACCTTCACAAGCTTGTGCTGATGGAGCGGATGGGCCTGGACGGGTGTGTCATGCTCCGTTTCGGAAAGCAGCTTGCCGGGGTGAAGGCGGAGACGTTTATCAGGATGCTGTTCGAATCGGCGCCGACTCTCGCCGGGATTTGCGCGGGGCGCGACTGGCGTTTCGGCAGGGGCGCGGCCGGCGACGTTGCGCTTCTTGCCGAGTCGGCCGGCCCCCGCGGCGTGGAAGTGACCGCCGTGACGTCCGTGAAGGATGGGCGGCTGCCCGTTTCGAGCACGCGCATCCGCGAGTGCATAAGGCACGGAAAGTTCACGGACGCCGCGCGCATGCTTGGGCGCCCCTACAGTTTCATGGGTGTTGTTACCCGTGGCCGCGGGGTGGGCCGCCAGCTCGGGTTCCCTACCGCCAACCTCGCCCCGGACAACGAGGCGTTGCCGCCGCCCGGCGTTTATGCCGCTGCCGCCGCCGTTGAATCCCGGCGGTGTACCGGTCTGCTTTACTGCGGTAACAGGCCGACATTCCGCGGCCGCGGCAGGCAGTCGATCGAGCTTCACCTGCTGGACTTCGAGGGCGATCTCTACGGCCGGCGGCTCGAAGTCTTCGTGACGCGGCGCATTCGCGGCGAGCGCAGTTTCGCCAGCGCTGAATTGCTCCGTGCGCAAATTGCGCGGGACGCCACGCGTGTGAGGAAGTCGTTTCAGATGACAGCCGGCAATCCGCGTGCGAGCCTTTCCACGCGTTCCGGAAACTCGGGCTTTACACGCTCGGGCCGTGCGTCTATATTGCGCGCGGACAAACAAAGAAAGAAAGGCAACAAGGACAGAATCAGAAAGGGCTGATCACGGTTATGAGTCAGGTTGACAAGCAGGCTATCCAGACGGAATTCAGACGCCACGAGACCGACACGGGATCGTCGGATGTACAGGTAGCCGTGCTGTCCAGGCGGATAGAGAAGCTCACGGAGCACCTGAAGTCGCACAAGAAAGACCATAGCTCCCGCTACGGCCTCATCAAGATGGTCAGCGCGAGGCGGCGTCTTCTGGACTACCTCAAGTCCAAGGATCCGGAACGTTACCAGTCGCTGATCAAGAAGCTCAATATCCGCCGGTAATCCCGGCGCCAGCCCCAATTCCCCGACGGGAACAAGAACGGGTTCCGCATATTATCGAACCGCATGTCGCGGTCCCGGGACACGTGTTTTCCTGGTTCTGTCCGGAAGGTAAGAGGAAAAGAAGAATGAAAAACGCAACATCAGTCGCCGTGGAAGTCGGCGGCAAAACCATCACGATATCGAGCGGGCTTCTGGCGCTTCAGGCTGCCGGGTCCGCCACGGTCCGGATCGGCGACACGATCCTGTTCTCCGCTGTCACGTGCACCGACTCGCCGCGGGAAGGCATCGACTATTTTCCGCTCCAGGTCGAGTACCGGGAGAAGTTCTATGCCGCCGGGCGGTTTCCGGGCGGATTCTTCAAGCGCGAGGCGCGCCCGTCGGAGAAGGAGATCCTGACGGCCCGTCTCACGGACCGGCCGATCCGGCCGCTGTTCCCGGAGGGGTACAGGAACGACGTTCAGATCAACAACATGCTTCTTTCCGCGGACGGGAAGAACGACTCCGACATATTGAGCATCATAGCCGCGAGCACTTCGCTGACGCTTTCCGAGATCCCGTTCATGGGGCCGATCGCGGGTGTGCGCGTGGGCCGTGTTGACGGGAAGTTCGTCGCGAACCCGACGCACCAGGAGCAGGACAACTCGGATCTCGACCTCGTGTACACAAGCACGCGGGACAAGCCGCTGATGATCGAAGGCGGCGCGAAGGAGATATCCGAGGCGGATCTCGTGGAGGCGATGCGGTTTGCGCACGGCGAGTGCGTGAAGCTGATCGATGCGCAGACCGAGCTCCGGAGCAAGATGGGGCTCCCTCCGAAGGTTGTTGCGGAAGTGCCGCAGGACACCGCGCTGCTCGACGCCGCCCGCAGGATCTGCGGCGCGGAGCTGTCCGATGCTCTGCTGGTGCCCGGCAAGCTGGACCGTCAGAAGAAAGTCGGCGAGGTGAAGACCGCGTTGAAGGAGAAGCTGGCCGCGGATTTCGCCGAGATGAGCGACGAGGCATTCCGGGCAATGTTCGACGCGCTTGAGATAGAACTTCTCCGCAGCAACGTGCTTGACCGCGGTCTCAGGCCGGACGGGCGCGGGACGGAGGAAATCAGGCCGCTGAAGGGCCAGGTCGGCCTTCTTCCGCGCACTCACGGATCCGCGCTGTTCAACCGCGGCGAGACGCAGGCGCTCGGGTCGGTGACTCTGGGAACCAAGTCGGACAAGCAGTCGCTCGACGCCGTTACCGGCGGGATGTCCGAGAAGCAGTTCATGGTTCACTACAACTTCCCGCCGTACAGCGTGGGCGAAGTCGGCAGGCTCGGCGCCACAGGCCGCCGCGAGATCGGGCATGGCGCGCTTGCGGAGCGCTCGCTGCGCGAGGTGGTGCCGGAAGATTTTCCGTACACCGTGCGGCTGGTCTCGGACATCATGGGTTCGAACGGATCCAGCTCGATGGCCAGTGTCTGTGTCGGTTCGCTTGCGCTCATGGACGCGGGCGTGCCGATCCGCAAGGCCGTTGCAGGCATCTCGATAGGCCTGTTCACGGGCAAGGACAAGGCGGTGCTCGTCACCGACATCATCGGTTCGGAAGACCACTGCGGCGACATGGACTTCAAGGTCGCAGGCACGCGCGACGGGATTACCGCATTCCAGGTGGACCTGAAGATACGCGGTCTTTCGTGGGACCTGGTCGAAGGCGCTTTCCGCCAGGCGCGCGCCGCGCGGGCTAAGATCCTCGACTACATGGATACCGTGATCAGCGCGCCCAAGCCGGACCTTGCCGAGCACGCGCCGCGCATACAGCGGGTGTCCATCCCCGTTGACAAGATCGGCGAGCTGATCGGGCCGGGAGGCAAGAACATCCGCCGCATCACGGAAATATCCGGCGCCCAGATAGACGTGGAGCCGGACGGGACCGTCAGCATCTTCGCGTCGAGCGGCGAATCAATGGAAATCGCCGTGCGCGAGGTGAGCCTCATTACCGCCGAGGCCGAAGAGGGCAAGATCTACGACGGTGTTGTCACCGGGATCAAGGACTTCGGCGCGTTCGTGGAGATCATTCCCGGCAAGGACGGGCTCGTTCACATCAGCGAACTTGCGGATGTGCGCGTGCGCAGCGTCGAAGACGTCTGCAAGGTCGGCGACAGGATGTGGGTGAAGTGCATTGGGGTTGACGACCGCGGCCGCGTAAAGCTCAGCCGGAAAGCCGCAATGCGGGAGCGGGACGGCCAGGCCTGATCCCGTTCCGGCGCAACCGGTGTGCGTCGCGGCCCTGGATGTGGGATAGTCCGGGAGCGATGGCGATGCTGCGTTTCCGACAGTTCACGGCTCTCGCCGCGCTTGCTGCGGGCGAGAGCCTGCGCCAGCCGATATTCCTCCTGCTGTCACTAACGTGCGTGGCGTGGATGGCTGCGCTCCCCGTTGTGCTCATGCACAAGTTCGGGGAGGACGGCAAACTCGTCCGCGAAGGCGCGCTGGCGCTTCATTTCGTGTTCGGGATCCTTGTCACGGGTCACGCTGCTTCATGGTCGCTGGCGCGTGAGATGCGCGGCGGAACCGCGGCGGCGGTGCTGACGAAGCCTGTCGGGCGGGACATGTTCTACCTCGCGAAGTACGCGGGGATCGTGTCGGTTGCCGTGGCGTTCTCGGTTTGCGCGGCGCTTGCGACCCTTCTTTCCGAGCGGGTATCCGAGCGGTTTGTTGCCGACCCTGTGCTGGGCGGGTACGTGACTGACTGGAACACCGCGCGCATGGTGTTCTCGGGCATCATCGTGTCGCTGGTGGTTGCCGGCGTGCTCAACTACCGGTGGCGGTTTCCTTTCCAGTCCAGCGGGTTCGGCCTTCTTGCCGGAATGCTTCTGCTGACATTCATTGTTCGCGGCCAGTTCGACATACACGGGCGGCTGAGCCCGATGCTGTGGGCGTACGACTGGCGCATCGTGCCGGCGTCGTTGCTGATAACGCTGGCGCTGGCGGTGTTTGCGGCGATAGCCCTTGCCCTTTCAACCCGGTTTCCCGCCGCGCCGACCGTGGCGGCATGCTGCGGCGTCCTGCTGGTTGGACTCGTATCCGACTACGTCTTTGGAACGGCCGCGAGCCGTTCATTCGCCGCGGCGACGCTGCACCGCGTGCTGCCAAACTGGCAGAACTTCTGGATGGCGGATGCCCTTGCGGACGGCGGAGTGATACCGGGCTGGTATCTCCTTGAGGCTGCCACGTACGCCGGAGTCTATTCGGCCGCGGTGCTGGCGCTCGGGCTGACATTCTTCCGGAGAAGTGACGTCGGATAGGCGGCGGAGGAGTGAAGATGGAACCTGCAGTAAAGACGCGAGGGCTGACGAAAGTGTTTGCAGATTTCTGGTGCAGGCCCCGCGTGCGCGCGGTCTCCGGCCTTGATCTGGACATCGTGCGGGGCGAGGTGTTCGGGCTCCTCGGCCCGAACGGGTCCGGCAAGAGCACGACGATAAAGCTGTTGCTCGGCTTGCTGCATCCGTCGGCGGGATCGGTGGAAGTTCTTTCGCGACGGCCGGACGATGTTGCAACGAAGAAGTTGATCGGGTACCTGCCGGAGGAGTCATACCTGTACCGTTATCTGACGGCGAGAGAGACGCTGGACTTCTACGGGCGTCTCTTTGACATCGGCGCCCGCCAGCGCGCGGAGAGAACGGAGCAACTCCTCGAAATGGTGGGGCTTGCCCAGGCTGCCGACAGACCGGTGGGGGAATTCTCGAAGGGGATGGCGCGCCGGATAGGCCTGGCGCAGGCGCTGATCAACGATCCCGCGCTGCTGGTGCTGGACGAACCGACTTCCGGGCTCGATCCGATCGGCTGCCGCCAGATAAAGGACCTGATCGTGGCGCTGGCAAAGCGCGGCAAGACGATACTGCTTTGCTCGCATCTGCTGGCCGACGTGGAGGACGTGTGCGACCGCATAGCGATCCTTTACAACGGCCGGTTGCGCGCCCAGGGTAGAGTGAAGGATCTTCTGCGCGAGAGCGCCAGAGTGCGGATCACCTTGCCGTCGGAGGCCGCCGGGCCCGAGGAGAAGCTTGAGGAAGAGATGCGGCGCCGGTTCGGGCCGGAAGTGGAAGTGGGGCATCCGGTGATAGAGCTGGAGAGCTTCTTTCTCGATGTTGTCCAGAAAGCGCGCGAAGGGCACGAGCCAGACTCGGGTGTCGGGCATGAAGCAGGCGTGCCTGAATACCTGCGCGAGACTGCGGCCGGGCCGTACGTTCCGCGCGGGGGAGGCGGCGAATGCTGAGCCGCATTACGGCGCTGGCGGTGCTCGCCATGAGAGCCGCCGTTCGTTCCCGGGTGTTTGTTTCCACCATGGTGGCGCTCTGTGTCATGATCGTCTGGGTGCCGCTCAACGTCAGGGGCGACGGCACGGCGGCTGGGCAGGCGCGGATCCTGATCCACTACACCCTGGCGCTGGCGCTGGTCGTTGCCGGGACCGGCGCGGTATGGACTTCGTGCAGCGCGGTTTCCCAGGAAATCGAGTCAGGCGAAATCCGCCTCGTGGCGGTGAAGCCCGTGCGCGCGTTCGAGGTGTGGGCCGGGAAATGGCTTGGCCTGATGGCGCTGAATTCCCTTCTTCTTCTTCTGACGGCGGCGGTTCTCTGCGTATTTCTCTTCTTTCTGACCCGTTCCTCGTGGGGCGGCGACGGCCCGAGCACTGTCAGGGAACGGGTGCTTACCCCGCGCAGGATGTATGAACCGGTTTCTGACGCGGTGACGGAGGAAGCATTCCTTGACGAGTTCACGCGCTTGCGGGAGGAGGGTGAGATTCAGCCGGGCGTTACGCCCGAGAGTGTGCGTGAACCGATCATGCAGAGGATCATGGCGCGGCGGGCCGCGGTCGGGCCGGGCGAATCGAAGCATTGGACCATAAACGTGCCGGCCGGGGCCATGGCGTGGGCGGGCGAAAGAAGGAAGTCTTTCATAGGGTTCCGGGTAGCTTCCGCGTCCTGGGCAGGGAGAGTGCACGGCGAATGGAAAGTCTCGTCGCCGGCGGCTGACGGGGAATGGACTGTTCCGGCGACCGACTACGCCGACGGCTATCACATGATAGACCTGCCCGGCTCGCTGCTGCCGGACGGGGGCGCGGTTGTCGTGACGTATCTCAACGGTTCGCGGGACGAATCTGACGCGGCCGTGTTCTCCGGGAAACCACCTGTTGCGCTGCTGGTTCCGTCCGGCGCCTTTGCCGCGAGCCTTGCCAGGACGCTGGCCGGCATGCTCTCGCTGCTTGCCGTGCTGACGGCGCTGGGGCTGTGCGCGGGTACGATATTCTCGTTTCCAGTTGCGGCATTCGCCTCTTTCTCCATGGTGTTGATCTTCCTTCTCGGCCGCTACCAGGGCGCTTCCTCGGAGCCTCTTCCGCCCGATGTCGGTTTCATGATGGCGTTTGCAGAGGGGGTTGGCCTGCGCATGGCGCGCGTCGTGAACATGGTCGGTGGTCCGGTTTTCCGCGCCGTCACGATAGCGCAGCTGGCTGACGGGCTTGCGGTGCCCGTCTCTCGCGCGGTCTTATCCGTTCTGTTCCTTGCCGGGCTGTACCCGACTGCGCTTGGCGCGGCCGCGAGCCTGATACTATCGCGGCGTGAACTGGGGGAACGTGGCAAATGACGCGCCGGTGGACATGGTTGTTGCCGCTGGTGGCGGTACTGCTCTTCGCCGCGGCCGCCGAGCGAAACGAAGCGCTCGTTGCAATGCGCGGACGCATGGGGCCCGGCTCCGGCGATGTGCTGCGGAATGCCCCGCCGCTCGTGGCTCTGACCACCGTGGCGTTCGGCGGGTTGAGGGGGCTTGTCGCGGACATACTGTGGCTGAGGGCCTCGCGTTTGCAGGAGGAAGGCGAGTATTTCGAGCTGGTGCAGCTTGCGGATTGGATCACGGCGCTGGAACCGAGGTGTTCCGAGATATGGGGTTTCCACGCATGGAACATGGCCTACAACGTAAGCGCGATGATGTCGGACAGCGAGGACAGGTGGCGCTGGGTCAGGAGCGGCGTGGAATTGCTGCGTGACCGCGGGCTTACGTACAGTCCGTCAGATCCGAAGATGTATTTTGAGCTCAGCTGGCTTTTCCGCAACAAGATCGGTCATCCGCTTGACCGCAGTCACATGTTCTACAAGCACCGCTGGGCGGAGGAGATGAGCGTCTTCTTCCCCGGGCAGCGCGCGGACTGGCCGGCCATTCTTGCCAGCGAATCGCTTTCCGGGCGGCTGCGGCGCGAGTACAGGATGGACCCCGAGTTCATGCGGCAGATGGACAGCGATTACGGGCCGTTTGACTGGCGCCTGCCCGACTCTCATGCCGCGTACTGGGCGCTTCGCGGGCGTGAGGCGGCGGGCAGGCGCGGTTCGCTTGCCTGCGACAGGCTTCTGCTCCAGGCGCTTGTCAGTTCTTTCCTCCAGGGACAGCTCGTGTTCAGGCCGGAAGAGGGCGTCTTCCTCACCACTCCCAACATGGATATCTTTCCAAAGGTTGTGAATGCGTTTGAGGAAGCTGCGGCCATGCACGGCGAAACGACGCTGCCTGTCGCGTTTGCAGGTTTCGTGCGTGAGGCCACACTTATCCTCTACACGTTCGGGCGCCGTGAACAGGCCCAGGCTGCGTTCAACATAATGCGGGCCCGAACGCCCGGCGCCACCGGGGTCTCCGGTCTGGAGGAATTTGTCTCGGTCAACATAGACCGTGCCCTGAAGAACGCGAACAGGGAAAGGGTCGTCGTCTATACCGAAGGTTTCTTCTACCAGGGGTTCCTCTGGCTCGCGGCCGGTGACGTTGACAAGGCGGCGGCATCCGACGAGATGGCGCGCCGGCACTGGGATTCGTATGTTTCGGCAAAGCCGCCGGAGTCCTTGCGCCAGCTTGCGCTTCCCGCGCTTGACGACGTACGGCGCCATGCCTACGGCCGCGCGCTCATAGACCTGCCGCCCGCGCTGGCGCAGAAGCTGCGCGATGCCGCGGGTGAAGGCGGACAGGAATGAGCGTCCGCGCGCATTGGCGTTTGCCGCCGGCCGTCCTGCTTGCAGCGCTGGCCGCCGCATGCGGCCTGAAGGCGCCGGTGCGGGAATTCCATTGGAAAGCGATGGGCACTGAGTGTGTCTTCCGCGCGGCGGGTGCCGACGCGGCGCGCATCGCTGAGGTTTCCGAGGCTGCCAGGTCTGAAGTGGCCCGTGTTGAAGGCAGACTCAGTCTTTTCGATCCGGCAAGCGACGTCTCCCGCCTGAATTCCGCGCCGCGCGGGGAGTGGTTGGAGGTCTCGGCCGATGCGGAGTCGGTGCTGAAGACGGCGCTGGAAGTCGCGGCCCGGAGCGGCGGCGCGTTTGATCCGACCGTCGCACCGCTGATGCAGGTGTGGGGCTTCAGGAATCCGGGCAGAACGAATGAGCCGCCGGCATCCGAGCTGGCCGAAGCGATGTGTTCCGTTGGATATGCCGGGGTGCGGCTTGACGGCGCGGGGGTATCGCTGGACCTGGATCGCGGTTCCCTGGACCTTGGCGGCGTCGCAAAGGGATACGGTGTTGACGCCGCGTTCGAACGCATTGCCGCGATGGGTGGAACGGACTACATGGTCGATATCGGCGGGAACATGCGGTGCGCCGGCCGTGGGATGCGGCCGGGCGGATGGGTGGTCGGCGTACGGAATCCGTTTGACCGGGATGACGTTCTCGGGACCGTTGTCCTCACTGGCGGGGAAGCAGTTGCGACTTCCGGCAACTACGAGCGGTTTGTTGTCCTTTCCGGCGTGCGGTACGCGCACATCATCGACCCGCGCACCGGCAGGCCGGTGCGCGGGATGGCCGGCGTCACCGTGCTGGCCCCCTCGGCCTGTCTGGCGGACGCGCTATCGACCGCGCTCTTCGTCGCCGGGCCGGAAGAGGGCGGGAAGATCATCGCCTCCTTTGGCGGTTGCGAGGCCCTGTTTGTGCGCGACGAGTTGCCGATGGCAGTGCTGGCAACTCCCGGCTTTGCAGCGCGCTTCCGCCCGCGCGGAGGGCTGAGGCTGAACATCACCGTACTGGATCAGCAACCCGGCCCCACGGCCAACTGACAAGGCTCCGACGGAGACCAGCTGCACGGACAATGCCCGTCTCGTGGTCGAACCAGACCTCTTTTCCGAGGACGGTCAGAGATGAGTCCATACCTTTCCCCGTCACTTCAGCAGATGGAACGCGGCCGCGTCCGAGAGCCATGACAATCCGGATGTCGGTGTTACGGGCGCGGTTGACATACGCCGCCGCCTGATTGACCAGCGTCCACCCGAGATCGAAGAATATCCACTCAACCCTGTCGGATGTGTGCAACATGGAGGCGGGATGGTCGTGCAAACATCGCCCGCCTCAAGACCGATCTTGCCGCGCCAGTTCCCGGATGGCGGGCGGAAGCGCCGAAGCCGCGCGTTCGTAGTGAAGTTCCTTTCTGAATGCCGTCCTGATGTGCTCTGCGCGTTCCCTCAGCGGCGGATCGCCCTCGCAGACGCGGCGGATTGCGGCCGCGATCGCGGCGGGCTCCGGGTTGCAGCACTCGCCGAGTCCGTGACGGTACACGACCGACTCCAGCACGGGTATGTTGTTGGCGACGACGGGCAGGCCCAGCGCGACACAGTACGCAAGGCGGCCGGGGTGGGCGAGATGGTTCCCGAGGCTTGAGCCCGCATTGTGGAAGATGAGGCACACGTCCGAGGAGGAGCAGATCTTCAGCAGCTCATCGTGCGGCATCGGGTCCAGCACGCGGACGCGCTTGGAGATGCCTGCCTGTTCGATCAGAGCCCGGCACTCCCGCCCGTAGTCGCCAGGTCCGTCCACCGTAACCAGACGGTAGTTGGTTGGGAGTGTCCGGAACGCGGCGATGATCTCCTTCGTCATCCTCTCGCCGCTTGCCCTTGTCGGGTTGACGACGACAAACTCCGGCTCCTGCGCCGTGTCCCGGAACAGCGAGGCGCGGAGGGACTCGTCTCTTGCCGGAAGAACGGAATCCAGCGTGAGCCGCAGCGGCACCGCCAGCGGCGTCCGCTTCAACCCGTAGAGCGACTGCATCACCGCGGCGCGTGAGCGGTCCGCGTTGACATTCAGCCCGCTGCGGCCGGCGGCATGGCGTTCCAGCAGGATGTCCGCGGCCGCGGCCACGTGCGGGGCCAGCATGTCGAACGTGTGATAGACGAGGGGGCGCTTGTCCCAGCGCATGGCGCCTCGAGTGGCGACGGCAAGGTATCGAAGCGTCCAACTGTCCACCGCGTACAGGATGTCGAACCGCGAGTTCCTCAATGCTCGCCGCAGAGCCATGCCGCCCCGTACGAAGCGGGCCAGGCCCTTCCCCTGCCACTCGCCGACGCAGAGCGCGCGCATTCCGGGCACCTGCGAAGCGAAGCGTTCCGTGTCGTCCCGCGTTGTTTGCAGCGCGAAGAAGGCGATTTCAAATCCGTTCGACGCGAGGAACCGGCAGAGAGTTGTGATGTGGTGCTGCCGGTCCAGCGTGCCGCACCTAACGATTGCCAGTCGGATCGGGCGTGCAGTCTCCATGCCTGACGAGAGTGCCACAGCATGTTCGCGCGCCGCAAGCGGCTTGACAGGGAACACCGGTTCAGTAGGCTCGCGGCATGGTGACGATAAAGACAGCTCCCGACACGAGGCAGAAGCTTTCCCTGCTTTCCGCCGATTCGCAGTACGACCTTGCATGCGCGTGTGGAACGAACGAGTCCGACCGCCGCCGCAGGGGCGAGGACGGGAAGTGGCTTTACCCGGTGACGCTGCCGAACGGCGGGCGGTGCGTGCTTTTCAAGACCCTGATGTCCAACGTCTGTTCAAGCGACTGCCGGTACTGTCCCCTGCGGGCTGGCGCCGAAGTGAAGCGGTGTTCCCTGACGCCTGAAGAGACGGTGAGCACATTCATGGCCTATCTCAAGAGGCGCCAGGTTTTCGGGCTGTTTCTCAGCAGCGGGGTGGTTGGGGACGCCGATTCAACCATGGACAGGCTGATTACCGTGGCGAGACTGCTGCGTGTGAGGGAGAAGTTCCGCGGATACATTCACCTGAAGATCATACCCGGCGCGTCCGACGCGGCGATTGAGGAAGCGGTATCCCTTTCCTCGGCCGTGTCGTTGAACATCGAAACCGCCGGCGAAGAGCATTTCAAGACGTTGAGTTCCGTAAAGGACTACAAGGCATCGATAATCAGGCCGCTTCAGCTCATAAGCCGGATCACCGGGCGTGGCGCGCGGTATGCGGGCGTGAAGTGCACGACCCAGTTCGTGGTTGGCGCCTCCGACGAGAAGGATTCCGAGATTGTCAGATACACGGGCGGGCTGTACGGGCGGCTGCATCTTGCCAGGGTGTATTTCAGCGCGTACCAACGGGGCCTTGGCGACAGCGGGCTTCCCGGCGAGTGTTCATCCGCGGCCCCGCGGGATGTTCTCACGCGGGAGCATCGTCTTTACCAGGCCGACTGGCTGCTGAGGAAATACGGGTTCAGAGCCGACGAGATACCCTTCGATGGTGACGGCAACCTGTCGCTCGATGTCGATCCCAAGGAGCACTGGGCGCGGTTGCATCCGGACCGGTTCCCTGTGAGCCTGAGGAAGGCATCGAGGGCCGAGCTGCTGCGTGTGCCGGGCATCGGCGAGACATCAGTGTGCCGTATCATGGAAGTACGCACGGCCGGCGGCGCGTTGCCTCCGCTGGATCGGTTGCTCGGCAGAGCGCGGGCAGAGAAAGCGCGGCCGTACGTCGTCGTCTGATCCGCCGGCGGCGGGGGCGCATCGGCCGGGAGCACATTCCTGTTTCGCTTGCGTGAGCGTGATACAACTGGTTACCTGTCCCGCGACGAATGAATGCCGACTGGACAGCCCTGATCGTTTTCTCCGCCTGCTACGTGCTATTCGCGGTATTTCCCTCGAGGCGCGCGGTTGCGGCCGGACTCGGCAGCCTGGCGCTGCTTGTATTCGGCGTGGTGGATCTCCGCACCGCCTTCTTCGAGGTAATCAACTGGAACGTTCTGGGCCTCTTCTGCGGGACTCTCGTGCTTGCGGAGCTCTTCATGCTTTCAAGGGCGCCGGCCGCGCTGGCGGAGTTGCTGGTGGACAGGGCCAGGACGGCCCGGACTGCGATGGTGGCGCTTTGCGCGCTGTCTGGTGTTCTTTCCGCCGGCGTCGACAACGTCGCCGTTGTGCTGCTTATTGCGCCGGTGGCGCTGAGTCTTGCAGAGAAGCTGAAGATCCGGCCTGCGCCGCTTCTGATGGGAGTTTCGATCTGCAGCAATCTCCAGGGGACGGCGACGATGATCGGCGACCCGCCGAGCATGATATTCGCCGGCCACATGCGGATGAGTTTCTTTGATTTCTTCTTTTTCCAGGGGAAGCCGGGGATTTTCTTTGCTGTTCAGATCGGGTTCCTGGCGGCGCTGGGTGTGCTGGCGCTGGTGTTCCGCGGGTACAGGGGTGGGGCCGAGCTTGTCAAGGTGGAGAAGGTCCGGTCATGGATGCCGGCTTGCCTCTTTGCGCTGCTTGTTTCCGGGTTGACGTTCGCCACGGTGGTGGACACTGATTTCATGTGGTTTGCCGGCACGCTTGCGCTCAGCCTGGCGCTGGTCGGCCTGATGTGGTTCCATTTCCACGCGAAATGGGGGCGTTTCGGGGACGTGGCGAAGACTCTGGACTGGGACACGGCCCTCTTCCTTGCCGGCGTGTTCGTGCTGGTCGGGGCGATCAGCCGTTCGGGCTGGCTGGAACGTCTTTCCGAGCTGATGGTGGGGGTTGCCGGCGGCGGAGTTGTTGTGGCGTTCTTCGGGATAGTCATCTTCTCTGCGGTTGTTTCGGGGTTTGTGGACAACATACCTTTTCTCCTTACGATGTTGCCGGTTGCGAAATCGGTAGCGGAAGGCGTTGGCGCGCCGGAGATGCTGATCTCGTACGGTCTGCTCGTGGGCGCGTGCCTCGGCGGAAACCTGACCCCGATCGGGGCCTCGGCGAACGTGGTGACGATGGGCATACTCAGGAAGAAGAAGCAGGGCGGCGGCTTCGGCATGTTCATGGCGATGAGCGTTCCGATAACCATCGCCTCAGTTGCCGCCGCAAGCGCGTTCCTGTGGCTGGTGTTCGGGAGATGACTATGACAACTGATCGTGGCAGCGCAGATACAGGGGGTGGCGGGACGGCGGCCACACGTGCCGGGTGCCACGTGCGAAACAGGCTTGTTTCGGGCGTGCTGGTGCTTGTGCCGCTGGCCATTACCCTGGCCGTTCTCTCCTTTATCTTCAATCTCCTGACCGGCTTCATGAGGCCTTTGCTGCGCGGGATCTTGGTCGGGTGGCCCGAGTACGTTCTCACCGCGATAGCGCTGGTGGTCATGGTTTTCGTCGTCTATGTCGTCGGGATCATCGCGGCCCACATTATTGGCCGCCGGTTTCTGTCCTTTGGCGAGTCGCTCATCATGCGTGTCCCGGTGGTGAAGACGATCTACGCGGCTACCAAGCAGGTGCTGGACACGTTTTCCAGGGCGGGGAAGGCCAATTTCAAGGCCGTTGTTCTGATCGATTTCCCGCGTGCCGGATCGCGCGGGCTGGCGTTCGTGACCGGTTCCATGAAGGATGCAAACGGTACGCCGGTTTACCGGGTGTTTGTGCCGACCGCGCCCAACCCGACTTCCGGGTTTCTCGTGCTGCTGCCGCCCGACCAGGTGCGCTTCACTGATATCTCCGTCGAGGATGGCGTGAAGATGTTGATATCCGGAGGCGTGCTCTCACCGGAGACTTTCCGGGAAGTCCCGCCGCCGGACGACATGTTCTGACACAGAGCAGCGGGATCAGAGTCCGAGTGCGGCGCGCAGAGCTTCCCACAGTCGGGTCAGTACGGCCACGCCTCCGAGAAGGAGAAACGCGAAATACGCGACTGTGCCGAAGGTCAGGGCGTATCCAGTCAGAATTGCCTTTCCGTCCTGCTGAAGCATCCCGATTGCGATGAAGAGCACCGCGATGCCGGGCAGGGTATTAGAGAAAGGGACAAACCCGAATGGGGCCATCAGCAACAACGCTCCCGCGATGAGGAACAAGCCGTTCACCCTGTGCATAAGCGCCCCTTGCGTAAGGCGTGGCAGCGACGGGCGGCTTACTTTTTCGAGTTTCCGCACCCATGCGATGCCCTTCTCGAGCGCGGTCTTGAGTTTTGCGGTGGGGAAGGATTTGCGGCGCATGAATAACGGCACGGGCGGCCGGCGGTTGGCGAGGATCCCTACCCCGATGAGAAGAATCATTAGGCCGAAAACCGTGCTGACTCCCGGGATGGAAACCGGCACCATGAACGGCAACGTGAGAAAGACGCAGACGACCAGCATGCCGTCGCGTCCGAGAAGATCGAGGATTTCATCAAGCCGCACTCTCTCGCCCTTCAGGCACGATATGGCTTCAAGGACGGTTTCAGAAAGCGTCTTGTCTTCATCGCCGCAGAGCTTGGGCATTCGAATTCTCTCCGCGCCGCTGCATTCCGGCGTTGTTTCGAGCCGATGATAATGGGGCATCGATACGTCCAAATCAACCAAAGAAAGGCCGCAAGAGAGATTGCCGCGGGATCTGGCCGCGTGCGCCGTCTAGCGGGGTGGCGCCCCATGCGTGCCGTCCATGGCTGCCAATGAACGCCTTGCCTTCACCTGTGCGCGCGGATAGACTTGCGGCAGAATGCAGGCAGGGGGGCAGAATGAGCGCATTTTGCGCCGGACATGATGGCTTGATGAACCGCGGCGTGCTCGTTCTCGCTGGGGTTGTTTTCATGGGTTGCATGCTCGCCGGCTGCAGCAGTCAGGATTTCGGGCGGCCCATTGCCCGGGTGGCGGACGCGCTGGACTCGGGCAAGCCCTATGTTGAGTCTGACGACGAGGCGGCCGTGGCGCGCACGAAGCAGCTCGGGCAGATGTTGATCGAGTGGGAGAAGGCGATCACCCAGGGTGACAGGGACTACATAGTCGGGTCCGACGACGTTCTGGAAGTCGGAATACTGTCGATCGAGAAGCCGGACGAGATAACGCCCTTCCAGCGTCAGGTGCGCAAAGACGGCAAGATCACGCTTCCGCTGCTGGGGGACGTGCAGGCCGGCGGCCTCACGATAAGGGATCTTGAGGCCGGTCTTGTGGGGGCGTTGCACGGGCGATTCCTCAAGAACCCATCGGTCTCGGTGAAAGTGGTTGACTACCGCAGTCTGCCTGTCGTCATTACGGGGGCGGTGACAAAGCCGGGCGTCTACTATTTGCGGCGCAACGTCAGTTCGGTGCTTGAAGTCCTGTCTCTTGCGCAGGGCCTGGCATCAACGGCCGGCGACCGTCTCATGATCGTACGGAGCGAACATCAGGGGCAGGATCCCGACAGGGCCGGTGACGGGCAACCGGTTGTTGTATCGGATGTTCCGGCCGTGAAGGCGGTTGAGACCGGCGGCGGGCCGCTGATGGTTGATGCGGGAATGGCAGTTGCGGAGCCGGACGCCGATTCCCCGGAGCCGGAACAGGAAGCAACTGCCCAGATGATAGAAGTCGATCTCCGTAAGTTGCTCGGGCAGGGCGATGTCCGTCTCAACGTGGTTGTCATGGGCGGCGACATAATCAGCGTCCCGCCGCTGCGCAAGAACTACATGTACGTACTTGGCTACGTGCAGTCGCCGGGAGCGTTCGAGATTGAGTCGGACAAGCAGGTTGATGTTCTGCAGGCGGTTGCGCGCGCTGGCGGCCTGGCAGCCTCGGCGCGCGCCCAGAACTCCTACCTCGTGCGTGACCAGGGCGGGAAGCGGCTGGTTGTGGACGTGGACCTGACGAAGATAGCGCGCGGCGTGCGGCCGCCGCTGTACCTACGTTCCGGCGACACGTTGATAGTCGGGTCCAGTGTCCTGGCCAAGCTGGGCGAGTTCGTGAAGCCCAGCATCGGCGCAAGTGCGTCGCTGGCCCCGATCCCATGATGGCGGTGTCCGTCCACGCTCTGCGATTCGGGCGGCGTTTGAGCCGCATGTTGGGGAGAAAATGAACGCGGCAAACGCAGGACAGGGCGGCGCGCCGCCAAGGGCAGTATCAGCTCCTTATGGCGACCAGAGATCCGTGCTCTGGTACTACCTGGGCATTCTCAGGCGGCGGATCTGGGTGGTTCTGCCCGTTGCGGTGATCTTCGTGACCGTCGGGGCGATCGGGGCGTTTCGCGTGCCTCCGATATACCGGGCTTCGGCGCGGGTTCTGGTGGAGCGCAGCGCGCCGGAGACAATGCGGTTCGATGGCGGGCTCAATCAGGGCTATCAATGGGATTCCGAATTCTTCGAGACGCAGGCACAGCTTGTCCTGAGCCGCGCCGTGCTGGAATTGGCCCTGAAGAAGCCGGCGGTCGCGGAGCTGTACGAGGCCCCGTCCCTTCCGATCGAAGCCGACGCGCCGTCGTCCTGGCTCCATGAGATTCGCAGGACGGTGGTTTCGCTTCTCGGATCGGAGCCGCCGCAGCCACCGGAGCCATGGGAGATGCTTAAGGGAGAAGTAACTGTCGCGCACGTTCCCGACACCCACTTCCTCAGCGTGGAATCGTCCGGGTTGGATCGGCAGCGGGTCGCCCTGCTTGCCAACGCCGTGGCCGACGGGTTCCATGCCTATCATCTGCAGAAGAGACAGGAGACATTCAGCACGGCATACACGAGCTTGCAGAAGGAGAAGGAGAAGCAGGAGGAGAAACTGCTCGAAGCGGAGAAGGAACTGCAGGCGTTCAGGGAGCGGTCCGACACTGTGTCGATGGACGCGTCAGGCGCCGATCAGCCCGCGATTGAGAGGTTGGTAAAGATCAACCAGCAACTGACGGAAGTGCAGTTGCAGCGAATAGAACTGGCCTCGCAGCTTGCGGTCATGAAGGAGGCTGCCGCCGCGCCGGGCGACATGACGGGCAAGGTGCAGGAACGGCTCTTCGCGCTGCCGGTGATACAGGTCAACCAGCGGCTTGTGGATTCGCGTCGCGCGTTGTCGGATGCGCAGCGTGAGCAGGCAATGCTCACCGAGACGTACGGTTTGGAGCATCCGCGCATGCAGGCGGCCCGCGCGAAGACGGAGCTGGTCAGCCAGCAGTTTGTCACAGCGCTCACGGAGGTGATAGACGCGCACGCCAACCGGATGAAGATGATCGAAGAGCAGGAGAAGGAGCTCCAGAAGGAGAACGACGAACAGAAGAAGGTGGCGCTGGAACTGGCGCGCGAGTCGTTCACTCTCCTGCGTCTCAAGTCTGAGGCGGATCGGCACAGGCGGCTCTTTGACGCGATCATCGAGCGCATGCGCGAGGTGGACATCAGTTCCGGGCTGGTTCTTACGAGCGTTCAGGTTGTCGAGCACGCCTCGACCCCGAAGTACCCGGTCAACGCCGGCAGGGGGCGCAAGATCATCTTTGCCCTTGTAATGGGAACCGCGCTGGGCATGGGGCTGGCGTTCCTTGTTGAGAATCTCGATGACACGATAAAGACGCCCGAAGACCTGCGTGAGCGGCTCGGCGTTCCTCTTCTGGGGTTTGTCCCTGCGATTACCCGCGAGGAGGCGAAAGCGGCTTCGGGCGCAACCGTCAACATCCCCGAGTCCAAGGACCCGCGCAGGCGCGAGTACCAGCGCCGCGGTGCGATGATCCTGCACGAACCGTCGTCTTCCGTTGCCGAGGCCTACCGGAACATAAGGACGAGCCTCATCTACTCCTTGCCCGCCGACGAAGCGAAGCTCATAGCGATGACCTCATGCCGTCCGCAGGAGGGCAAGACAACGACTTCGACGAACCTTGCCCTTGCGCTTTCCCAGACCGGAAAGCGGGTCCTGCTGGTGGACAGCGACCTGCACGGTCCCATGACGCATCGCATTCTCGGAGCCGGCATGGAGAAGGGGCTCAGCAGCATACTTGTGGGGGAGGAGAAGTGGCGTGACGTTGTGCACACCGTCGGCACGCAGGGCGGCGAGGAGTTGAAGAACTTCCATGCCATTTCCGCGGGGCCTTCCTCCCCGAACCCATCCGAGCTGCTGGGGTCGAGGAAGATGAAGGAGTTCCTGGCCGAAGTTAGGAAGGAATATGACTACATCATTATCGACACGCCGCCGGTACTGTTTGTGTCGGACGCTTCCGTCCTTGCCGCCCTTGCGGACGGCGTGATCTTCGTGGTTCGCGCGGGGGCGACGACCCGGACCCTGCTTGTACGCGCCAGGGAGCAGCTTGAGGGAGTGAAGGCGAAGATCATCGGCAGCGTGTTGAACGGCATGATCGTCTCCAAGATGGGGCGTTACTACTCCGACTACTCCTACCACGGCTATTCCCGCTACGCGAAGGACTATCAAAGGTCCTACTACAAGCGTGAGGGCGACATGGAGGAGCGGGAGAACTGAAGGACCGGTGACCGTCCGGGAGTGTGCCCTTGTGCGAGCAGCCACCCATACCCAGCAGTGGCTCCAGAGAACGGCTCTCTGGACCGTTGTAGTTTCCGTGGCGGTGGCGCCGTGGCTGTTCGGCGCCGCCGAACCTTGGGCTTACCTTATCCTGTTCGTGTCTCTGTCGGTCGGGATCGGCGCATGGCTGTCTTCGGTTCTGACTGCGCGGCGACCGCGCCTTGCCGCACCGGCTCTCTCGTTCGTTCTGCTCGCGCTGCTCGGCTACGTCGGCCTGCAGATGGCGCCGCTGCCGGCCGGGCTCACGGGCGTGCTGCAGCCCTTCACGGCGACCCTGCACGAGCGGATTGCCGTCCTGTTTGACGCGGTGGACCTGAAGGCGATGCTGCCGCGATACGCGCCGTTCGCCGGCGCGCCGTTGTCGCTCTCGCTCTCCCGGTTCGGAACGTACAGGAGCATGGTGCTGCTTACCGCCTACCTCGGCGTATTCTTCGTTACCGCGAATGCCCCGGCGCGCTGGGAGCAGCTCAAGCGCGCCGCGATTCTTCTTCTTGTTTCCGGGTTCTGTCTCGCGGTGTTCGGCGTGATCCAGAAATACTCGCGCACATACGAGATATACTGGTTCCACAAGCCGCGGTACGGCGGTGATTTCTTCGGCCCGTTTACCAACCGGAACCACTTTGCCGCCTGCATGAACATGATGGCCGGCATTGCGCTCGGGATGTTTTTCTCGTCAAGGCGGACGGGCTCGGACGGGGTTGAAGGCGCGACTGACAGGCTGGCGTGGCTTTCGTCGCGGCGTTCTGCGCAGGCCCTGCTGTACGCGTTCATAGCCGCCATCATTTCCGGCGCCGCGTGTCTTTCCCTTTCGAGGGGAGGCATGCTCAGTCTTGCGCTCGTTCTGTTTGTCCTGGGTGTGGTGCTCGCGTTCCGGCCGGACACTTCGCCGTCAATCAGGTCAGGCGCGGCGGCGGTGGCGATGCTCATGGTTGCCGCCGTGATATGGCTGGGCCGCGAGGCAATCGTTACCCGCCTCGCGACGCTGGCGGACGTGACCGCCGACCCGCTGGGCAACCAGCGCATGGTTGTGACCGGCGATGCGCTGAAGGTCCTGGGGGCCTTTCCGTTATTCGGGTGCGGGTTCGGCAGTTTCCGGCACATATTCCCCATGTTTCAGAGTCCGGCGCTCGAATACCGGTGGCTGCACGCTCACAACGACTGGGTGCAGCTTCTTGCCGAGGGCGGTGTTGTCGGGGCGTTCATCTTCTCCATGGCCGTCGTCATGTGGGCGAGGTACATGGCCCTTCGCGCGCCCGGAGCCGGGGAGCGGGCGAGGTCCTTTGCGTTGGGCATAACCGTCGGCGTCTCCGCGATGGCGGTGCACAGCTTCGTGGACTACAGTCTCCACAAGCCCGCGAACGCGATGCTTCTTGCGGCGTTGTGCGGGATGGGTGTTTCGGCGGTTGAATTCCGGAAAGTGCGAAAGACGACGCTTGGAGACATCCTGGACGGGCCCAAGGAGGAGAAGCCGTCGGCGGGCGCGGGGCGCGGGACCGCCGCGGTGAAGCTTATGGCGGCCGCGGCGATCGTGTTTGTGGCCTGTCTCGGGTTTCTCCAGTTGAAGGAACTGCGCGGCGAGCTAGCGTTCGCGAGGTTCCTGCATTTCTCAAAGGCGGCGGGGAAAGCTTCGGGCGAGGAAGCGTTGAGGCGGACTATTTCGGCCGCCGGCGCCGAAGCTGAAATAGCCCGGGCGTATGCGAGGCACAACCCGGACGCAATGGGCGAGATAACGCAGGCATTCCTGGAATGGAGCCTCGACGAGCGTCTTGACCGCGTGTTCCGGACAACGCTCGTGGAGAAGGCGGTGGAGAACACGGCCGTGGCGGTGCAGGGCGCGCCGTCCGACTACCTGAACTGGCTGTGGTTTGCGCGGACGCTCACGATGCTGGGCGAATGGCAGGGCGCGGAAGCGTCGCTTGGGGCGGCGAGATCGCTTGTAAGGCACCGTGACGAGATACGCATGTTCCTGCCGCAGGCCGAGCCGAGGAGCGATCTCTGAAGCCGGAGCCGTGCGGGTTCGAGGGGAGAAGACGGTTGAGCAGCAAGGACAGCGGTGGCGCTGAGAGACTGACGTTGCAGGTTGCGGACGGGGCGTTCTGGACGCTCTCGACTTCGGCCCTCAACAAGGTTGTGACCTTCGGCGGGCAGGTGCTGCTTGCCTGGTTCCTCGTTCCCCAGGATGTCGGACTGGTGGCGATGGCGATGTCGATCAGCGCGGCGATGTCGGTTTTCAGCCTCGTCGGGGCCGGCGGCCTGCTTGTGCAGAAGCAGCGCGAGTTCGGCACGCTGTCAGGAGAGGTGTTCTGGCTGTCGCTGGCGGTGAACGCCGTGGCCGGCATCACGGTTGCGGCGCTTGCGCCTGTTGCGGGTGCGGTGTTTCGCGAGCCGCGGATAGTGCCGCTTGTCCTGCTGCTTGCGCCGACCTTCCCCCTCCAGTCCCTCCCCACGGTCTACGCGGCCAAGCTGCAGACGGGGCTCAAGTTCCGTTCGCTGACCTCGATCTACCTGGGGGCGGGAGTCCTGAGGACCGCCAGTTCCGTGCTGCTGGCGTGGGCCGGGTTCGGCGCGTACTCGATAGTGCTGCCGCTTCTGTGGGTTCCAATCTTCTCGGCCGCTGCGCAGCGGCTTGCCGCCGGCCCTGTTTCACTGGGGCGTCCCCGCCTTCCGCTGGGGCGTGCGCTGTTGATCCCGCTGCTGTGGCTGAGCCTCCAGCCGTTTCTGGAAGGGCTGCAGTTGAACGGGACGAACTTCGTGATGGGCCTGCTGGAAACGCCCGCCACGGTGGGGTTGTACTTCTGGGGAACGCAGGTTTCCTCGCAGGCGTTGTACCTGCTGGCGGCGAACCTCGGTCAGGTTCTTTTCCCAGGGCTGGCGCGGCTGGAGGGCGACACCGCGAGGCAGCGGGAGGCTTTCCTGCGGGCCATGCGGGTGCTTCTGCTGATGGGGATTCCTGTTTGCGTTCTCCAGGTGCTGCTGGCGCGGCCGGTCATACAGGCATTTTTCCCCGAGCGCTGGGATGGCGCGATACAGGTGGTGCAGTGGCTCAGCGCCGGGGCCGCGGCGATGCCGGCGGGCGTCGCCGGGGTTGCGCTTTTGAGAGCGCGGGGCAGGTTCGGCCTGATCTGCGGACTGACGGCGGCGCAGAGTGCGGCGATCGTCTGTGCCGCGGCGATCGGTTGCGCGCGGGGCGGCGCTCCCTCCATCGCCGCGTGGGTAGCGGGCACGATGCTCGTGTGCAATGTGGGCATGGGTGCGGTTGCCTCGTTCATGTGCGGGTGCGCCCCGTGGGTCTACGTGCGCCTGCTGCTCGCGATGGCGGCCGCGGGGGCAGTTGAGATGGCGGCGGCGTTTGCGATGAGAACGGCGGCTGACGGCCGGATTGCCCGTTGTGTTCTCGCCGCAGTTGCGGTGTGCGTTGTGCACCTGCCCCTGACCAGGTGTTTTGCGCCGGAAACATATGATCTCGTAGGGAACATGTTGAGGAGGCTGCGGCGTGGCCGAAAACAGGATTGAATCCCCGGACCTGCCGGGCCGCGGCCCGGAACCGGGCGTGACGGTTGCCCAGCTTGGCGCGCGAATGCACTACGCGGTGCCGCGCGTTCTTAACGAGGCCGGCCTTCTGCGGCGTTTGTACACCGACATATGCAGCAACACGGGCTGGCCGTCGCTGCTCAGGAAAGCGCCGCGGAGGTTGCTGCCGGAGTCGTTCCGGCGGCTCGCGGACCGCCATGCGCGCGGGTTGCCGGGCGGAAAGGTGACAGCGTTTCCGCTGTTTGGCGTCCTCTATGCCCGGCGTCTCCGGGCGGTCCGGTCGTCCGCGGACCGGACGGGTGCGTACCTGTGGGCGGGCAGGGAGTTCTGCCGGCTTGTTCTTGCGGAAAAGCCTGAGCTTGGCGAGGCGGTTTACGCTTTCAACAGCGCCGCGCTGGAGTTGCTCGAGTATGCCGGGGAGCGTGGCTGCCGGCGCGTGCTTGAGCAGACAATCGCCCCGCGCGCGGTGGAAGCTGAGCTGATGAAGCGGGAAGCTGACAGGTTTCCCGGATGGGAGCAGGGCGCCGGGCGCGACGGGAGGGCGGAGGAGTTTTCGGAGCGCGAACGCACCGAGTGGGGCCGGGCCGACGTCATAGTGTGCGGGTCCGAGTTTGTGCGCGACGGTGTGGCTGCGCTCGGCGGGCCGGCCGGAAAGTGCGTTGTTGTGCCGTACGGCGTCAACCCGATGCCAGTGCCGGGCCGCGTGGCGCACGGCGGGCCCGTGCGGGTTCTGACCGTCGGGGCGGTGAGTCTCAGGAAGGGATCGCCGTATGTTCAGGCGGCGTCAGCGCGGCTTGGGAAGAAAGCGGCCTTCCGGATGGTCGGGCCGGTAAGAGTTGAAAGGGAAGCCGCCGCCGGGCTTTCCAGGAGCGTCGAGTTGACCGGAGCGGTTCCCCGGATGGACATGGGCAGGCATTTCGCCTGGGCTGACATCTTCCTTCTGCCTTCGGTGTGCGAGGGATCCGCAACGGTCGTGTATGAGGCGCTGGGGGCTGGGTTGCCGGTGGTGTGCACGCCGAACACGGGCAGTGTCGTGAGAGACGGTGTGGAAGGCCATGTCGTGCCTGTTTCCGACGCGGAGGCGGTTTCGGCTGCCGTGGAGCGTCTGGTGTCGGACTCCGAGTTGCGGACAAGAATGGGCCAGGCGGCGGCGCGTCGTGCGTCGGAGTTCTCTGTGCAGGAGTACGGGAAACGTCTCCTGCGGGCGACGGGACTTGGCGGGTTGGAAGAAT
>VGWI01000016.1 GCA_016873655.1 Lentisphaerota bacterium
CATCTGAATGATGTCATCCCAGTCGAGTGTCAGGGGGAGACGTTCGATGTAGCGCAGGAGACTTACGAGCTTTCGTTCGCCCCGCACCAAGAGTGGAGGCAGCAGTTCGGCAAGGATGAGATCGTTTGTGACGACCAATCCTTCCTCGATCAGCCAGTCTACCGCCGGGAGGTCGCTGGTTCCGCGGAAATAGGCCACCCACACCGAACTGTCCACAAGAACCTTCATACGCGCTTCCGGAGAGCGTCAAGGTCTATGTCCAAATCCACCCGTCCTTTGAAATCCCGTAGCCCCTGAAGCCGGTTCTTCCGCACTAGTTCCTGCAGCGCCGAGATAATCACGGCGGTCTTCGTCCTCTGATGGGACGCTCTCATCGCTTCTTGTACGAGTCTGTCGGGCAGATCCAGCGTCGTTCTCATTTTCTTCTCTCCGAATCCGAATATGCACGCGTCACACTCTCAATGCATACATGTTATGCCCGCCCACCGCCTCGTTGTCCATATCTTTCCCCGTGCCGAACCGTCCGGCGAACCGGCGGCGCGTTAGCGGCGTACGGGAACCACTGCTGGAGGCACTTTGTCGATCCCGCCGTCACGGGATACGGCTTCGTAGATTAGCATGTGGAGTGGCGACGCCGGTCGCCCGTCACGACCCGGCCGCCCCGCCGTCCGAAGCTGCACGCACAACCCATCTCTGATAGGCCCGCAAAACCCGCCTCACAGCCGGGGCGCCACCGGTCTGCCCTCGTCACTTCCCTTCAATTTTTCGCTGCACCGAAGAAGGCACTCTGCCGCCGGGTGTTGGGCGGCATTGTACGCTTACCTACCGAAGCGGCTTCACGAAGTTCGCGAAGTCCACCCGCTCTCTGAATGTGTGCTTTCCGTAGAATCCCCTCGTGTAAGACAACTCCGTCTTGTGATTGTTGAGCATCAGGCGGACGCACCCATGCGCACGGGCCTCGTCCTCGACGGCTCGTAACAAGCGGCTGCCGATTCCACCCCCGCGCATCGTGCCGGCGACAAGCAGGTCGGACACGTAAGCCTCAGTTCCCTGGATCAGCGGGAGTGGCAGCAGGTGGAAGGCCACGTATCCTGTCACGTTCCCTTTCAGTTCAGCTACAAGGATTCGATCCTGCGTGGAAGAAAGGAACCGAGCGAGCGTTGCAGCAACCGCCTCCTGATCGACGACTGGCCCGGACTGTTCGGCTCGGTAGTCTGCTATGAGACGGGCAATTCCTGCGGAGTCGCTCGGTCTGTATGGACGTATCGTGGGTTCAAGCATGTGATGTCGTCTCCTTTTCTTACGTCGCCGTTGAAGGTTCGCCCGGAGCGCAGCGGATCGCGATACCTTCGGACGGCTGGTTCGCCCAGTTTCTCACCACCTTCTGCATCCGAAGCGGTTACAACGGATCACGCCGCCGCAGACGGCCACATCATCAAGATTCGTTGACGTGGCGACAGGGAGATCCTCCAGCGGAATCTTCAGTCGCTGCCCTGGGGTCAGTTCTGTGCCTGTCAATCCGTTCTCATCCTCCAGTTTCGCTAGGCTGACGCCCCACATCATCGCCACCGTGTAGATATCCTCGCCCTTTTGGACGACGTGGTGGCGAATAACGACGTTGGTAACTGTCTCAATCTGGTCTGTCACGGCTACCGGAGGCGGCAGCGTCTCCGAATCTGACGGGCCGGATGTTGACAGAAGCACGGGGGCCAGCACAGCCAGCGCGAGCGTAACCCCACCTTTCATCATCATTCCTTCTTGGCGAACGCCTCAGCAAACCCGGAAGGCGCGTCCTCGCGCCTAACTGGGTACCGTGCACCCGGCTTGTTCGAGGCTCCGTTTCATTCAGTCCAGGTTGATGACGATCTTCGCCTTCTCGTCAATTGTTCCATCCGGATTTCGCTTTTTCCAGCAGATGCACTGCTCACCAAATCCCGCCCCGTTGGGCGGGATGTAGGTGGCCTCGATATAGCCACGATCTTCAGCCATCTTCCGGCACTTGTACTTCATGACCTCAAGATTGACCAGCCACACGATGAGTCCGAGAGCGAGGAGTGGACCGACGACCCACTTGAAGAGCCAGACGCCGACGATATCTGGTTTCGGATAGCTCATTTATCTTCTGCTTGGAACGGCGCCTTTCCCGCGCAGATGCAAGCCATCGAGAGCAATGGTTGTTCGACGCCTTCTACTCCAACGTAAACATCGGTTCTGCGCCCGAGTCGGCCAAGACCGTTCTGGCCGAGTCCTCCTGCGCGGCTGTCCCTGAGATGGCAAGCCATACAGAGCCTTCTGCCCCGCAAACTCCGCCAGCCGCAATTAGTTCTGCTCTTGTACCCGTGAGCATCGTGAAGGCTTCTATCTCCGTCACAATCTCGCCTGGAACGGGAAGCATCCGCGCGCCACCTGTGCCCGGTGCATTCATGTGTGCGGCGATGCTGTTCAAATCGGTCGAAACACGCTTCTCCAGCCCGACAGGAAGGATGAGGCGCACGCGCCTTCCTACAACGGCCTGGAGTGCCGCCACGATTGTGCCACCTTTCGGATGCCCGATCAGGATGCCGGCCTGCTTATGCGCAAGGTCAACGGCATTTGCCCCCTTCAGAATAACATCACCTTCCTTCAGGGCATCAAGAACGTCAAATATGGTCTTGCCCGTCAACCACGCCCCTTTCTGGATCACAACATCACCGGGGAACTGACTCTCGTCGGGCAACCGACCGGTATCCGTCTTCTTCTCGCCGGGTGGCAGCGTGATTCCGCGGAAGAATCGGTGACGCGAGAACCCCCCCGCATACCCGCATGCCGAAAGCAACTCTTCGGCAACATATCCATTGGTCGTTCCGGCGACAACGACGACAGTGCCAGACTGTAGCGCCGTTCGGATTGCCGGGTGACCCGTGAGGGCCTTCGCGATCAGTCGCTTTCCGGCAGCAGGGGTTACTACGGCCTGTATCATCTCGTTTCTCCTATCTGTCGAACGAGACTGTCGAATAACGCGTTTACGCGGACAGATTCCTCCCCAAAAGGCATTGAATCAAGATTTCATTCGGGAACATTTCCGGAGTGGCCGCAAAACGCGGAAACAGCCCCGGAAACCGGCGGACAGGGCGACAATCGGCCTGAAACGGTCGGTTTCTGACATCCGGCCGCTCTTATGTGACCGCCATCGCATAGACGATGACAGGGTCACTCAGACCTGGAACCTCGAAGATGGGTGTTGAGGTGCGCGGGTGGGAAATACGATCTGACCGTGCGCCGAAACGGGCAGGAGCAGGTCTTCGGAAGCCGCAAACGCTACGAGACTGGTGTACGGCCCCGTACCCGCATCACGGTCGCCACAACCGCGAGCCGCTGGGTGGTCACAAGGGTCTTCAGTATCTCGTACGTTTCCAATTTCGATTGTATGCGTTGACCTCGCCAGCACGCCGCTTCACCGCGCTATGCGCCGTTTCGAGCGACACGCCTGAACGTTTGGCAACAGCTTGCCTGTTTGATACCATTGCGCTCCGTACTAGGAAAGGGATCCGATATGAAGTGCGAAGCGCCTGGCGATTTCCTGCCGGTTGTGGCCTTTCTGTTCCTTGCCTTCGCTTGTTCCGGATGCGCGGCCGGCGGGATCGAGAAGCCAGGCTACGCGGTGGAACGGAAGGAGGGCGATTTCGAGGTGCGCGCGTATGCGGAGCAGGTGGTTGCGGAAACGCGAGTGAATGGAACCCGCGAAGAGGCCGGCAATCAGGCGTTCCGGCCCCTGTTCCGGTATATCTCCGGTGCCAATCGGTCCAAGACCAAGATCGCTATGACCGCGCCAGTGGGCCAGGAGCAGTCCCAGGGTGAGAAGATCGCCATGACCGCGCCGGTCGGACTGGAACCCGCGCCGCGGGCGGAGGGTGCGGCCGATGCCGCGCAGCCGTCGAACGGCGAGTGGGTTGTCACCTTCATGATGCCCGCCGGCTACACGATGGAGACTCTGCCCGAACCGTTGGACGACAAGGTGCGCTTGCGTGTTGTGCCGGCCCATCGCGCAGCGGCCGTTCGCTATTCCGGGACATGGAGCCGGCGCGGCTATGAGAAGCATCTCGCTCGACTGCGCGCATGGATGACCGAACACGATCTCGAATCTTCCGGCGCGCCGGTGTGGGCACGCTACAACGCGCCTTTCACGCCCTGGTTCCTCCGCCGCAACGAAGTGCTTGTTCCCCTTGCGCACGAGGAGAATGTGTTGGAAGACAAACACGCCGTTGATGGCAACGAACAGCAGTAGCCATAAGGAGAGAGCGATGGAGACCTTGGAAGCGATCCGGACGAGACGGGCCGTGAAGCAGTACGATCCGAACCACGAGATGACAGACGCGGAGATCGAGCTACTCATGTCTCTGGCGCTTCTGGCGCCGACCGCGTTCAACATTCAGAACTGGCGTTTCGTCCTGGTCCGGGACCCGGAATTGCGCAAACAGGTTCGGGCCGCCGCCTGGAACCAGGCGCAGGTCACCGATGCCTCGCTGCTGGTGATCCTTTGTGCGGACACGAAATCCTGGGAGAAGGAGCCGGGGCGGTATTGGGTCAATGCGGCCAGGGAAACGCAGGACTTCCTGCTTCCGGCCATCGACAGCTACTACCGCGGGCGGGAGCAGGTCCAGCGGGACGAGGCCATGCGTTCCTGCGGAATCGCGGCGCAGACGCTGATGCTGGCGGCGCGTGCCTTGGGGTACGATTCCTGTCCGATGGACGGCTTCGACTTCGAAGCCGTGGGGAAACTCATCAACCTGCCCGCGGACCACGTGGTGGCCATGTTCGTCGCCATCGGCAAGGCCACGAAGGACGCCTGGCCGCGCGGCGGCCAGCTTCCCATGTCGGAAGTGGTCATCAAAGACCGGTTCTGAGCGCTTGTGATCACGCAGTCTTTCGACATGCCTCACTCGCATGGCGAGGCGTCCAAGCCGCCTCATCCGATCGACACCGGTCTCGCTTTCGGTTACCGCAGGGCATGGAGACAGCTCCGGGGATGACAGGATGACAGGGCAGACCTGGAACCTCGAAGCGGGTGTTGAGGTGGGCGGGTGGGAAATACCATCTGACCGTGCGCCGAAACGGGCAGGAGCAGGTCTTCCTCGGGACGGAGGATTACGAGCGGTTTCCGCACTTCGGGCAGGGTCCCGGTTCAATGGGTTCGCCGTCCCACTCGGATCGCCGAAATAGGGGCAGGCGTCCACGTTCTCGTCGCGCTTGGGCGTCGCGGTCAGGCCGAGCTTCACGGCCGCTCGAAGTAGTCGAGGATGCCGCGCCAGGTGCTCTCGTCGTTCGCCCCGCCGCGATGACACTCGTCAATGACGATGAAGTCGAAGAAGTCCGGCGGGTACTCGCCGAAATAGGAAATGGGTTGATTGACCGGATTGTCAATGCTGTCACTCGGGTCAACAAGTTCATCGGGCGCTCCTTCTTCCTCATGCCGGCCTCGTTCCCTTGCAGTCCGGGAAGGTGGAACACCCCCAGAAATCGCCTTTGGCCGACTTGCGACGGCGCATAGGCTTGCCGCACTGCGGGCAGTCGGGGGCGTCCACAGTCTTTTGCCCCTCACGCGCCTCGATGCGCTTGTAACTCAGCCGCTCGCTGAACCCGCCGGATTCCTCGAAGGTCGCGCCTTGAGCCTCTTTCTGGCGCTTGAGCATCTTGAGGACGCGCCCGATGATGATGAGCATGGCGTTGGCCACCACCACCGCGTCGCCGGAATCCAGCCAGCGGGCGTACTTCTTGCGCTGTTCCAGAGCGTGCTTGGCCGACTCGTGGACCATGTCGTCGGCAAACGACGCCTCGTCGAGAGAGATCGCGTTGACCGCCTTGGACTCGGGGTCATGGACCGACCACGGCAAATGGCCGCGGTCGAGGATGAAGATTTCGTAGTCTCCGCGCAGTTCGCCAAGGCTCGCCCGCGCCACGTCGGTGAGCTTCATCTCGGTGTCTTTGGATGTGGACGATCGCTCCGAGCCCTCGATGATATTCTGGCGTCCGCTGCGGGCGGCCTGGGTCATCTGGTCGTACTGCCGCCCCTTGGGGTCGTAGAACTTGGCGCCCACCTCACGCGGGTCCGAGGTCAGGAACCGGCGACAGAACCGCAGTGTGTCGAGCTGCACGATCGTGGCCAGCGTGAAGGAATGCAAGCGGCGAAAGCCGCCGTGCTTGTCGAACAGCTCAGGCATGGCAGCCTCCTTCGCGCTGGAACCGTATTGACCTCGTTGTCGTCGCGGCCAATCTGGTCAATCGGGTCATAACGGGGCGGCCGGGGCAGGCAGGCATCCATTTCCCTCCTTGCCAGCCGTGGAGGGACACGAACCCTGTGTCCACAACCTCCTTCCCGCCGCAAGTGCGCATTGCCGTGGGGTTCCGGAAAATCACCCGTCACTTGATCCGCGTCAAGGCTTCCACGAAGGGCTTGTGTGACGATAATGCCGACAGACAGGAGGAAGGCAGACCATGAAAAGAAAGACCATCAGCATTGACCAGGATAAGTGTACCGGCTGCGGCGAATGTGTAACCGGCTGCCCGGAAGGCGCGATCCAGATGATTGACGGCAAGGCGCGCCTGGTGGGCGACCTGCTGTGCGACGGGCTGGGCGCCTGTATCGGGCATTGCCCGGTGAACGCAATCACCATCGAGGAAAGGGACGCCGAGCCATACAGCGAACGCAAGGTGATGGAGAACATCATACAGCAGGGACCCAACGTGCTCCGCGCCCACCTGGCGCATCTGCGCGATCACGGCCAGTCTGAGTACCTCGCCGAAGCGATGGATGTCATGCGCGAGAAGGGGATCGAGAACCCGATGCATCCTCCGGGCGCGGCCGGCGGGCATGCGCACCATGCGCCGGCAAGCGGTTGCCCCGGCTCGCGTTCGATGAACTTCGCCCGGCCGGCCGCGGCGGCGCCTCAGGACGAATCCGGCGCGCGCCCGTCGCAACTCACACACTGGCCCGTGCAGCTTCATCTCATGAGCCCGGCCGCGCCGCAGTATCGCGGGGCGGATGTTCTGTTGTCGGCCGACTGCGTGGCGTTCGCCGCAGGCGATTTTCACCGCGACTTCCTGAAAGGCAGGGCGCTCGCGATCGCATGCCCGAAACTGGACGAGGGACAGGACGCCTACGTGGAGAAGCTCCGGGCGCTGATTGACGAGGCCAACATAAACACCCTGACGGTGGCCATAATGCAGGTGCCCTGCTGCTCCGGCCTGCTTCGCATTGCCCAGCAGGCGGCGAAACAGGCTTCGCGCAAGGTGCCGGTGAAGTGCATCGTCGTCGGCCTGCAGGGCCAGGTCCTCAAGGAGGAATGGGTCACGGCCTGACCACAGCGGGCCGCCGCGGTTGCCCGTTGGCCGCGCGGCCTGTATCCTGACTCCCGCGGGCGGCGTGCGCCGCGGGAGACACGTTTCGTGATCCGTGACACGGAGTTTTCAGTAGGCGAAGACGAGGCCGGGCTTCGCATCGAGCGGCTGCTCGTCCAGCGGTGCCCCGGCACTACGCGGTCGCTCGTGCTGGATGCCATCGAACGCGGCGGCGTCACGGTCAACGGGCTCCGCGCCGCAAAGGGCATGAAACCAGGCAGCGGCGCCCGCGTGGCGGTGCGCGGCCTGCTCGACGCGGCCGACCGGCGCGCGGAACCGGACCCGTCTGTCCGCCTGGAGGTCATCTTCGAGGACACGCTGGTGATCGTGCTGAACAAGCAGGCGGGCATTCCAGTCCACCCCCTGCGCCCCGGCGAAACCGGCACGCTTGCCGGCGGGCTGGTTGCGCTGTACCCGGACCTTGCGCGGATAGGCCCGGACCCCATGTTTCCGGCGCTGGCTCACCGTCTCGACGCCGGAACATCCGGCGCAATGATTGCAGCGAAGACATCCGAAGCCTACGAATCGCTGCGCGCGCAGTTCGCCGGACGGCTTGTCTCCAAGGAATACGCCGCCATCGTGGCCGGGGAAGTATCCGCGGCGGCCAGGCTGAGCGACCTGCTCGTGCACGCGCGAAGACCGGCGCACCGGATGCGCGTCGTGAAACCGGACGAGAAGGCGAGGCCGGAAGCCATGCGGGCGGTTACGGAGTACGAACCCGTCGAACGGTTCGAAGGACTGACACTTCTGCGCGTGACGATCCACACGGGGGTCACCCACCAGATCAGGTGCCAGCTTGCAAATGCCGGACTCCCCATAGCCGGCGACGGCCTCTACGGCGGCCCCGCCGCCGCCAGAATGTTCCTGCACGCCGCCGCGATAAGCTTTCTGCACCCCGCCTCCGGCGACAGGCTGGAGTTCCGCGCGCCGTTTCCTGCGGACTTCGCCGCGGCGCTTGACGACCTGCGGGAGGGGCGACCTATCGCGAAGCGCGGATGATGGTGCGGACGATCTCCTCGGCGCCAGCGACCTCGGGAAGCACAACGTGGTTTGCGCCGGCCCGCACAGCATCAGGATCATGGTGAAATAGCGGCCCGTCGTGGAAAGTTCGTGCACCTCCTTGAACCCGACCGTCGAAACGGTGATGAAGGTCATGTACACGCTTTCCGGCCACGTCCGCCACGTCTTTTCAAGGAGGCGGATTGCCGCCGCAACGGCCCAAAAGCTTGAATTACGCGCCGCATGCGGCCACCATACCGCGGCCGGCGGTCAGAAACACGTCCTTGCGCCTGTTGCGGACGGCGCCGGCGGTTACGGGGAGAAAGATGAAAGAATCCGCCATCACGGTCGCCGGCCCGGACGGGCAGTCGCGCTCAATTCCGCTCTTCTCGGTCCACACACTGGTTCTCGGCAGCGGCGCCGCCGGGCTGAACGCCGCGGTCCAGCTCCGCGCAAACGGAGTTGAGGACGTGGTCATCGTCACCGAGGGCCTCGACATGGGCACCTCGATCAACACCGGCAGCGACAAGCAGACGTACTACAAGCTGTCCATGTGCGGCGCGGAGTCTGACGCCCCGGCGATGATGGCGCAGACCTATTTCGACGGCGGCAGCATGCACGGCGACCTGTCGCTCGTGGAGGCCAGTCTTTCGGCCCGCGCATTTCTCAACCTGGTCAACCTGGGAGTGCCGTTCCCGCGCGACGAGTTCGGCCAGTTCGTCGGCTACAAGACCGACCACGACCCGCGGCAGCGCGCCACCTCGATAGGCCCCTACACCTCGCGCGAGATGTGCAGGACGCTTATCCGGCGCGTGAAGGAGCTGGGCATCCCCGTGCGCGAGGGACGCCAGGCGGCGGAACTGCTCATAACCGGCTCGGGTGACGCGCGCCGGGCCGCGGGCATCATGGCCGCCAACACAGGGGGCGGTTTCGAGGCTTACGTGGCCGAGAACATCGTCTTCGCGGTCGGCGGGCCCGGCGGCATCTACCGGACAAGCGTGTATCCGCACGTCCATACAGGCGCGATAGGGCTGGCGCTGAGAGCGGGTGTCATGGCCCAGGGCCTTCCGGAGTCGCAGTACGGGCTTGCCTCAACCGCGTTTCGCTGGAACGTGTCCGGCACCTACATGCAGGTGGTGCCCCGGTTCATGAGCACCGACGCCGACGGAAAGTCGAACGAACGCGAGTTTCTCAACGAGTATTTCGACAGCGCCGGGGCGGCGAACTCGAACGTGTTTCTCAAGGGCTACCAGTGGCCGTTCGATTCGCGGAAGGCCGTCGGGGGGTCGTCGATAGTGGACATCATCGTCTATGTCGAAACGGTGCTCCGAGGCCGGCGCGTGTTTCTCGATTTCCGCCGGAACCCGGACGGATTCTCGTTCGACGAGCTCAGCCCCGAGGCGCGTACCTACCTCGAAAAGTCCGGCGCGCTGCTGCCTGCGCCGATCGAGCGCCTGGCGAAGATGAACCCCGGCGCGGTGCAGCTCTACGCCGACCACGGGATCGACATAACGCGCGAGCCGCTGGAAGTGGCGGTCTGCGCCCAGCACAACAACGGCGGCCTCGCGGGAAATCACTGGTGGGAATCGGTGAATACTCCGCACCTGTTCCCGATCGGCGAGGTGAACGGCTCGCACGGCGTGTACCGGCCCGGCGGGTCGGCGCTGAATTCCGGGCAGGTCGCCGGCTTCCGCGCGGCGGAGTACATCGCGAACCGGTGCATGGAGAGCACCCTCGACACCGGCGCCGCGGCCAGACTGGCCGCCGAGTCGGCGGCGAGACTGCTCGCGTGGGCGGGGCGGGCGGAAGGCGCGAAGACCGGCTGGAGGAAAGACCGCGAGGAATTCCAGGCGCGCATGTCCCGCGCCGGCGCGCACATTCGCAAGGGGTCGGAGCTTGAGGCAGGGGTGAAGGCGGCGTGGGAACAGGTGGAACGCATCGAAAAGGACGGGTCCGGCTACACCGGCCCGAAGGAACTGCTCGAAGCCCTGAAGAACAGGCACCTTGCATTTGCGCACGCGGTCTACCTGGAAGCGGTGCTCTTCGCCATCCGGAGCGGGGCAGGCAGCCGCGGTTCAGCCATAGTGATAGATCCCGCCGGCAAGAGGGTGCACCCCAAACTTTCGGCCGACTGGACGATCGCGCCGGAAGACGAGTCGTTCCGCGAGAAAGTGCAGGAGACCTCCGCGGCCGGACCCGGCAGGGTCGAGAACCGCTGGGTCCCGCGCAGGCCCCTGCCGAGGCCGGACTCATGGTTCGAGACATCCTGGGCGCGTTTCAACGCGGGCGCCATCTACGGCGCAGAACGCTGAGCAATCGAGCTCCGTCCGGCTCAACGCCGGCGCACGCTCAACTGTAAGTGTCCACGAGACTGCGCACGCGGAGCCTTCCGCGCAGCGCATCGGCGGTCATCGGTCGATCGGTGCATATCCCGACCTCGACCGGTTCCCCCGCCTTCACGTGCATGAAGCGGTCGGAGTACTTCGCGGTGACGCCCGCCGCCTCGACCCATGCCCACAGGGCCGGAACAGGCGATTTTATCTTTATCGTGAACTCGCATTCGCCGCGCGCCTTCACGCCGACGCTCCAGCGCGGAAGGGGCAGATCCATGCTCTTCGGGCGGGCAAGCAGCACCAGGTTGTCCGAGATCGTCCTGCCGCGTTCGACGAGGTCGAGCCAGATGAGCAGGTTCTCACGGCCGTGCACGCGCGCCACCTCGGATGCGTCTATCACCCCCACCTTCGCGGATTTGCGTTCGCCGATCTTCACGGGGAACGCGCCCCGCGCCAGGCGCCTGCCCTCGATATTGGTGAGGGTCCACGCTGCATTCCCGCTGAACCCGGCAAGCCTGTCGTTCGTCACGTGTACCTCGACCGTCCCGCGTTCCATGTCCTCCAGCCCCGACACGAGCACCGGAGCGAAAAACCTGCGCGCCATGTAGTGAAGCGCCTTCCAGTTTCCGTGCGAGTCAATCGAGGCCCAGCTTGCCACCGGCCAGCAGTCGTTTATCTGCCAGTACAGCGTTCCCATTCCGCGCGGCATGCTGCGCCGCCAGTGTTCCACGGCGTACTTGATGGCCATGCCCTGGAGAATCTGGCTGGTCCACAGCAGGCTGTCAAAGGTCGTCGGCAGCCTGTACCAGGAGAGCATGTACTGGACGATCGCGTCGTTCCCGATCCCGCTGCGCTGGTGCAGCTCCATGATCGGGGACGTGATGTTGCGGTCTGACGCCCTGGTATACCCGTGAACCGTCCGCGGCTCCGGGAAACTCTGGAACCCGAACTCGCTGTTGAAGCGGTGCTCGCAGGTGCGGTACCACTCGAACGGCTTCCTGCCGTGCCACACGCTCCACAGGTGCGCATCGCCGCAGCTCGCGTTGTTGAAATCCTTCCTGTCTCCGACCGGCGAGTGCGGCGAGCAGGGCCAGTACGGCCGGTCCGGGTCAAGCCGCTTCACGACGTCCGGCAGAAGAACGTCGAAGAGCTTCTTGTAGTCATCCCAGCTCATGGTCCATTTCGTCCACTCGTCGCCCACCAGCCCCTGCTCGAGTTCGTTGTTTCCGCACCAGAGCGCCACGCACGCGTGATGCCGTATGCGCCGCACGTTGTCCTCCGCCTCGGCGCGCACGTTCGCCATGAACCCGGCGTCGAATGTCGGGTACGTGCCGCACGAGAAGATGAAATCCTGCCAGACGCAGATTCCGAGCTCGTCGCACAGGTCGTAGAACATGTCATGTTCGTAGATGCCGCCGCCCCACGCGCGGAGCATGTTCATGTTCGCGGCAACGGCGTCGGCAAGAAGGCGCGCGTAGTCCGCATGGGTGAGTCGGGCAAGGATCGCGTCGGCCGGTATCCAGTTCGCCCCCTTGGCGAAGAACGCCTTGCCGTTCACGGCGAACCTGAAGCTCTCGCCCCACTTGTCCTTCTCCCGCTGCAGTTCCAGCGTCCGCAGGCCGATGCGCCGCGCGCCGGTGTCCAGGAGTTCGCCGTCAGCGCCGACGAGGTCCACCGTCACTTCATACAGCGGCTGGCCGCCCATGCCGTTCGGCCACCAGAGCTTCGGGTCGCGCACGGTCACGGACACAACAGCGCGCCCGCCCCGGACCACGGCGTCGGCTTCGGTCACAGTCTTCCCGGCGTGGCTGACGCTGACGACGGCCCGCAGCGACCCGCGCCCCGCGCGCTGGACGGAAGCGGCTATGGAGAGAGTCACCGCGCCGCGCGCATGGTTCTGCCGTATGTGGATGTCGGTCAGCCGGGCGGTGTCAAACGCCGCTATCCTGATGCCGCGCCAGATTCCGCACGTGACCAGCGCCGGCCCCCAGTCCCACCCGAAGTTGCAGGGCTGCTTCCGTATCCATCCGCCGCCGTCCAGCCTGAACTGCCCCACCCCCCATGCGGGCAGGAACTCCTTCCTGTTCATCTTGCGGACGTGCGCCATGGCGGAGGTGAAGGTTATCGAGATCGTGTTCGTGCCGGCGCGGAGACGGGGCTTCACGTCGAATTCCCACGTCCGGAACATGTTGTCGGTCTTGCCGACCAGGGCGCCGTTGATCTCGATCCGCGCAACCGTGTCGAGGCCGTCGCACTGGAGCAATACCTTCTCCCGCGCGATGATTTCGGCCGACACCGTGAAGTCGCGCGTGTAGACCCAGTCCGTCTCGCCCACCCAGGCCACCTTCTGCTCGTTGTCGCGGTAGAAGGGCTCCGGGATTCGTTTCGCGTTGAGAAGATCGTTGTGAACGCCGCCGGGAACGGCAGCCTTGATGCTCCATTTGCCGTCCGCCGGCGAAACACTCCATTCGCCGCCAAGATCAAGAATGTCCATCCGTCGCCTCCAAACGGCCGTCACCCCCGCCGGCCTTTCCCCTGAACCGCGGGAGCTTATACACGCTGCCACACCGTGTCGAGCGGACGCCGGGAAAAGGGTTTGTCGCACCGCGCGACGGCCTGTACGATTCCGCGCATGAACAACCGTGACCGCGCGCTGGCCGTCCTGCGATACCAGCCGTACGACCGGCTTCCCCTCGTGCACTTCGGATTCCTGCACGAGACCCTCGAGCTCTGGCGCCGTCAGGGATACATCACCGCGGAGGAGACGAATGCCTGGGACGAAACTCCGGAAGAGGACTCTGTCGCGGAGAAGCTGGGGTTCGACTTCGGCTGGCAGACGATGTTTGGGCCGTCCTCCGACATCTTCCCTTTCTTCGAGAGAAAGGTGGAGGCAACGTTGCCCGACGGGTCCGAGCACGTCCGGAACGGCCACGGCGTCCTTCACGTGAACAGACCCGGGGCGGGTTCAATCCACGCGGAGATGGACCACCTTCTGAAGGACAGGCGCTCATGGGAGGAGCACTTCAAGCCGCGCCTGCAGTGGACTCCGGACCGGGTGAACCGCACGACTGTGCGAACCGGCAGCGGCAGGATACGGTTTGACGGCGGCGGGCTCGAACTCCTCGCGTCCGGCGAACGGACCCGGCCGCTGGGCCTGTACTGCGGAAGTCTCTACGGCCTGTTCCGCAACTGGGTTGGGATCGAGGCTACGTGTTACATGCTGGTTGATGACGAGCCGCTGTTCGACGAGATCATCAACACGATCGCGGACCTGTGCTGCCGGAACGTCGAATTCGCGCTGGCCTCCGGCGCCAAGTTCGACTTTGCCCACTTCTGGGAGGATATCTGCTTCAAGAACGGCCCGCTCGTGAGCCCGTCTGTGTTCGCGCAGAAGGTCGGCCCGCACTACAAACGCATCACCACGCTCTGCCGCAAACACGGCATTGACGTGATCTCGCTGGACTGCGACGGATGGATAGACGCCCTGCTTCCGGTGTGGCTCGAGAACGGGGTGAACACGATGTTCCCGATCGAGTGCGGAACATGGAACGCCAGCATCGCTCCATGGCGCGAAAAGTACGGGCGCGGCCTGCTGGGCGTGGGCGGACTTAACAAGCGCGTGTTCTCGCGGGACAAGGCGGCTGTTGACGCGGAAGTCGAGCGATTGCGCCCGCTCGTGGACCTCGGCGGCTACCTGCCGTGCCCGGACCACCGCCTGCCGGAAGACTGCAAGTTCGACCTCGTCCGCCACTACTGCGACCGCATGCGCGGGATCTTCGGCTGACCACCCGCCGCGCGCGCCATGCCGCCCGGGACCTTGCAGGAATGGAGACGGGGCCGCCTGCTTCCCCGCCGTACGGGTTCGACGCGTGAGGATTGCGCAATGGAACGCGAACGCTGCATCAGGTTTCATGTCCACACCGACAATGCGGGCAGGACGCTGCTGGACTTCCTGGTTTGCCGTTTCCCCTGCTTCAGCCGGGATGACTGGGAAAGACGGATCACAGGCGGCAAGGTGCGGGTAAACGGCGCCTGCGCCGGGCCGGACCACGTGTTCGCTTTCGGCGACTTCATGGAATACCTCGCCTGGGATGTGCCTGAACCCGATGTCCCGACCCGCGTGGACATCGTGTACCGCGACGGCGATCTTCTTGTCGTGGACAAGCCGGCCGGGCTGCCGTGTCACCCCGGCGGGCGCTTCTTCAACAACACGCTCTGGTCCGTGTTGAAAAACCGGCACGGCGTGGAAACGCCGGCGCTGGTGAACCGGCTCGACCGCGAAACTTCCGGCCTGATGATTGTGGCTGCTTCGCCCCGCGCCGCGGCCCGGTGCCAGCGCCAGTTCGTCGCGAGAATGGTGCGCAAGGAGTATATCGCCGTGGCGGAAGGCGTGTTCCCGGCAACGCTGGAGGCGCTGGGTCGAATCGAGCGCGATCCCGCCTCGCCGGTCCGCAAGAAGATGCGCTTTGTGCCTGGCGCGGCGGGCGAAGATGATCCTTCCCGCGCACACACGCTGTTCAAGTGCCGCGGGACCGCGGGCGGCCTCTCAGTCGTCGCCGCACAGCCCGCGACAGGCCGGACGCACCAGATCAGGGCGACGCTGGAAGCGCTGGGTTTCCCGCTGGTCGGAGACAAGCTCTATCGCCCCGACCCGGGCTTGTTCCTTCGGTTCTGCGCGGGGACCCTTACCGGGTCCGACATGCAGGCGCTGAGGATGGAGCGACAGGCCCTGCATTCCGCGACGATCTGTTTCCGCCACCCGGAAAACGGCCGTACGCTCGAATTCGTGTCGGAAATGCCGGCCGACATGCAGGCCGTCCTGCAACAGGCCGGGATGGCTCCGCCCGGCTCAGGCCTCGGCTGACCTGATCGCCGCAAGGACGTCCGCCGGTAAGGCGGCTTTCATGATGCGGTCCCGCACGGCCTGCTGCCGCATCAGGCGCGATATCTTCGCCATAGCGCCGAGGTAGGCCTCCTGCGCGTCCTTTGCCGCGGGGCCGAGCACGAGGAAGAATAACGAGCACGGCTCATCGTCTATGGCCTCGAACGCGACCGGCTTCGCCGACCGCCCGAGCACGATCACCGGCTCCTTCACGGATTCCAGCCTGACATGCGGGACAGCAACGCCGGAACCGATCCCGGTGGACCCGAGCGCCTCGCGCTCAATCAATGCCTTCAGCAACGCGGCCGCGTCGTACGCCCCGGCCACCGGCGCGATGATTCGTTCGAGAGCTTCCTTCTTGTCGGCCGCCTTGAAGTCGAGGACTACGCACCGTTCGTTCAGCAGTTCCCCAAGCTTTTTCATTTTCCTGTCCTCCATCGGCGCGGCATGACGGCAGGCCGCCGGCCGCCGCGCATCTTGTTTTCTATCTCACCACTAGGACCGGGCACTTCGCCGACTCCATCAGGCGGTCAAGGCTGCCCGGCCCCAGCCGCCGCACCTGCCCCGGCACGGCATGGGGCGAAGAAACCACGATCAGGCTTGCCTTCACGCGTTCGGCCTCGGCCAGCATCTCGTTCTCCGGAACACCGTGGCGCTGCGTGATCAGCGTTCTTATCCCCTTGTCCTTCGAGCGTTCCTCCGCGTGGTAGAGCGCCCGCCAGCCCTTTTCCTCCAGCTCCATCTCGATTTCCGTCGGGCTTTCGTCCGTAAACCGCTTCAACCGGTTGACAAGCGAGCGGTCAACCACGTTCAGGATGACCATCCGCGATCCGCACAATTCGGCAAGCTCCATGGCCGTCTCGGCAGTGGCGCGGTCGCTCTCGCCGCCGTCAACGGCCAGAAGTATCGTCAGGAACGGCGTCTTCCCCACGGCTCCCTCCCGTCTCTTGCGTTCTGTTCTTCAGCAGTTTTCTGCGGAACAGCTCTTCCCGGTCATTCTCTTCCATAACCGACTTTATCCACCCTATCGTATCGCGCGTGGATGGTATGAACATGTTCTCCAGCGCGTTGATCCTTTTCTGCGTCTTTTCTATCTCCGATGCAAGCCGCCAGACGGTTGCAATGACCTCAACATACCCGGCAAGCCGGGCCGCGGCGTCGCTCATACGCCGCGCCGCGATGTCCGCCGACGCCGGCACGGTCGCCGCGCCGCGGAACCCGGGGCCGGCCACATCCCCGACCGCGACCCTCGGCAGGGTCAGGCCCATGACCGCCCGCTCCTCCACGCGAAGCTGGAACTCCTCCCGGCCGCCCGAAAGCAGCGGACCGGCGGAGGCCCGGCCCATTGCGACGTAGGCCGGAACAAACGCCTCCATCGCGCCAAGCAGGCTCTCGCGCAAACCCTCCTCGGCCGGCGAGAACCTCGACGCCACGCCCATAAGCTCCATCACCAGAACGTCGCGCTTCTGGTGAAGCAGCTCGCACCCGTCCTCCGCAAAGCGCAGGTCCTTCTGCGCCTTGAACAGGTTGGCTTTGGTCGGAGCGGGCCTTCGGGCCATGGCTTACCTGTTCTCCTCCGCCTTCTCCCTGCGTGCGTAGCGCTCCTCAATCTGCTTCTCGCTCACGCGGTGCAGGCTCTCGCGCGGCAGCAGGCCGAGTGTGCGCCATGCAAGGTCCAGCGTCTCCTCGACCGTGCGCCGCAAGTCGCGGGGCTGTGCGATGAACTCCCTCTCGAACGCGTCGCCGAACTCCAGGTGGGCGCGGTCCGCGGCCGTCAACTCATCCGCGCCGACTATCGCCGCGAGGGATCGGATTCCGCCCACGGCCGAGTAACTGGAATAGAGCTGGTTCGCGGTGTTCGGGTGATCCTCGCGCGTGCGTGTTCCCCCGATCGCGTCCTTCATTATGCGCGACAGCGACGGCAGCGGGTTGATCGGCGGATAGACCCCCTTCTGATGCAGTTCGCGGTCGAGCACGATCTGCCCCTCGGTTATGTAACCGGTAAGGTCGGGGATCGGGTGCGTTATGTCGTCGTTCGGCATCGTGAGGATCGGTATCTGCGTGATGGACCCCTTCGCCCCGCGCACGCGCCCGCAGCGCTCGTAGATCTCGGCGAGGTCGGAGTAAAGGTAGCCTGGGTAGCCCTTGCGGCTCGGCACCTCGCCGCGCGCGGAGGTCATCTCGCGCAGCGACTCGCAGTAGTTCGTCATGTCCGTCAGGATAACCAGCACGTGGTACCCGTGGTCGAATGCCAGGTGCTCGGCAAGCGTCAGGGCGTAGCGCGGCGTAACGAGGCGCTCCTCGGCCGGGTCCGACGCGAGGTTTATGAACATCGTCGCGTTCTCCAGCGCGCCGGTTCTCTCCAGCTCCTCGCGGAAGAACGCTGCATCGTCGTTCTTGATGCCCATCGCCGCGAAAACCACCGCGAACGATTCGTCGGTCCCGCGTATCCTCGCCTGCCGCGCAATCTGCGCGGCGAGGTCGTTGTGCGGCAGCCCGTTCCCGGAGAAGATCGGCAGTTTCTGCCCGCGCACGAGCGTGTTCATGCCGTCTATCACCGAAACGCCCGTCTCGATCACGTCCATCGGGTAGTCGCGCATCACCGGGTTGATTGCGCTGCCGTAGATGCCGCGGGTCACGCCCCCGAACGGCTTCGGGCAGCCGTCGAGCGGTTCCCCGGCGCCGTTGAGGACCCGGCCGAGCAGCTCGCGCGAGACGGTGAACCGGAGCGGCTCGCCGAGAAACCGGACCTGCGTTCCGCGCAGCGAAAGCCCGGTCCCGCCCTCGAAGACCTGCACGACCGCGCGCCGGTCCGATATGTCCAGGACCGATCCGCGCCTCCTGGTTCCGTCCGCACACAGGACTTCCACCCTCTCCCCGTATGCCACGTCCGCGACGCGTTCGACAACCAGGATGGGCCCCTGGACCCTCTGAACGTCACGGTATGTTCTTCCGCCTGATGCCTGCATGGTTCTAGTCCGCCAGTGAGTCCGACACCTGTTTCTTCAACTGCGCCAGGCGATCAGCCGCCTGGTCCGCGCCGACTTCTTCCTTCATCCTGAATATCCGCTCCACGACCGGTGCGGACATGATCTCGAACACGGGCCTGCCCGACGCCAGCGCCTTCTGCGCGCCGTCGTGGAAGGAGAGGATGACGTCCATCATCCCGAGCTGCTTCTCGATCGGGCAGTAGCTGTCAACCGCGCTGAACGCGCCCTGCTGCAGGAACGCTTCCTTGATCATGCGCGCGGTCTCGAGCACGACACGCTGCCGGTCCGGCAACGCGTCCGGGCCGATCAGCTTGACGATGTTCTGGAGACGGTCATCTTCCTTCAGCAGATCCGTGGCCCGCCGCCGAAGCTCGGACCACGGCAGTTCGGCCCGTTCCGCGTACCAGGCCGAGACATCGTATTCGGAATACGAGGTGTTCCAGTGAATTGAAGGGAAGTGCCGCGCGCTTGCCAGGTCGCGGTCGAGCCCCCAGAAGGCGCGGACAAACCGCTTGGTATGCGTCACCACCGGCTCCGAGAAGTCACCGCCCGGGGGCGATACCGCCCCGACCATGGTCAGCGACCCTTCGCGAACCGCCCCGCCGGCCGGCTCGACCACCTCCACGCGTCCCGCGCGTTCGTAAACTTCGCCGACACGCGACGCGAGGTAGGCCGGGTAGCCTTCCTCGGCAGGCATCTGCTCGAGCCGGCCGGATATCTCGCGCAGGGCTTCCGCCCAGCGGCTGGTGGAATCGGCCATCACCGCCACGTGCAGCCCCATGTCGCGGTAGTACTCCGCCATCGTGATCCCGGTGTAGATGCTCGCCTCGCGCGCGGTGACCGGCATGTTGGAGGTGTTGGCGATCAGCAGCGTGCGCTCCATCAGCGGCCTGCCGCTGCGCGGGTCCTTCAGCGCCGGGAACTCCTCGAGCACCTGCGTCATCTCGTTGCCGCGCTCGCCGCAGCCTATGTAGACGATGATGTCCACGTCCGACCATTTCGCGAGCTGGTGCTGCGTCACGGTCTTGCCGGTCCCGAACCCGCCCGGAATCGCCGCGGCGCCGCCGCGGGCGACGGGGAAGAAGAAGTCTATCACCCGCTGCCCGGTAAGCATCGGCACGCGCGGCGGGAGCCGGCGCGAAACCGGACGCGGACGGCGGATCGGCCAGCGCTGGATCATCGTCACTTCCCGCTCGCCGGCGGGGGTGGCTACGCGGGCGACCGGATCGCCTGCTCTCCTGTTACCTGCTTCGGCGGCCCATACGAGTTCGCCCTCAATCCCCGGCGGGACCATGATCGCATGCTTCACGAGCGCGGTTTCCTGCACACGGCCGAGAATCGTGTTTCCGGCTACGCGCGCCCCGGGCTTCAAAGCAGGCTCGTAATCCCACGTCGAATCCGGATCGATCGCCGGCACGTTCAGGCCGCGGCCGAGAAAGACGCCGCTCTGCTCACGCAGCTTTTCAAGCGGACGCTGTATGCCGTCGTAGATTCCCTTCAGGAGGCCCGGCCCCAGCACGGCGCTCAGCGGCTCGCCGCGCGACACAACCGGTTCGCCCGGCTTCAGGCCGATGGTGTCTTCGTAGACCTGGATCGTGGCGACGTCGTGTTCAAGGGTGATGATCTCGCCGGTCAGTTTCTCGTTTCCGACCTCGACCTGGTCGCCCAGGCATGCCCGGCCCATCCCGGACGCCGTTACAACCGGCCCGTTCACGCGCGTGACGACGGCAATGTCTTCTTGCAGACTCATTCCTTCTTCTCCAGCAGGCCCAAACTTTCCGCCGCGCGCGACCTCAACGCATCCTTCCGGCGCTCCAGTCTTGCCTTGAACGTGTTATCGAAAATCACCCGGCCCGCCTCGTCGCTCACCTGCACGCCGCCGGCGGACGCGGCAAGCGGCGCATCCTCCACCGATACGGCAATGCCGTCGAGCTCGCCCGGGAATCCAGTCCTGCGCACGAACTCCAGATCATTGGCCGCAAAACGCAGGCGGACGGCGCGGGCGCCGACTGTCGCGGCGCCTTCCCCGGCAAGCGCAATGAGCAGGGCTTTCCGCTCATCATCACTTCCGTGTTCACGCAGGCGGCGCAGCGCCTCCGCGAACAGGCTATCCACCACGCTTTCCTGTTCCGCCATCACCGCGCGCCGCTCACGCAGCGCCAACTCCGCCAGCGCCGAACGCCGGCGGTTTTCGACCGCCGCGGCCGCGGCGGATTCTGCCGCCTGCTTGCGGCTCTCCGCGAGATCGCCCGCAGCGCGGAAGTCGTGTTCGGCCGCGCGATGGGCGCGCGAGAGCCGTGCGTCCGCCTCGGCGCGCGCCTTTGCCACCACCCTGTCGGCCAGGTCCTGAATGTTTCCCTCGATAGCCATCTGTTTTACAGCCTTATTCCCAGCGTCTTCTGCAGGTGCGCGCGTATTTCATCCGCGCAGCCGCGCCGGTCCGTGCGGTCCGGAACCGGCAGCACGACGGGCAGGTCGCGGCGTTGAACGTATTTCCGGAATGCCGGGCCGAGCAGCGCGGCGTGCGAACCGCCGACGAGGATCACCCCGACCTCCGCCTCGTCAAGATATGCGCGGATGGCCGCGTCGGTTTCGTCCGCCCCTTCGGGCGTACGGCCGGCCGCGCCGAGCATCCGGAACATCTCGACGAGGAGGTGCTCTCCGACAACCCGGACCTTCATTGCGCTATACCTTTGCGAGTATGATGATCGAGATGAGCAGCCCGTATATCGCGATGCCTTCCGCGAGCGCCACGTAGATCAGCGACTTGCCCATCAGCTCCGGCTTCTCGGCCACCGCGCCCATCGCGGCCGAACCGACGCTGCTGACGGCCATGCCGGCCGCGATGGAGCCGATTCCGGTCGCAAGCGCGGCCGCGACAAACGCCCATGCCTGCGCGGATGGCGGCGCCGCGACAGCCGCGGCTGCGGCCGGGTGGCCATCCCCCGCTTCCTGCGCCACGGCGTGGTGCGCGCCAAGCGTCAGCCCAGCGACAAGGAGAACGACCCCGATAACGATGTTCATCTTGACCAGCCTCTTCACCATCACGTTCATTCTCTAACCCTCCCCGCTCTGCGGCCGCACCCGCGCGGCCCTGTTGTTTCTACTCGCCCGCCACCGCAAGCGGGGCATACGGCACACCGCCGCCGCGGAAGAACTTGGAAAAGAACTCGTAGTACTCGAGCCTAAGGCACTGGATGGTAACGATCATTCCTTCAAGCAGCACGATGAACAGGTGCTCGAACGGCAGGCTCAGCCAGTTCACCACCGGCGCGCCGCTGGTCATGTCGCTGATCGTGAACACGGCCATGGTGAGCGCGGCGTGGGCAAGCCCGAAAGCCGCCACGCGCAGGAAGCTGATCGAGTTGCTGAAAAGGTTCATCAGCACCTCGATGGGCTCGAACAGGATGGCGGCCAGCTCCTCATCGTGCCCGTGTCCGCCCGGCCGCTGTCTGCCGCGCCGCTTCCGCGCCGCCTGCATAAGGGCCTGGCCCGGCCCGATGACGGCCAGCGGAATCGCCAGCAGCGCAACGGCCGCGCGCGTTGAGACGGGCAAGGGCCTGCCGGCCATCGAGGCGGCAAAGAGATAGAGCAGCGCCCAGTAGAACACGAGACTGCATACGCTCCACTGCCCCGCGAGCGCGTGCCGGAAATCCCGGCGGCGGAAGGACTGCACGATGCCCATGATTATCCCGGCGGACATCACCGTCGCCCCGAGCACAAGGGCGGAAAGCAGGAAAACCGTCAGGTTCTCGCCGTGGCTGGGGCGCATCCAGAGCGCGGGCAGTACGCTGTCCCTCTCAATGCCGAAGACCGATCCGAAGAGGAAGCCGAAAAAGATGCCGCTGCCGCCGGCAGCCATGAGTATGCGGCCGAGGTCACGCATGGGCTCAAGCGCTTTCGCGCGCAGGCGCGCGATGCCGAACCCGATCGCGGCCAGCATGGCCCCGTGCCCGACGTCGCCGAACATCATTCCGAACATCGTCAGAAACGAGACCGCAACAAGAGGGGTGGGATCCATGTCCTCGTAGCCGGGCAGCCCGTACGTCCTGACGAACATCTCGAACGGCTTGAAGAAACGCGGGTTGCGAAGCATGGTGGGAACCTGCGGCCCTTCGCCCGCGTGCGCCGGCGCGGCTTCGGCCACGTAGGTTCCGGACGCGGAAACCGCGAGAGCCGTGCGAAGTCGCGGCCAGCACGATTCCGGCACGTAGCCGGAAATGAGAACCGCCGGGCCGCGGCGGCCGAACCCGGCCGCGGAACGTACGAGCAGCGATTCGACGCGAAGCAGGTTCCGCCATCCCAGCAGGGACTCGGCCAACCCGGGCCGCTCCTTCTCGAACCCGGCCGCGAGCTCGGCCAGCCTGTCGCGCAGCTCCCATATCTCCATTTCCACAAGATCGAGCGCTTCGTCGAAAGAGCGACGGAACCTCTCCGGGATCGGCCGGTGCCTGAAACCGGCGTCCGCAAGCCAGCTCTTCCATGTCTCCGCGCGTTCGGCGTCGGCCACGATCAGCACCGATTGCTCGTCGCCCCGGCGCGGACGTTGGATCATCGAGTGCGGTTCCTTCTCCGCCCGGGCAGACAGCCGCGCAAGGCCGGCCCTGGTCACCGCCCCGTGCGCGGTGAAGAAGTGTTTCATTTCGAGGTCCGCGAACGACAGCCCTTCGGCGTGGAGCAGGTTCATCTCCTCGGATATGTCATCCAGCCGCGCGATCTCGGCATTGATCTTCTCGACCTCCGCGAAATGCGCGTCGAGCCGCCGGACCACGCCGCCAATCGCCTTTTCGGCCTCGGAAATCACTTCACCGGCCGGACGGTCCGCCGGCAGCGCGGCACCGGCATCGAACGGCCCCTCCGCTGGACCGATGCGCTGCAACGCCGCGTCTATGCGCCCGAGCAGTCGCGAGGCGGCGCCCAGCACGTCTTCCGGCGCCGCCTCCGCGTCGAAACCCGGAACAAGCGGGAACTCGTTCTGGTTCACGAGATGCATGCTGCCTTCGCCGGCAAGCAGGCGCGCCACACGCCCGGCGGCGTCTTCAAGCGTCAGGATGTCCAGCCGCAGCATGCGCTCCGTCCGCATCATGGCGTCACCACCAGTCTTGCGGTCTCATCCCGCGCAAGGCCGAGTTCCTTGCACTCGACCAGTGCCGACAGGGCCTCGGTTTCGAAGAAACGGACGAGAAGGAACCCGAACAGGAAGTTGTCGTCGAAACGGATCCCGGACTGCGCCTTGCCGGCCGCGCGCGCCATCCAGCGGTCAGCGGCCCGCTCCGCCTCGGGAAAGTCGGTCACGTCCCTGCCAAGCGGAGACGGACCAGCGCCTGTATGCACTCTATCCGCAAGCCTGCGGAAGAGGGCCACGGCATCGGGCGCGGCATCTTCCGCGATCCGCTGGCCAAGAGGCGCTGTCCAGTCGTCGACGGCGTGGATGTGTTCGCCCCGCACAACCATCATCGCGGCGGCGCGCGCCAGCCTCAGGGAGATAAACTCGTGGAGGACGAATGACCTGTCATCTTCGCCTGAATCGGCCGCGCAGCGGCGCGCGGCAGCGAGCCACCACATGAGAAAACCGCGTTCGACTTCGCAAGCGAACCGGGCGATATCGAGCGACTCGCGGTAGACTTCCAGGCCGCGCCGGCAGGCCGGATCGAAGACGCTCCCGCGCAGCGCGCGGACAAGCGCGGCGAAGTTGCCGGCGGCGGCGATCTCGCCGCCCTTCAGCAGTCCGATGCGGCCGGTGTTGTACGGCAGAACGCCTGTTCCTTCATGTCCGCCGTGCAGCCTGTACATGGCGGCCTCGAGATTTATGAGATCGTACCAGCCCGCGAACCCGCGGGCGGCCAGCAGGCGGTCGCCGTGTGTGAACCGAGCCAGACTCGCCGCCGTGTCGATGAATCCCTGCCGCAGCGTGCGCTGGACTTTGCCGGCCTCGGAAACGCCGTGCGGCAGTGTGCCGTCGGCGGACAGGATGCCGACAACGCCGGTTACAGTGGGCGCATCAAGCAGTTCGCGCCACCGGGCGGGCGTGATCCGCTGCGCGCGCAGAGCGCAGGCGCGCACGCAGGCGGCCGTGTGCGTAACTATTCCCGTCATGGTTCGATTATCCCGAGCGCCATGTCCCGCGCCGCCTGTTCCCGGCGCTCGCCGGCAAGCGACCTGATCCTTGAACGGGCTTCTTCTATCCTTTTGCACGATGCCGCCTCGAGTTCGCGCAGCTCGGCGTCCAGTTCCGCTTCGAACCTCGGCCTGAACGCGGCTACCTCGCGTTCGGTCATGGACTGCAGGTGCTCAATGTCGTGTTCCGAGTCCTGCCGGATCCGCCTGGCCTGGCCGTCGGCTTCCGATAGAATGCGCGCGGATTCCTTCTCCGCCGCGATGAGCCTTGATATTTCGATGCCCATGACGTGACTAGTCCTTCGGCTTCCGTTTGCTCCCCGCCCGCTTGATCTCCCGGGCTGCGACCCAGACCACCAGGCCGATCAACGCCAGGCGCACGATCACAACCAGAACAACCGCGACCTGCTCGAACCCCTCCATTGGAGTCGTCTCCGCGCGGAAACACCGCGCACCACAATGCTATCCGTCAAGTTCCGCCAGCAGCTCCATCACCGTCGCGTTCGCGGCAGCGGCGATCACCTTCTGCGCGACGCCCTTCTGCCTGAACACCAGCGCAAGCTTCGCCATCACGCGCAGGTGCTCGACCTCCGAGTTCGCCAGCGGCATCGCCAGCACGTAGGTGGGCATGCCATCCAGCGCGCCGAAATCGGCGCCCTGCGGGCAGATCCCAAGCACAACACGCGGTTCGGATATCGGGAAACCGCCCGGCTCGCGGGCGTGCGGGAATGCCACGCCGTTTCCTATGGCAGTCGAAACGACTTCTTCGCGGAGAAGAAGTTCGCCAAGAAATGTGTCGCGGGCGGTCCGCGATTCGAAAGGCACGCCGGCCTCGACCATCTTGTGAAGTATGTCGCGTTTCGTGCCGGGCCGGATGTCGGAGACAACGCGGTCAGGCGTAATCATGCGCGTCAGGCGGATCGCCTGCGGCGCGCTGCCGATCACCTGCAGAAGCCCGCGCTTCGGGCTCGCATACATCCGCGCGCTCAACCAGTCATCCACCACGCTGCGGACAAAACGCCACTGACTCGAAACCTTCACACCGGGCATGTCGCCGGATTGCACCATCCGGAAGATGGTCTTTTCGGAAACCTTCAGGTAGCGGGCAATCTCCCGCAAGGTCATGATCTCGCCACGGTCGGCAGCGTCAGGCCAAGCCTGCTGCATCAGACCTCTCTGCCCTTTCCTGCCCTTCTCCGCCTCTGTTCCAGATGGAGTCATTGTCCAGATGTGTCCATGCTTGACCTGTTATCGCCTGACTTGTCCTGAAGAGTAGAGGCGTATGGGTGCGGAGTCAAAGCCAAATATCGAGTGCCTGCGGAGGCCGGATACCCCTGCGCACAGACGAATGCCGGTTCAAACCGAAGAAACGCGGCTCTCGACTGCCACGTTCCTATGGCCTGAATGCGGTAACCAGCCAGTGCGGCATCGGGGGCGGGAGGGGGCGGCAGTATGTGGAGTCAAAGCCGGAATCACGCAGCCAGCCCGCCAGGTCAGCGTCCGAAAAGACCCACCCGTTCTTTGTCGTGAGAGCCATATTCAGGCCGAATATCGCAGAAAACGCTGGGCTGCAACGTGATGAGTCGGTCATCATGTCCAGCACCGCGACCGTTCCGCCGGGCCGGAGCGCGGCACGGCTGCGTTGCAGGATGCGCAGGATATCGGATGGTGATTCCTGGTGCAGCATCCCGAACAGCAGCACAACATCCTGTCCTGCAGGAAATTGTGCTGTGTGGTAGTCGCCTTCCATCACGGCTATACGGTCGGCCGCGGGACTACGCGCCACGATTCCGCGCGCAACGCGGGCAACTCCGGGCAAGTCCAGCATCGTACAGGAAAGGTGAGGCCACGCCTCGGCGATGAGGATCGAATAGGCGCCCGATCCACCGCCCACGTCGAGGACGTGTTTGCAGTCGGACAGGTCCAGGAGCGGAACCACGGCGCGGCCAATGCCCATGGCCCTGCCGTGCATCGCATGGACAAACGCTTCTGTCCGCGCGGGGTCGTCACCAAGGTGGGTTTCGGGGCTTTCGACCGGTGCGCCGCTCCGCAAGAGCTCCGGCAGATGTCCCCACGCGGCGTAAACATCCCGGTAATAACGAATTGCGCGACTCAGGTCGCCGGGCTGGCCGGGCACGAGGAACGCGGCCGTATCGGCGGCGATGCGATAGGTGTCATCCTCTTTAACAAGGAGTCCGATGGCAGCGCATGCGTCGAGCAACAGGCGGCCGGCACGCTGATCGAAACCGCAGGCTGAACAGACCTGTTCGGCGGTGCTGGCCGGGAAAGTCGCGAGGTGGGCGAAGATGCCTGAATCAGATGCGGCGAAGAGAATGCCGGATGACTGAAACGCCCCGGCCATTTCCATGATGCGCACGGGAGTCGGCGCCGTCCCGGGCTGTTTGTTCATCCCGCACCCCATCTCATGCCGTGATTCCGCCGTGTTCCGGCGGACTCCACGCCGGCATTGGTTCGCACCGTGCAGTCCGGCATGATAGCATCATCCGCGTTCACGACGGGTCGGACTATGAAAGAAGCAACTGGCGACAACAAGCGGCAATTCACGCGACTGGCAGGGCTCGCGATTCTGGTCCTGGCGTTCATTCTCGTGCCGTTTGCATTGTTCGGCCAGGCGATGGACCGGAGTATCAGCAGTCACCTCCAGGACGCCGCGGGACACCGGTCCGCGGTGGCGATGATTCTCGGCATGTCTCTTGCGGCCGATATTGTTCTACCGGTCCCTTCCAGCGTCATAAGCACCGCATGCGGCCTGCTGCTCGGGCTGCGGCTCGGAACGATCGTGTCGCTGGCGGGCATGACGTTCAGTTGTGTTGCCGGTTATCGGCTCGCGCACAGGCTGGGGCGTCCGTTTGCCACGCGTTTCGTGGGAAATGCCGAAATGAAGCGCATTGAGGCATTCAGCCGTCGCTTCGGTCACTGGGCGGTGATTCTCGCCCGGCCGGTGCCAATGCTCGCCGAAGCATCGGTCCTGTTCGCGGGACTCGGCGGGATGCCGTTCGGCCGGTTCCTGATGATGAGCACACTCTCGAACCTGGCCATCTCGCTTGTCTACGCCGCGGTTGGCGCAACCTCGACCCGGTTCAACGCGTTCCTCCCGGCATTCGCAGGATCCGTGCTGATCCCGTGGCTGGTCATGCTCGCGGTGCGCCGCGCGCCAGCCGCCGCCACTGCGTCAGAGTAGGCGCCCTCGCCCGACTCCCGCGTCAGGAAGTCACACCCTCGACTTCGCTGCCGACAGGGCACACCGCACGGTCAAGGCTCCGCCGCAAAAAACGCCGCCATCCCGGGAAATGTCCGGCGCATCCATGCAACTCTCTCCATTCAAGCCCTTTACCATGCGCGCGCCTGCGGCATCCGTGATCCGCGCAACTGTCCGGCGCGCACCTGCATCATGCCGTCGCCATGGAGCTTCCGGTGTCTTGGTCCGAATTGTGCGAATTGTGGTTGCAGGACATTTCAACTCTGGGACAGACAAGTAGCAGACGGGGGGGCGTCATGATGGTTGCATCATCTCGAAAAGGTTTCCTCTTTCCGGCAGCGTTAGCTGCCGCAACTCTGGGTTTGCTGGTGACGGGCGCGCCGTGCCGGGCTGTGGAGGGGAAGGACATCCTGCGCCAGACAAGCGCCGCGTTCACACGGATCGCGAAGGAGGCCGTGCCGGCGGTTGTCTCAATCAAGGTGGAGAAGACCGTCAACGTCGGCAACGCACCGGAGCTTCAGGGCCCTTTCGAGCCGTTTGACGACGAATTCTTCAACTTCTTTTTCGGCCGCCCGCGCCAGCGGATTCAGCCGCGCCGCTACATGCAGATGGGGCAAGGCTCCGGCTTCCTGATCAGTGACGACGGCTACATACTCACAAACCACCACGTGGCGGGTGGCGCCGACAAGATAGCCGTGAGACTCACCGACGGGCGGGAGTTCAACGGAAAAGTGGTCGGCACCGACGAGAAGACGGAAGTCGCGCTGATCAAGATAGAAGGAAAGGACCTCCCGCATCTGAAGCTCGGTGATTCCGACTCGCTCGAAATCGGCGAATGGGTGCTCGCGATCGGCAACCCCTTCGGGCTTTCAGAAAGCGTTACGGCCGGAATCGTCAGCGCCAAGGGCCGCAGCGGGATCGGCATCGCCGACTACGAAAGTTTCATCCAGACCGACGCCGCGATCAATCCGGGCAACTCAGGGGGCCCGATGCTGAACCTCGACGGTGAAGTAGTCGGCATAAACACGGCCATCTTCAGCCGCAGCGGCGGATACATGGGAATCGGGTTTGCCGTGCCGATCAACATGGCGCGGCAGGTAAAGGACCAGCTCGCGGCGGGCGGGAAGGTGAAGCGCGGCTACCTCGGCATATACATACAGGAAATGACGCGGGAACTCGCGGAGTCGTTCGGCATGAAGGAAGCCGAAGGAATACTCGTTGCCGGTTTCACGCCCTCCTCGCCGGCGGAGAAGGCCGGGATCGAGACGGGTGACGTGATACTCGAACTGAACGGGAAGACGGTCAGGGATCTCGGCAGTTTCCGGAACACCGTCGCCGCAATGGGGCCGGGCGCAAAGACGGCGTTGAAGATAGCCCGCGAGGGCAAACACCTGAACATTGAGGTAATTACGAGCGATCTGGATGACGAGAACGGAGCGGCGGAAGGCGGGGAACCTGGCGTGGACATAGGCCTGCAGGTTCAGGAACTAACTCCGGAAATCGCAGGCAGGCTGGGACCGGGCCGGTCCGAGCGCGGCGTGGTGGTGTCCGACGTGGAACAGGGCAGCGCGGCGTGGAACGCCGGGATCAGGCCGGGCATGGTGATCACGAGCGTGAACCGGAAGCCGGTTTCCTCCGTCCGGGATTTCCATAGCGCTCTGGCCGATGCCCGCAAGGTGAAGTCTGTTCTGCTGCGAGTGCGGCTCGAACAGGGTTCGCGGTTCGTAGTGATACCGATCGAGTGAGGAATGTCCCTCCGCGGTCCGGGTCGCACTCAACCCGGACCCTCCGAAAAGGGGCCGCCCGGCATTCCGCCGGGCGGCCCCCGTCTTGTTCAGACGCCGCGGTCCGGGCTGTCAGGGGTGCCCGTGACATCGCCCTTCGTGTGACGGCTACAGGGGGGCGCGGGCCCGTAGCGGATATGCTGTAGCAGCGCCACGAAGGGGCGCTCAACGTTCTCGATGTCACGCTTGCCCATGAACGGAATGCCCCGTCTGCCTGTGGCAGCCCGACGATCTCCGAGCGGGGGGGGCAGAGAAGCAGGACTCGCCCCGCCATGACCGTCCACATCCACATGCTCGTTCACACGTGCGACCGCGGGACCGGAAACGCGCCAACCATACGCCGGAGTGTGAGAATTTCTTTCTAACACGCTTGTCGGGAATATGTTGCCTAGGACGTCCCCGTATACGCTCCGTCGCCAGCGCCGGCAAACTCAAGGGGCCCCTATGCCCCCCTTGCTTCGCGCCGGGTTCGCTCTCCGTCTGCCCCGCCACCCTAGCGTCACTGAGGCGTTACGTGCCCTGCTTGTTCTCGCTGGACTGCGGATGGGGGGAGGCATACTGTGGAAGCATGAAACCAATATCAATCCTGTTTGCAGTTCTGCTTCTGTTGTCCGCGAGTGGTTCCGGGGCGGCGTCCTTGAAGTGGGAAACCGACTTCAAGGAGGCTGCCGAATCGGCGAAGAAATCGAACCGCTACATGCTGGTTGATTTTACCGGTTCAGACTGGTGTGGCTGGTGCATAAAGCTGGACGCGGAGGTCTTCAGCAAGAAGGAGTTCAGGGAGTACGCCGAAAAGAACCTGGTTTGCGTGTCCCTCGATTTCCCGCGCAAGAAAGCCCTGAAGCAGAGCCTCAAGGAGCAGAACGAGCAGTTGGCCGCCAAGTATGCCGTTCGGGGTTTCCCGACGGTGCTCATCCTGTCGCCGTCGGGGGACACCGTGGCCAGGACCGGTTACCAGGACGGCGGGGCCGAAAAATACGTCGAGCATCTGAAGAGCTTCATTGATCCTCACAGGACTGAGAACAAGGTGCCGGAACCGGTTTCCGAGACGCAGTCCCGCTCGGTCAAACCCTCAGTGCGCGCGGCCGCGAATGCGATCCCGCGTGACGAAAATCGCGAGATGCGAACCTGGACTTCGAAAGCCGGCGTTTCCATCGAGGCGTCCCTGCTTGAGGAGAAGGGCCCTTATCTGGTTCTCAAGAAGGGGGACGGTTCCCAGGTTCAGATCCTGACCGCGCAGGTCAGCGTTCAGGACGGAGAATATGTCTCCTCCCTCAGGGCGGCGCTAGCCGCACCCGCACCCGCGGCCGAGGCGCCGTAGCCGGCAACCTGCTTCTCTCATTGCCGGCACGGGCTGCCGCATCAGGACGCATTGGGCCCTTCACAATAAACATTGCAGGGGGAGAATAAGCATAGGAAACGTTCTTGGTAATACACTGGCCAGCAAGTGATTAGCTGGATATTGACACCGCATACGTCTGTGATAGCCTGCTCGGGATCGCAGAGCTTACGCACAGATTCTAGCATCTGGCGTCGATGACAGCTTTTTGAGTCGGCACTCACGCAGGGGCGTTGTTGGTAGCGATGCGTTTGCCAGACGATTGCAGAGGCACGCCGGCCGGTATCGGCGCGCGCGGCCGACCAGCCAAAGTGGTGTGAATAACCCGCTAACACCTTGTTTATCAAGAGAGTACCAGGAACGTCCCCTACTCCTACTCGAATGCGACACGCTGCGCCGGGAGCTGTTTACGTTCGGCAGGGGAACTCCAACTGGCTGTCCCGTGGTGTTTCCGGTTGCCAGCCGATCCATTCCACGTCGGCCTGTGCGAAGCGCTTCTCCATCACGCGCATAGCCTCGGGGTTGTTGTCCGCCAGTATGCAGCGCCGTCCGTGCGAGATTGCCGCCTCCCCGAACGACCCGCTGCCGGCGAAGAAATCGAGGAGAAGGTCACCGGGCGCGGAGTGTACCTTCACGATGCGATCGAGAATGCCGCGCGGCTTCTGGGTGGGATAGCCGGTCTTCTCGCGCCCGTTGGGGCTGACTATCGTGTGCCACCAGGTGTCTGTCGGAGTCTTCCCGGCGGCGGCCTTCTCCGGGCCCACAAGGCCCGGCGCCATGTAAGCTATACGGTCGCACTCGGCGAGGTGGAACTGGTAGTCGGCCGGATCCCGCGCGTACCAGAGAATGTTGTCGTGCTTGGCCGGCCAGCGCGTCTTGCTGCGCGCGCCGTAGTCGTATGCCCAGATTATCTCGTTCATGAACGAGTCGCGGCCGAACACGATGTCGAGCAGGATCTTCGCGTAGTGGACTTCCCGGTAGTCAATGTGGAAGAAGAAGCTTCCGTTGCCTTTGAGGACGCGCCGCGCTTCCTGCAGGCGCGGTTCGAGAAAAACCAGGTAGTCGTCGAAGATGTCGGCATACTCCTTCGTGCCGAGCTTGATTGTCCGATACCGCTTCCCCTGGAACCCCGTGCGGTCGCCGCCTTCATCGCACACTGTGGACAGGCGTGTCCTGCTCTGGATCTTGCCCGTGTTGAACGGGGGGTCAATATAGATGAGATCCGCCGAGCCGGACGGCAACCCGCGCAGCACATCGAGGTTATCGCCAAAATGGATTGTGAGATCAGCCATGCGGATGAGCCGCCTGTGTCGGTCGTTCCGGTTGCAGGTTCAGCGTCGTTCCCCCGCCGTCGCGGTAGCATGCGCCCGCGACCGCGCCGGTCATGAGACATGCCAGCGTGGCGGCAAGGAGAGCGCGCGGGCCGACAGAAACCAGGTCAGCCCTTCTTGAAGGCGCCATGGCCGCCGCTCCCCCGACAAAGACGGCAAGGGAGGCGACATGCGCGAACCCGCACAGTGCATATGAGACGATCACCGCGGAACGAGCGTGGCCCACCCCGCCGTTGGCAAGCTGCGCGGCCAGGCCCTGGTAGGCCGGTATTTCCGTCATGATGAATCTCTTCCCGAGAAGTGCGCCCGCCCAACCGGCATCGCCGGGCGGAATGCCCATGGCGATCGCAAACGGGTGAAAGACCCAGCCAAGAACTCTTGTGAGCGTCACCCGGCCGCCTGGCAGAAAACCTGTCGCCGCCCCGAAGATCATATCAACCAGCGCAACCAGGCCGAGAAACGCTATCAACACCGCGCAAACCCCTGCCACAAGCCGCGCTCCTGCCATCGCCCCGTTCACGATAGCGTCTATCCAGCCCCTGTCCTCGGGATTCCGCGGCACGGTCACGTTCAGGCCAAGCGTTTCGGGCGCTCCGCTCTCCGGAACCAGAAGTTTTGACATTACGAGCGCGGCCGGCGCGGACATGATCGAGGCTGAGACCATGTGCCCCGCAATCATCGGAAACCGGTCGGCAAGGAACAGGACATACATGCCCATCGTTGACGATGCGACAGTGGCCATGCCGGCAGTCAGGATCGTGCACAGCTCGGATCGGGTCATGCGGTCAAGCAGCGGCCGCACCGCCGTTACCGACTCGATTCCGACGAAGATATTGCTGGCGACACAGAGACTCTCAGCCCCGCTCACACGCATCAGGCGCGAGAACAGGCGCGCGAAGCAACGGATAATGACCGACATCACCCCGCAGTAGTAGAGCAGACCCATAAGCGCGGAGAAGAAGATGATTATCGGCAGCGCCTGGGTCGCGAGCACAAATCCGGCGAATCCGGCGTCCGCGAGATTCCCGAACAGGAACCGCTGCCCTGCCTGCGCGGCGCCGAGAACCTTCAGGACCGCCTCGTTCGCCAGCAGGAAGACTTTCTGGCTGCCCGGCACAAGGAAGACAAGCGCGCCAATGGCAAACTGCAGGCCGCATCCCCATGCCACTGTATGCCAGTTGATGTTGCGGCGGTCTTCAGAGAAAGCCCAGGCGACTGACATCATCATGGCGATCCCGGCAACGCTGACGAGGTTCCACGCGTTCATGCGCCAATAATCCGGCCGCCATCCGCGCAGGTCGAGAAAAAGATGGTTCTTCCGAGTTTCCCGGGTGATTTCTCATTGGCTATTGCGACCGTCAGCGGTATCCGAAGAGATTCGAGTGTACGAGTAGGTGTACGAGTACGGTGTTTACTTTCCACGAACCCTATTCTTCCTCCAGGCTTCGTCCCCACGCTACGAGCATGCGCACAATATCGGCGAGGTGCTTCTTGCCCGCGACTACAGCCTGCTTGCTCTTCGTCTGTTGCACGGCGTGAACATCAAGAGTGGCTGCCGCCTGTAGCGCTGCGGTTCGCGCGTGGCCAATGAAGCGACACCGATCCTTCGCGGAGAACTTACCGTTGCCCTCAGCAATATTCAGAGCCACGCCTGTCGATGCCCGGTCCAGCGCCGTCACCGTTGAACAAGGCATTTCGCCGTCATTCCGCAACCGGCCACACCAAGCAACGAATTCCAGAGCCTTGCGGTAGACATCCAGTCTCTCGTGGTCAAACCACACTTGCGTGCCTTCATGCCCGGCGGTTACGTATGCCACCCTCTCCTCATGCACCTCGCTGCCGGTCGACTTCCGAAAGCCGATCAGCATAGATACAAGCGTTGAGAGACGCGCCTTGCCGGCATGAACCGTCGCGGCCTGTAGGCACCCCAGAATGCACAGCACGTCAAGACAGGCGGCACATTCCAGCGAGGAGCCGTAGGCGGTGTCTATGAACTGGCGACATTCGCTCATCGAGCGTTTCCCGCTGGCCTGCGCGATGTTCACCGGCACGCCGGCGGAAGCCCTGCCGAGATGATCACAGGCCGACACCTTGCTTGTGATCTCCGGGGCCACTTCTCCGTGCCACGCCACAAACTCAATGGCCGCCTGATACACTCTCAGGTCCTCATGGTCGAATCCTGATCTCATCACGGAATCCCGTACTCGTACACCTACTCGTACACGCCTATCTCCCCATGCTTCGGCACATTTCCCGATAGAAAATGCCCCGCTAACCCCGGAGGCGCCGAAAAAGATGGGGTTCGCCGCCCCGCCCGGTCTGGCCGCCCTGTACGCACCCGCGCGGCTTTCTCCCGAGAAACCAGACACAGGCGCGTTTCCGGAGACAGACTCAACGCGTCGCCTGATCGCCGGCGCTGCTGCATCGCGCGATCCTTGCGATTACCCGTTGAGCACACGGTTAAGGGCCACGCATTCCTATGATGAACACCGCGCCGCGAGCGCCCCACGAGCCGGTCTCGTTTGCGCCGCCGGGGCTGCCGCAGTCACCCGCTTCGCCCTGGTAGCCGGGCAACCGCTCCGCCGCAACAATCCAGTTCGCCGGATCGTTAGGGTCGGCGGAGGGATCGCTCAGGCACAGAGATCTGCCGGCGCCGGACTGCCAGCCTGTCCCCTCTCCGCCATACTCGACAATGCACGCAACACCGCCGCCCGGATCAAGAAGCAGGAGTTCATCCTGCGCGTTCGCCAACTGGAAATCGAACGCGCTGCCCCAGTCACACTCAACCGGAACTCCGCCGTTCGTGTCGGGATCGGCATTCACGCCGAGAACCACGAAGCCGCCCGCCGGAACCGTGAGCGGGCCGGCTATGAAACATCGATCCGTGCCGAGATCGCCTATTGACCATCCGCCGATATCCACGTCGCTTTCGCCGCGGTTGTAGATCTCCAGCCATTCGCCGTTGTTGTCGGCAACCGCGGCCGGGTCGCACATGAACTCGCTTATCACCAGCGGCCCGGCGCCGCCGTACGCCATCCTCCTGATGATCGCCACACCGGCATCGGCCTCGCCCATGCCGTTGGTGCCCGTCACCATCAGCACGTTCGTCCCGACTTCAAGCGGCGCATTGAATGACCATTCATGTCCGGCATCACACACGCCGGCCGCCCCGGTAAAACGGTTGCTCCAGGATATCGTGCCGGCTATCTCCGCGTTTGCCGAGCCGCGCACGGTTGCGTATTCGATCGCGTTCCCTACCCATGGCATTCCTGAGGGCTCTTCGACGGTCAGCATCGGAACGGCCGCGCCGACCGAGAAGTCTGTCGAGTCGAGCGACAGCGCGCCGGTATTGTCGAAAGTCCAGTTCGCCGCATTCAGGACTGCGGCACGCAGGTCTCCGGCTGAGCCGGCGCGTTTGCCCGAATACTGACCATTGTCGGCATGCCGAAATGCAAGGTTCCCGCCCGGCGCGGACAATGGCGGCGGCAGGGCCGATGTGCTTGCGCTCGACGCATCCGGGTCCCATGCGCGGTCAGCGCCGTTGAAGTCCAGCCCGAACACGAGACTGCACGTCGCGTTCGTGATGAAGACCTGGTCGCCTTCCGTAGAGAGCCCGAAAGCGCCGGAACGCTGCACCGTGCCGGTATCACAGCCTGCTCCGGCCGAGTCCTGCAGGTTCGTGAGGACCACAACACTTCCAGCACGGAGCCCGTCAGCCGGCGCGGTCCAACACACACAGCCTTCGCCGCTTCTGAACCCGCCGGCCGAAAGCCAGCCGGAATCCGTGAACACCAGGTCCGTTCCGCCGGGCAGGTTCGTCCAGGTTACGAAGGCGATGCAGTCGGGTTGAGCCGACCTGTAACCGACAATCTGAACATCCCCCACCTCCAACGCCGCCAGAGCAGAAGAGGGCACGAGCGGAACAACCGCAATGGCGATAGCAAGAAACAGAGCTCCACAGTTCCGCACCATTCCCCCCTGACATTACACGAGGCGCCCCGTGCAAAGGCGTCGCGACAGGCAAAACACGATTCGCAACGCATGCCTGACGACTCCGGAGAACTTGTGGAAGACAAAGTGATAGAGCAACCGGAAAACACCAGAATTGCTGGACTTTTTTTACACTGAATGTGTAAACCGGCGCCGTGCCGTCCATGGGCAGGTCGAGTTCATCCGGCCATCTCCTGACCGAGAACCTGTACATTCCGGGACGGGCAACACGCACGGCCCGCTTCCCTGCGCTTTTCACAGCCGCCAGCCAAACCCCTTGCCCGCCCCAAAGGAGAGCGCTGTTGCGCCTGTCCGCGGCATCTGCTAGATTCCGCGGCGACGTAGGGGTGCCCGCTTGCAGGCGGGCTGAGACAAACCCTTTGAACCTGATCAGGGTCATGCCTGCGCAGGGAACGCCATGATTGCCGGAGAAGGTGTCGGGCAAACAGAGCCGTTCCGCTGCGCGGAGCGGCTTTTTTTGTTGCCGGCAACGGGCCGGCACTCAGCGAGGGGGAAGAGATATGAGCGGAAGTCAGATGCCCGATATCGGCAAGGTTTCGCCCGCAATCTTCAACGAGGTGATTCTGCGGAGACTCGGCAAGCGCCGCAGCGAAGTGCTTGTCGGACCGCAGAACGGCGTGGACGTCGGAGTAACCCGCATAGGACGCGGACGCGTCATGGTTACCACGACCGACCCGATCTTCGTTGTGCCAGCCTACGGATGGGAAAGGTCAGCCTGGTTCGCCGTCCATATCCTCGCGTCCGACGCAGCCACCTCCGGCCTGCCTCCTCAGTACATCACCATGGACCTGAACCTGCCGCTTTCGATGGACCGCGAAGCGTTCGAACTGTTCTGGAACGTGGTCCACGACGAGTGCCGCAAAATCGGCATGGCGATAGTCTCGGGGCACACCGGCCGCTACCACGGCTGCGAATACCCGATGGTGGGCGGCGCAACCGTGATCTGCGTTGGCCCCGAGAACGGCTACGTTACCCCGACGATGGCCCGGCCCGGCGACAGGATATTGATCACAAAAGGCGCGGCCGTCGAGGCGGCAGGCCTATTCGCCGTCACGTTCCCGGACAAGGTCGCGGCGAAACTCGGCGCCGCCTTCGCGAAGCGAGCGGAAAAGATATTCTGGCAGATGTCGGTTGTGGACGACGCGCTCACAGCGGCGTCGGTCGGGGTAAGGAACCGCGGAGTCACATCCATGCACGACGCCACGGAGTGCGGCGTCTGGGGCGGGCTCTACGAGGTCGCGAAGGCCTCGCGGGTGGGCATGGCGATCGAGAAGTCGAACATCATTGTCCAGGACGATATACGCGCTGTGTGCGACCTGTTCGGCATCGACCCGTACTCGTCCATCAGCGAGGGAACGCTGATACTGACATGCCGGCCTCACAAGTCGGCGGCGGTCCTCGCCCGCCTCGCGGACAGGGGAATCCCGGCCGGCGAGGTCGGTGAAGTGGTGCCGGCAAGACAAGGCATCCACGTCTTCGAAAACGGCCGCAAGCGAAAACTGGTTCATCCCGTCGTCGACCCGTTCTGGTCCGCATTCGGAAGAGAGGCGGCCGCGGCGGCTTCAAAATGACGCTTGTTCTCCAGCCAGAAGCATGGCGGCTGTGCATCGTCACGGCCGCCGGCGGGCCCTTCGGGCGGAGCCATGAGAGCGTCGCGGCGGCGGCGATCGAGGGCGGAGCCCGCTCAATACAGTTCCGCGACAAGGGCGCGCGCACGGAGGCGCTGTTTTCCGAAGCCCGCCGTGTTCGCGACATGTGCCGCGCCGCCGGGGCGATCTTCATCGTGAATGACGACGTGGAGCTTGCGCTCGCCGTTGACGCTGATGGCGCGCACGTGGGCCAGGACGACATGCCGGCACTGTATGCCCGGCGCCGGCTCGGACCCGCGCGCATACTTGGCGTTTCCGCACGCACGCCGACGGAAGCCGAAGCCGCCGCGGAAGCCGGGGCCGATTACCTGGGCATCGGCCCCGTCTTCGAGGCGCGCGGCAGCAAGCCCGATGCCGCAGCCCCGATCGGCCTGGCAGGGCTCCGGGCGGTTGTGACCGCGGTCAACCTCCCCTGCATCGCAATCGGCGGCATCAACTCAGAAAACGCCGCCGAAGTCATGCGCGCCGGAGCGTTCGGTGTGGCCGTCATCTCCGCCGTCGCCGCCGCCCGCGACATGACCGCGGCGACCGCGAGACTTCACACCGCCATCTGCGCGGCGAGCGGGAAGTAGCCCGCCCCTTCCATCACGCCGCGTCCTGCCCCCCCCGGCAAAACGGTTCTTGCGTCAGAGAACGTCACGGAGCTAGGATTCGCCCACAGATTGGACGAGTACGATGCAAACGCAAATCACCAGGAAAAAGATCGTTCTGAAGAGTCCGACGAAGCTCACC
>VGWI01000017.1 GCA_016873655.1 Lentisphaerota bacterium
CAGCGTTTCCGCTTCCGTCTTGGCTTGAGTTGCTGTCCCATAGAGGGGTTGGGTTTTACCAGAGCGCCGTCCGGCGTGTCAATCACTCACCGATTTGCCGTGTTGGCAGCGCCATGGGTCGTTCACGAGGGAGGTGTGAGCACCCATCGTCTCGCGTGGTCGCGTTCCGCCAGGCGCAGGCGGTAGGCTTCGACATCCATCCGGGGTGCCGCGCCGGATGCAACGGCGGCCGCCGCAACGGCATACGGCACTTCGATGAAGAGCCGGCGATCGAACGGTTTCGGTATGATGTATCCACGGTCAAGTGCATCCGGCATGCCCGGATAGAGATCGAGCAACTGTTGCGGCACCGGCTCCCTTGCCAGGTCTGCAAGCGCGTTGGCCGCTGCAAGCTTCATCTGCAGATTGATCAGGCGCGATCCGCTGTCGAGCGCGCCGCGGAAGAGGAAGGGGAAACCTAGAACATTGTTGACCTGGTTCGGGTAATCGGACCGCCCTGTGGCCATCACGTAGGGGCGGTTGCCCATCGTCTCAGCCACGATTTCCGGCCTGATTTCCGGATCGGGGTTGGACATGGCGTATATTGCAGGATAGTCCGCCATGGCCGCCACGTCCTCCGACTTCACGCAGTCGGCCACGGATACCCCGATGAAGACGTGCGCACCGCGGATTGCTTCCGAGAGCGACCGAGCGGTTCCGCCCGCCGCGTGTTCCCGCTTCTTGGCGTTCAGGTCCGTCCTGTCCCTGTGCACGACGCCCTTCGTGTCGCACAAGGTGACCGCCTCGGCCCCCGACGCCTTCAGCATTTCCGCGATCCTGATGCCGGCTGCGCCCGCGCCGTTGATGACGATGCGCAGGTCGGGCAGTTTCCTGTCGGAGAGCAGAGCGTAGTTTTTCACGGCGGCGAGGGTGATGACGGCTGTGCCCCACTGGTCGTCATGGAACACGGGGATGTCGAGCAGTTGTTCGAGCCTGTCTTCGATCTCGAAGCATGCCGGCGCAGCGATGTCCTCAAGGTTGATTCCGCCATACATCGGCGCCAGTGCGCAGACGGTGTCTATGACTCTCTGCGGATCGGTCGGTCCCGTGTTCTTTCCTTCGCGCCGGCAGAAGTTGAGCGGAACGGGCCAGCCGTCAACATCGCCGAAGGCCTTGAACAGGACCGCTTTGCCCTCCATGACAGGGATGCTGGCCTCGGCGCCGAGATCGCCCAGTCCGAGTATCGCCGTGCCGTCCGAGACCACGCCGACAAGGTTGGCCTTGGCCGTGTACTTCCATAGGGTCGACCTGTCACTGGCGATTTCCCGCACCGGCACCGCCACGCCAGGCGTATAGGCGGTGCATAGAGAGCGCAGGTCGGACAATTTCTTCGTCAACCTCAACCCCACCTTGCCGCCAAGGTGATAGGAGAGTATTTCGTCGCGATCAATAGGAGCGGTCAATCGGGCCTCCTCCGAAGTTGCGGGCACCGCCGCAAAGACGCCGGATAGTGTACGAGCGGCCCATCCAAATCAAGCGCAAGTTGATGCGCCGCCGCTTCGAGTACCGGAATGAAGGCGCAGCGCGGAAGCCCGTCAGAGGGATGCCTTTTCCAAGCCTTCGAACGTCATCGTTATCTTCGTCCGGCCTTCCTGTCCGGGCAAAGCCGCGATTCTGAGCGTTGTCAGCCGCCACGGCGGCCTTAGAGTCTCGCAGTTGAGAGCGCGCTGCAGTGCGCCGGGGGCATCGATTGACTGGAAGACGATCTCCTCAATCCTGTGCGTCCACCCGTCCGTCAGCTCCTTCCTGTCGCTTCGGACTGTTTCAGCGGCGGGTAACGCGCCGCCGGGCGACAGTGCGGACCTGATATCCCGGAGCCTGGCATCAGGCAGACTTTCGAAGGCGGCACGGGCGGAGTAAACAAGCTCCATGCCTGCGGCCAGTTCCCGAAGGCGCCTCGTTTCTTCGGCGCGCGCCGCCATGGTTTCGCGGGTATTGCGGAGAAGTTCGGCGGCGTGGACGGCAAGGATGATGCCTGCCGCAAGCGGCAGGTATGCGCCGGCTATCTGCAGCTTTTGAGCAAGACGTTCGGGCTTCACCTGTCGGCGCCTCCGGCAGAGACCACGGCGAACGGAATTCGGCCGTCGGGACCGGCGTTGCCGGTCTTGACGGCCACGGCATACCCGCTGTCGCCAAGTTGGCGAACGAATTCCGACCAAGCGTTCCATCGCGGAGCCATGCCCGATGCGTCAACCGCCTTGCCGGAAAGGTTAAGCGTTGCGAGGCGCAAGCCGTCCCGGTCGGCGATCTCGGTCAGGCGGCCGGCAAGCGTGACAAGCGAAGGGGTGAACGTGTCCCGGAACGGCCTGGTATTCTCCTTGCGCGTTGTGAGTTCCGCGGCGACCACGCTTATGGCACGCTCGCCCTTCACCGGCAGACTGTAGCCGAGCAGACTGTCGCGCAGTGAGGCGAAGGTTGCGTCGGCCTCGCGCTCCATCCTGCCTGCTTTCAGGACGGCAGCCGAGGCGGCGGCGCAGAGCAGTAATCCGGCGGCTGCCACGAGCCAGAGGGCGCGGTTGCGGTCTCTGCCGGCGCGTTTTGCGGAGTCCGGGTGTCTGAATCTGACTCCCCGGAGGTCCACACGGAGAGGCCCGCGCAGCAGCGCACGGCACGCAAAGGCGCGCGCCGCAAATTCGGCCGGTGATTCATGGACGCAGGAACTGCCGACCCAATCATCAGGGAGTGCGGAGAGAATCCTGGCAGCTTCCGTCCGGTCGGCTGCCTCGGCGCCGCAGAGGGCCCAGAAGACAGGGACCGGAGCCGCGCCGAGGCGGGTTCGAAGCGCGCGCGAGAGGGTTTCTGTCCCGATTCCGGGCAGCGTTTGTGCGCCGATGAAGCTGCGGCCCCTGCCTATGACGAGGACGGACCTCCCGGGGTCTGCGCGCAGCACCGCTCTGAATGCGTCGGCAGACGCGGCAGGCGTTTCGGCGAGGCTCTGAGTCCAGATGGCGAGCCCTTCATGATCCAGTATCATGGGATCAAAACCGGCATCCCTGCATCCGGCAAGGCGCGCCTCTATGTGTGAATGTCTTGCCGCGACGGCAAGTGCACGTACATTGCCGCCGGCCCCGCGCTGCGGTTCGAGGAATTCCACTTCACATTCCTCGATGGGGAATGGCATGGCGATGTCCAGCAAGGTAGGGAAAACACGTTTTGCGCGTGAGAAGGACCGGTAGGGGGCGTCTATCCACTGGGCCATACATTCCGTAACCGGCATGCAGGCGATTGACGGCACGGTGGCGCCGCGCCGGCGGAGTTCATCCATGTCGGACGGGCTGGTTACTATCCTCTGGCCCCGGCGCTCGGCAAGGAGGACAACCGGCTCCCGGGCGGTCATGTCTACGGAGAAGCATGAACTTGCCCAAGGAAGAGCCCGCCTGGCACTCCCTCGTCCCGCGTCTCCCCGCTCGGCTGCGGGCGCTGTTCCGGAAATGGCAGGCGCACTCATTCGAATAGCCAATTCTTCCCGATCGCGGTTAAGCATGCAATGGTGGCCGGGCTCTGCCCGGACGGCTTTCCCTTGATACCGGATGCGGCCGAGGAAGTCAAACAGGGCAGGATAGGGCCATGAACGCGGTTGCGTTCACACTCATGTCGGGCTAATCTCGCCCGCATGAGCACGTTGATCAATGCCGTGCGGACGATTCGCCGTGTGCCGGCTTGCGGGGCCATTGTTGCTCTGGCTGCGATGATCTGGCTTGTTGCCGGCGCCGGCGCGCAGGACATGGACCGGATAAGGGATGCGCCTGCTGTCGGCACCCCGGCTGCCTTCAGGTTCCGCGATGCCGACAGCATCCGTCTGGAGGCGGACAAGGCCAGGGACGCAGGGGAGACATCGAAGGCGATCCAGCTCTACCGCGCCGCCGCGGAGGACTACTCACGCCTGCTCAGGGATTACCCAGCATGGGAGCCTGCGGTGACGAGGTTCAGGGCCGCCTCTTGTGAGAACGAGGCAAAGAGACTCAGCGAGGAGATGTCTGTGCCAAAGCCGCCGTCGTCTCCTTCGGCCCGTCCGCCCGCGGATGTGCGTGCGGACTCAGACGGACTGATGCGCGAACTTTGCGCCGCGGCATCTCTCATGCTCAGGTCGGGGCAGTTGTCCGAGGCCCGTGCCCTGCTTTCGCGCGGGCTCAGGACCGACCCGGACAACGTTTCCGCTCGCGTCCTGATGGGGATCGTTCACTGCAGGGAACGCGGATACGACAATGCCATATTTCTTCTCCGGCCGGTTGTTGATGAAGACGGCGCCAACGTGAAAGCGCGCATGGCATTGGCCGCGGCGTACTACGCGGTCGGCCGCGTTCTGAGCGCCGAATCGGAGCTGCGTCGGGTTCTCGAGACTGACGAACGCGTGCCTGAAGCGCACTACAACATGGCGCAGGTGCTCCTCGCAATGGAGCCTCCGGACCTGGCGCTGGCCGGGCGGCACTACCGCCGCGCGCTTGCTCTCGGGGCGGCTGCCGACAAGAGCATCGAGGCAAGACTGGCTGGTGCCGGAAACGCGGCTAAGCCCGCTTTGTGAGCATCTCGCGCGCATGCGCGAGGGTCGTCCTGGTCATGCTTCTTCCACCCAGCATGCGCGCTATTTCTTCCACGCGCACGTCGCCGCCGACTTCCGTCACCGCGGTTCGAGTGCGGCCGTCCTCAACCGTCTTGCTCGCCACCAGGTGGCGTGTCCCGCATACCGCCACCTGCGGGAGATGCGTAATGCAGATGATCTGGTGATGGTTCGCGACGGCCTGCAGTTTGGCTCCGATGGCGACGCCCATTTCTCCGCCCACGTTGGCGTCAATCTCGTCGAACAGGAGCAGGGGTATCCGGTCGTGAACCGCGAGTACCGACTTGGTGGCTAGCATGACGCGGGATATTTCGCCGCTCGAGGCGATCAGCCGCAGCGGGCGTGAAGGTTCGCCGGCGTTAGGCGCAAATCCGAACTCAATATCGTCCATGCCCGCGGGCCGCGGTTCGCCGGGCGTGAGATCGACGGAGAACGATCCGTGCGGGAATCCCAGGTCTCTCAGTTCAGCGGTTACGGTCTTCGCGAGAGAGGCGGCGGCTTTCCGTCTTGCCTCACCGAGCCTGGAGCCGGCTGCAGCCAGCTTTTTTTCTTCGGCCTGCAGTTCGCGATTGAGGGCCGCGATCCGCTCGCCTCTTGATTGCAGGTCACCCAGCCTGGTCCTGGCGCGTTCGAGCAGATCGAGTATTCCTCCGATCGTGGGGGCATACTTTCTCTTCAAGTCGCGCACAAGCGCCATGCGGTCCTCGATCTCCTGCAGACGCGCCGGATCGGCTTCGACGTTCCCTGCGTGGGAGGCGACGGCGGAATCCAGTTCCTGAATCTGGATGGCGGCCGACTCGGCTTCCCTGAGCCACACCCCGGCATCCGGGAAGAATCGCTCAAGCTGGGTCAGCGCGCGCACTGCGCCGGCCATGGCGTTGAGTGCCGAGCTTTCGCTTTCCGCCAGCGCCGCGTGTGTTTCCGACGAGAGCCGGATGATCTCGTGTGCGTTTGCCACGCGGGCGTGTTCCTTTTCCAGCTCGGTCTCCTCGTCCGGATCGAGTTTTGCGCGTTCGATCTCCTCGATCTGGAAGGAGAGGAGGTCGATCTGTGCGGCGACCGCATGGTCGTCGCAGTCCAGCTCGGCGATGCGCTCGCGCAGGTCCCGGATGGAATCGTAGACGGTCTCGTAGTCCTCTCTCTGTTTCCAGAGGCGTCCGAAGGCGTCGAGGAGATCAAGCTGCGATGCTCGGTTCAGGAGGGACTGGTGATCGTGCGGGCCGTGCATGTCGACAAGGAGGTCGCCTATCCTCTTCAGAGCCTGCGCGGTTGTCGGCGAATCGTTCACCCAGTTCCGTCCGGCGCCGGATGCGGAAAGCGACCGCCTGAGGACCAGCGCGCCGCCGTCGCAGAGAGGCAGGCCCAGCTCCTCAAGTGCCGCATCCGTGTCGGAAGAATCGGCAAGATGAAAAGCGGCCTCGACCGAGCAGGTGTCGGAGCCGCTGCGGATCATGGATCGGTCCGCGCGTTCGCCCAGCACAAGGCCCAGGCCGCCGGCGACGATGGACTTGCCAGCCCCGGTTTCGCCGGTGATGACGTTCAGCCCGGGTCCGAACTCGATTTCCAGCGCCTCAACGATGGCAAGGTTGCGGATTCGCAGCGTCTGCAGCATGGGCGGAAGGTTACTATTTACGAATGCCGGTGGGCAAGAGGCTGCGCTGAAGAAAGGCAAGCATGCCTGTTAGGGGAGAGCCCGGGCTTCCTTCTCGGCCTTCGCGGCTTCATCCGCGCGGCCCGCCTTCCTCAGGCAAGCTGAAAGGTTCATGAGGATTGTGGCGTCTTCCCGCGGCGCGGCGTTCGGATTGTTTCTGCTCAGGGCAAGAGCCTTCAAGAGCGTCTGCTCGCACGGTTCCAGTTTGCCGCGCCGCAGGTATGCCATCGCCAGGTTGTTCAGGATCAGCACGGTGCGGGAATCATCTTTCTCCGGAGCGGATTCGTTGAGGGCGAGACACTTCTTGAGTGTGCTCTCAGCATCCTTCAGTTTGCCTGAATTGAGATAGATTAGTCCCAGGTTCAGGCGGCAGGACAGCGCGAGTGGATGGGATTCGCCCGACTCGGAGCAGAACACCTTCAGCGCCTGCCTGCAGAGATCCTCTGCCTGCGCGTATCGTTTCTGAACCGCGTTCAATCCCGCCAGGTTGTTCTGCGCGACGGCGAAGTGCATCCGTTCCCCGCGCGCGGCCCCGGCCAAGGTACTGGCCGCGGATGAAAGGCACGTTTCAGCTTCGCCGAGGCGGCCGGCGGAGAAATAGAACATGCCAAGATCGTTCAGTGAGACACCAACCCTGGGATCTTCGCTTCCAAGCGCCTTCCGGCGAATCTCCAGGGCCTCCTTCATGGCGGCTTCCGCGTCGTCCAGCCTGCCTGCGCGTCCGGCCTCAAGCGCTTTCGTTGAGAGTGCGATCGCTTCCGGCGGGTCAGCGGGAGTACTTTCGTCCTCGCCCCGTGTTCGGGTGCGCCGGAAGAGCGACAAGAACCCGACGCCGCTGCGCGGCTGCGCATTGGACGGTACGGGCTCTTCAAGCTCACTCGGTTCGGACGGCCTGATGTTCAACCTTGCGATTTCAGAACGCGCGGCGGCCAGTTCCGATTCCAGTGCGGCGCAGCGCGCCAGGGCAGCGTCGAGCGCCGTCTGCAGGTTGCGATCGCTTGCCTCTGACTGAATCCGGACTCTCGCGGAATCCGAACGGCTTTGTGCGAGTTCTGACTCAAGGCGCCTGATGTCGGAGTCCTTTTCCTCCAGAACGGACGATGCTGATTCGTCCTGGCAGGACGAGAGTCCTGCTGCACCCGGACCAGCGGGGCCTGTGGCGGGAGTTTGGCACGACGAGAAGAGCAGTGCCGGTGCAAGCAGAACAGCACACCGGGCATCTCGCTTTGACATCAGGCTTCTCCGGAGAGTGAAGAAAGAATACGCCGCCGGAAAAGCGTTGTCTTGACCGGCGGCGTCAGCACACTCAGAGTCCGACGGGTACCGTTCCCGTCACGGGCTCATTACGCGGGGAATGAACCCGGCGGCTGCTGCGCCAGGCACCAGGATGTGCCCTATCGGCATACGCTTCGGGATCACGATCACGAGCCCGTGCGCTTGCGGGCGGACACCGCTACGCGCCCTGAGCAGACGCATGTCTATCCGCACAGGTCCGGCCGTCACATAGTGACTGCCTTCGTCCAGACTCGGAAGCTCAAATACTCCGTCCTTGCCCGTGCGGGTCTTGAACACGACCTTCTCACTATCGGAATTCCACACGGATACCCGTATGCCATCAGCTGGCGTCTTTCCGTCCGGGTACAGCATCACACCTCGGAATGTGGATGGCAGCACCGAGAGGTCAGGGGCCTGCTCGGCGGCCAGTGCGGCAACAGCCGAGGCAATCATGAGACCCAGAATCGGCAACATCAGCTTCTTCATCGCCTCTCCCTCCGATCCGACAAGCCCGAAAACAGCAGCAGCGCTGGAGGTCAATAGTCTCCCTTCGAACGAAGATATTATCGCGGCCGGCGCCTGCAGGGTCAATAGGAAACGGTGGAAGAATTACGGTGAATTGGGTTGTCAGGAAGAAGGCGCGGTACTATTTTTGAAAAGGCGCGTACGTTCTTTCGGCATTTCGTGGTGTTGAAGGGGAAGAACAGGGAAGGGGGGCAGTGCGGTGAAGAGACATGGAGTTGGGATTCTGGTCTCGGTGCTGGCGGTTGGCGTTCTTGCAGCGCCTCTGTCTGTGACTGCGGCCGAGGCCGCAGGGGGCGAAGCCGAGCAGGCCAAGCCCGAACTGCAGAAGGAAGCCGAGCAGGCCAAGCCCGAACTGCAGAAGAAGGACAAGGCTGAGAAGAAGGATCGAAGCAACGTTGACTTTGTGGTCACAGCGTTGCCGGCCTCGCTTCTGGTGGACGTGCAGGGCGAAAAGCTCACAATTGCCGGCGAGCGCATGTCGAAGGTCTACATGATGCCGAACATCATGGCGGGCGTTGGCATGGAGTTCGGCGACCTGTACGTTGATCTGCAGGGCGGAGTCGGGATGATCGTGAACGACCAGTTCCAGTCATTCCTGCTCGAGGCCGTGCTCGGCGCCAGCTACGCGTTTACAGATTCCTTCAACTGCGGGCCGCGCGTGGGGTTGCTGTACCTCACGGATCCGGACTATACGGAGGATGACACCGCCGATTTCGACGAGGCGGCGGGGTTGCTGGTCGGGTTCCAGATGTCAATGGGCGACAGGATTGCATACGTCGTTTCCGTTGACCTTGTGATGGCCTCGATGGACGTGAACGCCGATGAGGGAGTGGTAACCAGCAAGGACAAGCTGGAAATCTCGTCTCTCGCGTTCCAGTTCGGTGTGCGCGGAGAGTTCTGAGAAGCGAGGTCCGGACTACCGGATAACGACTTCTTTCGGGAGCAGGATCAGAAGGACTTTGGCTTCCTTCTGGTCCTGTCTCTCTTCGGACTTCGGAATGACCGTAAGCCGCAGGTCGAGCTCGCTGATCGTCAGCACGTAGTCGGCTTCCGCGAGAAGCGGAAGATCAAACATCCCGAACTCGTCGGTGGCCGTCTCGTGCAGAAGCTTGTCCTTCTTGAGTTCATCCTCGGTCTCGCCCGGCTTGGACGACCACACCTCGACCTTGAGGCCTTCAAGCGTCTGGCGGTCCGTGCGTCGGTCCTCAAGCACTATGACCTTGCCGCGGACAGTGGCGGTTTCCATGACCACAGGTATGCCCAGTTCGGGACTGCGGGACCGGGCATGCGATGTGATCGGATTGACGGATGCGCACAACGTGGCGATCAAGAAGCAAAGCAGCGTAAATGCTCGCGAAGTCTGCATGGCCATCTCCTCCTCCTCCAGGCTGCCGCGTACCCGAAAAAGGTAACCTTCGGCAAGAAACACAGCTCATCCCAAAAGACCACGCTTATTTACCCACCGTCCTCGATCGACTTCAATGCTAAAACAGGATATTTCTTTGGCCGCTGCGGTGCCTGGGCGGCGCGGACGGCGACAGGGCGTTCCGTTACCAGACCAGATTGCTGATCGAGCGCTGGACCCATTCGACCTGCTGACGCAGACTGCTGTGCGGGAATGCGCGACGGAACTCATCGCATGCCGCGTCGGCTTCCGGATACCGTTTCATCTCCACGAGCAGGTCTATCGCGTCGGCAAGCGCGTCATCCGCATCCGGGTTGTCCGGGTACGCGGCCGCGAGCCTGCGAAGGGCCGCGACCGCGGCCGCCGTGTTGTCGAGCCTGTCAATATACAGGCGGGCGGCGGCGCGCAGGGCGCGGGCGCCTGTTGCGCGTTCCCCCGGGTACTCGTCAACCTGGAGCGTGTATTCCCGCGCGGCGAACTCGAAGTTGCGCACGATTTCCTCGAAGTGCCGGCCGCGTTCGAAGTGACGCACCGCCGGTTCCAGCCTCGATATCTTGAGGATGTCGTCGTAACGTGACCGCTCCGAGGCCTCCCTTTCCCACTTGTCCGCCATGAACCGGCTTGTTCCGGTCGGGATGGAGTCGGCCGCGCGTATGCGCAGGTTGCGGTTGACCGTGATCGCCTGCTCCCTCAGAACTGCCAGGATGGGCATCTGCGGCTCAAGGACCGTGCCGCCGACGGGGCAGTCGGCTTCTATCGTGCCGTCGCGCTGGCCGATCAGGAAATGCCAGGAATTGAACGACAGGTTCAGCAGCCCGGTTCCGGCGGTGCGAACGTTGGGTTGTATCCGCAGCCCCGTGGTTTTCAGCGACGTGATTCCCGACAGCCTGCCTGACCTGCAGCACGCGTTGATGAAATAGTCGAACTCGCCGGCGCGCGCGGTGAACGGCGCCACGGCGAGGAGGAGCGGGTTGATCTGGCGAATTGGAACGCCGCGCATTTCCAGGTCCAGATCAGCGTCGAGCTCGGAGGGGGACAGCCTGTCCATTGCGCATCTGCCGGCTCCACGGAAGGATGACAGTGCGTTTGAACTGACGGCGAACCTGCCTTCGAAGGCAAACGAATACGGGACAACGGGGTTCGTGTCGGAAGCCTGCCTCAGAAGGAACACGGCGTTCGTCAGAAGGACGGAAACCTCGTCGGCGTCAGGCAGGGGGCGGAATCGCACGGCCGAGGAGACGTTGGAGACCAGCAGGATGCTGAGCCGGGAAAAGTCGATCTCGACCGGGAGGGGGGTTGGCTTCATGTGAACCAGACTGTCCGGCAGGGGTTCGGACGTTGTCGCGACGGTTCTCACGCCGTCCACGACAATCTCGGAGGGTGCCAGCCGCCGGTTGAGCATGTGCGGAAGACTGTAGCGGACCACGACCGAGTTTACCCGTGACTCGATGGCGGCGCCGGCGGTTATCTTCATGTCCTCCGCGCGGAACGAAGCAAAGCCCGGCTCAAGGCCCATGCGGCCGAACCGCACGTCGACGCCGGAGAAGTCCAGCAGGGCCATCTTCACCGCTCCGTAGTAAAACAGGCGGGAGAACGGAGACCGTATTGAGAGCAGCCACCAGGGTGATGTGGCGGCGGCGAGTATCAACAGAGGGATGCCGAAAAGCAGCGGGAGGAAAAGTCGCCTGCGGATGGCCATCTCTCGCCTGGATCCCGGTTCCGGCATGGACTCAGGGCGTTCTCGCGTACTTGAGCGTTCTCGCCTCGATGCGTTCGATTTGCGTGAGCAGCGAACTGTGTGGAAACCGCCTGCGGAATTCCACGCAGAGCCTGTGCGCCTCCGCGTAGTTGCGCAGGTCGGATTCCGTCAGCTCGATCGCCTTCGCCATGGCCCTGTCCGCCGTATCGCTGGTTGTGTACTGTTCCGCGACCGCGAGGTAGTCGGCGGCCGCCTCGTTGAACATGCGTTCGCGGTTCCTGATGCCTGCGCGCGCCATGAGGGAGTCATCCGCCACGTCGGACTTCGGGTATTTCTCTATCACCGTGGTGTAGCAACGGATCGCCTCGCCGGCATTCCTGATGTTCTCCTCGAACACCTTCGCGCAGCGGTAATGGGCAAGAGGCGCCACGGGGGCGGCGGGGTAGGCGGCAGCCGTATCGGTCCATGTCTTGACCGCCCGGCCCCAGATCCTCTCGTTCGCGTAGAACTCGCCCTTCAACATGCCGGCATCCGGCGCGAGCCGTCCGCTCGGGAAGCGCTTGCCGTGCAGGCAGAGCGCGGTGAAGGCAAGAGAACGCGACTCGTAGTCGTTGATCTTCAGCAGCACCTCGGCGGACCGGAACAGAGCTTCCTCCGCTTCCGGCCCGGATGACGTCTCGGCCGCCTTGCCGAGGGTCTCCGCTGCGCGGTAAAGCAGCTCGCGGCTCATGGTGCGGTCGGTGCAGCGTTCGGCTTCGGAAAGAATTTCCATGCCCGCCGCGAGGTAGGAACGAGAGAGTGACTGGTCCTGCGCGAGCGATTCGACGGCTGCCGACAGCAGGGCCGACAGGGCGATGGCGATGTGTCTATGGAACGGCAGTCTCATGTTCGCAATGCCCTGTGGGAAGCCGTGCCCTGATGGTTGGGCCGGAACTTCCCGCGGCCGACTTCATCACAACAGCGCGGCCTGAACAAGCAGAAACACGGTTCCAATCGCCGCGCCGGGGCGCGAGGCAGCGGAATCCTTGCCGCACGTCCAGCCGCTCTGGCATATGGCCGCCCGTGCGGTGTGTTTTCGCATGGCTGACGGCCATCGGGCTCCTGCTCGTGAGGAACGTCCATTCACGGCGGCAGCGGGCGGCGGCGGGGAGTAGCCAGTCAATCAACCGCCGCCGGCTTCTCTCGCCGCGAAGTAGGCTTTCTGAGCTTCGATATAGACGCGGCGCGCTTCTTCCATGGCGGTTTCCTTCGCTGGGTCCGACATGGACTTCGTTCGCTCGCTTCTCGCTTCGTAGTAGCGCTCGCGGGCGTTCTCATATGCGCGCCGCGCCACTATCTCGGCGGCGTTCTTCGGATAGCCCGGCGACACGATTCTCGACAGCGCAGGGACGGACGAGGCCTGGAACACGGCGCGGCCCTCGCCCGAGAAGATGGATATCACCACGCCGTACAGCTCCCGGGCGGCAGGCGCCGCGCCAGTCAGGCCGGTGTCCGTTCTCGGTGCAGAGAGATTCACGGCCGGGCACTCGATGACCGCGCCGTCCTGCGAGATGGACGGGATGGCGGCCAGGTCTTCGCAGGCCCGCATGAACCGCCCCGAATCGCGGTCTGAAGATTCGCGCGCGTAGTATTGAACCAGGATACGCGGGTCGCTGAGGTTCAACGTAGAGGCCGCCGAGGCCGGTCGGACCGACACGCGGAGGTGATATGTCCCGCTGCCGCCGGGGGCGATTGAGTTGCCTGCGCCGGGAGGCGCGAACCCAAGTTCGGCGCCGACCGCGATTGACTGGCTTTCACCGGAAGAAGCGGCGAGGTAGAGCTGAACCGGCTTGAGCGCGACGCCCGGTATCGGAGGCGGAACGCCGCCGGAGAAGACGGTGAACGGACCTGCCTCCGTGCGCACGAGAGAAGGCGCCGGCAAAGGATCCGGATCCGCGCCAGCCCCGGTTGGCGCGGCGGCGTCCGGGTCGGTGAGCAGGACTGGCGGCTCAGGCTCCGCGCTCGCGGTTCCCGTGCCCTGGACACGCCTTATTTCCTCGTTTACCTTCAGCGCTTCCGGGATTTTTCCGGCCTTGGTAAGGCCCGACTGCAGCCTGCCAAGTGCGGAGACGTACTTATCATTCAGCGCGGTTGTCTCGGAATTGCGGGCTGCCAGCAGCTTGGTATCGCTGTCCTGGTAGCGTGACTGTATCTCGCGCAGCAAGTCCGGCGTGGCGACCAGGTTGGGCGCGCGGACCTCCCGATCACGTTCGAACCGCTCCAGCTCGGACTGGATGGCCATCCACGCTTCCAGGTCGCCGGCGGTCTGGGCGCGTTTCTGTATTGCCGCCAACTCCCTTACGTAGAGCTTCGGCCATTCCGCGAGTTTCTCGTCGTAACGTTTCCCGATCTGCGCCAGGTTCTGCTCGTAGATCGTGAGGTACTGGCTGAGAACGGTTTCCGTGGTGACCTCCTGCGCGCGGCAGACGGACACCACCGCGAGCGCCATGGCCGCGTACCTGAAGCACAGTTTAACCGGAGACGCCATGTGTTTCATGCGTTGGGCGAACCCATACCATGCCGCCGCGCCGAAATCAACCCGCGTGCTCGAAGACGCGCGCGGGGCCGGTCATGTCGCCGGAGGAGGGGGCGGAGGCGCGAACAGAGGCGCCAGTTCCTGCTGCTCTCCGGCGGGCGCCCATTGGGCCATGCCGGGGCGCCACACGAGCGATTGCGCCGACAACGCGCCGGTCGAGGCCTGCTGCCGCAGCGCCTCCAGGTCGAACGGGCCCGCCTGCTTGCCGCCTGCAGCCACGTGAAAGAGCGGAACCGGCGGCGGCGCCTGCGGCGTTTCCGGCGCCGCGTTCACCGTTCTGCCGATCTGGTTGGCCATGGCGAACCCCATCCCCATGCCCATGCCGCCCGCGGCCATGCCGCCCGGGTTCTTCGCCGCGTCTTCCATCGCGTTGGCGGACTGGAACTGTGCGTATGCCTGCAGGTTCCCGATGATGCCCATGGAACTGCGCTTGTCCAGCGCCTCTTCCACCGCCGGCGGCAGGGAGATGTTCTCAACCAGCATCTTTGTCAGTTCCATCCCGTAGTCCTTGAAATCCGCGGCGAGACGCTCGGCCGCGAACCGTCCGAACTCGTCGTAGTTCCCTGCCATTTCAAGGATCGGGATGGCGGCTTCTCCGAGAAGGTCGGAAACACGCGCAACGATCAGGTTGCGGAGCTGGCCGGTTATCTCCTCCGCCGTGTAGCGTGGCTGGGTCGCGGCGACCTGCCGCAGGAAAGCCGCGGCGTCGGCTATGCGGATGGCGTACGAGCCGAACGCGCGCAGGCGCACCGGCCCGAACTCTGAGTCACGCCGCATTACGGGATTCTTTGTGCCCCATTTCAGGTCGGTGAACTGGCGTGTGCTTACAAAGTAAACTTCCGCCTTGAACGGGCTTTCGAACCCGTACTTCCATCCCTGGAGCGTGGAAAGGATCGGCAGGTTCCTCGTCTCCAGCGCGTGAGAACCGGGCGCGAAGACGTCGGCCAGCTTTCCCTCGTTGATGAAGACTGCCGCCTGCGATTCGCGCACGACGAGCCGTGCGCCGTACTTGATCTCGTTTCCGTACCTCTCGAACCTGTACGCCATCGTGTCGCCCGATTCGTCGAGCCACTCGATGATGTCTATCAGCTCCCCGCGAAGCTTGGAGAAGAGTCCCATTGCATTTCCTCCGTACGAACGCCCGCCTCAGGTGACGCCTGCAGGGAGAATGTGACCCCACGTGCGCCGCAAGTCAAACGGATGTTGCCGCGCCTGTACTGCGGGAGCTGCCCCCGTGCAACAGAAACTATTGGTCAAGAAGTAGAGAGGCGCCGGCGTATGGCGCGGGCGCCTCTTTCTGCGGGCCGTCACGGCATCGTGCCGATGCCGTGCCAGGAACGTGATTCAGCGATTCTGGCCGCCCGGGCCTTCTTCACGGCGTGGTCCAAAGCCGCGGCGTCTGCCTTCGGTGCCCGGGCCTTCCCTGTCTTCGAACAGGTTTTTCATCGCCGTGCGGATGTCGTCCCATGTCAGGCCTTCCTTCTTGCTGAGTTCGGTCAGCATGGTCATGACCTTTGCGTGGTGTTCGTCCATGCGCTTGACCAGTTCCTCGTGACGGGTTTTGGTGCGGCCGAGGTGTTCCTGCCGCTTCTCGGCCGGAACGTTTTCTTCCTCCATGAGCTTCGTGACGAACTCAACGAGTTCCGTGTACTGCTTGTCCGCGAACGCTGCCCGCGCGGCAAACTGTTCGGAATGCTGCTTGATCATCGCCCCTACCGCGGCCTTCGGTTCCTGGTCTCTGATGCCGTCCCGGTACGCTTCCATGGCTTTGCGCTGTTCCCCTGAGAACGCACGCCGCTTTTCGGCCTGCTGGCGATGGAACTCGCGCAGCTTCGCGCCGACGGGTCCGTCGGCCTCTTCGCGCACCGCCCTCTCGCGGGGACCGGGGCCTTCGCCCTCTCCCATGGGCCGGCGCCGCGGGCCGTTTTGCCCCATGCCGCCTTCCTCCTCCGCCGCGAGCGTTCCGGCCAGCATGCAAGCGCCGACCGCCAGCAGAACCGATCGCCATCCGTCCGTTCTCATAGCCGCCTCCTTACCGTTGTGTTTCCGGAACATCCGTGGCCGCGTCATTACGCCGCTCTGCTCCGAATGGTCCTACAACGAGCGCCGTGCGCCGTTTATTTCGTTGGGAGGTCGGGATCTGCCTCTCGTGTCCGGCGCGTGTTGACAAGGGGATGGGCCTCGCGCAGACTTCCAGACGGGGAGGGTGGGGATGGCGTCGCGGCCCGCCGGCAATCCTGTTTCCCGGTCGGGCCGGGTTCCCGTTTGCATGAAGCAGAGACCTCGAACCAGCAAGGGCAGTCGCCGAACCCGGAAGGCTTCCCGCTCAAGCAGTGAGCAGGCCGGCAGGAAGCTCCATGCCGGGCGGCAGGAAGACTTCAGCCGCCTGTTCAATCTGTTCTTTGAAGGTCCGGCATGCGTCCGCGGCATCGCCGAGATCGTCAGGCGCGACATGCGCTACACCGCCGTCAACCGCGCCATGGCGGCGCTCTATGGTTTGAAGCCGGAGCAGGTTATCGGCAGGACGATGATCGAGCTTGGCGTTCCCCGTGAGGCGGTTGCAGACGGCATCAAACGGCTTGAGGCGTGCCGTGGCAGGGACGTGGTCCGGTACCTGCATTCGCGGGGAAAGAACGACGAGAAGAAGTGGTATGACATGGTTCTCACCCCGCTTGGCGTCGGACCGAACGGGCTCAAGCAGTTCGTGTTCGAGGGGCGCGACGTTACCCGGATAATCCGGGCCCAGTCGGAGCTGGAACTGGTTCAGCGGCTCAGTTCCGCTCTGAACAGCATCAACGACTCCATTCATTCGAGTCTCGGAATCCGCGAAATCATGCAGGCGCTTGTCAGCCGCGGAGCAGAGGCGCTGGGCTGTCGGACCGCGGCGATTTCCATGAGGGAAGAGGGCAGGTGGGTTGTGCGTTACGTGCACGGGTTTTCGCAGGACATGGTTGGGGCTGTCATGACCGACCGGACCGAGGGGCATGCTTTGAAGGTGCTGGAGACGGGCCGGACCGTTGCTGTGGCCGACTCCAGGTCCGACCCGAGTGTCAAACGCAGGCACATGCTGAAGTACGGCGTCCTTGCCGTGCTGGTCGTGCCGCTTTTCATGCGCGGCCGGGTGGCGGGGGTCCTTTTTCTCAACTTCCCGGAGCCGCGTCGGTTCAGGGCGGAGGAGATACGTTTCGGGGAACAGCTTGCGACATCGGCCGGCAGCGCGCTCGAGCGCGGACTGATGTTCGCCGAGCTTGAGCGGGCGATGGGAGAACTGAACGCCGCGCGGAACGAGCTCGAAGCCAAGGTCATGGAACGGACAGCCCAGCTCCATGCGCTGACCGTGCGGATGATCGGCGCGGAGGAGAAGGAGCGCTACAGGATGGGACAGGTGCTGCACGAGGACCTGCAGCAGACGCTTGTCAGTATGAAATACGAGCTGGACAGGCTGCGAAGCGGGTCGAGCGGGCTGCTGCGGAAAGCCGATCTGGCAGGGCTTGCGGTCATCCTGGACAAGGCCATTGGCACCACCCGTTCCTTGAGCGCCGACCTGGTGAACGCTGTGCTCTGCGACGCGGACCTTGCCGATGCATTTGCCTGGGCGGCGAAAGACGCGCAAAGGACGCACGGGCTGTCGGTGCGGGTATCTGCCGCGCCAGGGCTCGGGCCGGCTGACCATGCCTCCAGGGAGTTCATGTTCCGATCGGTGAAGGAGCTGCTGCTCAACGTTGCGAAGCATTCAGGCGTCCGGAGAGCCTCGATCCGAGCCTTCGCGCCCGAACGCGGGTTGGCATCGGTGGAAGTGTCCGACAGGGGGTCAGGGTTCGACCCGGCCCGTGTCCATGCGGGAAGCATCGGTCTTTCCGCGATGCGCGAACGCGCGGCCTACCTCGGAGGCGAACTCAGAATCAGCTCCACGTCGGGGAGAGGGACGCGTGTTACACTGACGCTCCCGGTGTAGAGCGCTGGCGGTGAGTGCGCGCCACGGTACCGTCAACGGCCTGCGGCTGCTCCGACTGAAAGGCGACGTGAGAAGGTTTTGAGAAGTGTTGGTCAAGAAACGCTCTGTGCCGGCGCTCAATCGTCGGACTTGCGAGACATGGTGAGGTCGCCCGTTGTTTTCGACCCGCCTTTGCGGTCAACCAGTGCTATCTCGCCGGCGAAATTCGATCCGTCGAAGCTGCCAGTAACCTGGAACTCCTTCGGCCGCCTGACGTCAAACAGGCCGTCGTACTTGCCTTCGGAGTTCTTTCTGAAAGCGCCTGAGTAACGGTACTTCTTACCGTCGCTGTGTTCGGCAGACCAGTCGGCCTTGAGTTCTCCGTCACTGTCCTCGGTGATGGTGCAAGCGAGTGCGCCGCTCCAGCGCTCGGACTTGTACTTGCCGGAGTAGGCGCCGGCCACTGACTGCGCGGCCGGGTTCGGGCGCGGCGGCGCTGCCAATTCCCTGATCAGCGCCCGGTCGGTTGATATGAGTTCCATCATGTCTATCTGCATGTCCTTCCCGTCGGCCGTGCGGAGTTGCACCGATCCGGCCTGGAGCTTCACGAACGAGGCCTCGACCGTTTCTCCGCGGATGCTGGTCCACTTCCGCGGACTCTTGCCGGCATCTTGCGACTGGGCAAGAACTGATGTTGCCGCGACGACAGACAGGATGCAGACAGCGAACATTTTCATATGACCCTCCATCAGCCCTGGACAGCCAGGGCAAGACTCACGGAGCCTGACTCACGCGCTTTCTTGTCCATACAAGTTGCGCAGCTTGAGGCCCGAAGGCGCCGCCAGTCAAGCCAACGTGGTGACAGGGTGGGCAGCATCCCCCGCCGGGGGTCAGGTTGTGAGCCGGCTGGGCGGAACCGCCCATGGAACGTCAAGGTCCGTGAGGTGGCAATTCCGTCTGAAGGCCGTTTCGATGTATGACTCCATCTCGTTTACCGCCTGAACAGTGCCTTCCTCCCAGGGAGACGGGTGCACGTACTTGACCGGGATCTGCATGACCGGCGCGGCGTGGATCAGTTCCACCGCCTTCGTGTGCGCTCTGGCGAGCTGGAGACTGCAATATGGCGGCGAGGTATTGCCCGAGACAGCCGCGAGCAATCCGTTCATCACTAAGTCGCGCAGTGACTCCCCGTCGGGGACCGGGACGATGCGCGCGCCGTCGCGATGGATCTCGATTCGGTCCCGCCACGCGGCGTCGGAGCTCCATTCAAGACGGCCCTTCTCGCCCCGTATTGAGACGATCGGGCTGATGTGTCTGGCGCATGCGTGTGTGAAGTGACCGGAGACCGTCGGGCCTTCCTTCGTTTCGAGGCGGAAACAGGCCGTGTCCGGGCTTTCCATGTCGCGCGCCCTGTACAGTTCGGCAGTGCCGCCGGTCACCTCCAGCGCGGCGGCGGTATCGTCTCCAGCGAGAAACAGCGCCGCCATGAGCTGGTGCGCCATGGCGTTGTTGAAGGGCGAATCGCGAACGAACCCGTCTGTCGTGCGGAGCCGGCCTGCCCACGAATTGCGCGAGTAGTATATCTCATTCCTCGGCATTGCGCCGATGACGCTTGCCGAGGTGACCCGGCCGATGGCGCCATCGAGCAGCATGCGCTTGGCCTCCCAGACTTCGGGCGCATACAGGCGCTGGAACCCGACTGCGACGACGCGGCGCGCGGCGCGCGCCGCGTCGAGCATGGCATCAACATCGTCGACGCAGCCCGCGGCCGGTTTCTCGACGAACACGTGGCAGCCGGCTTCGACGGCCGCCAGAACCATCGGGCGGTGAAGGGGTATGCCGGTCGGGATGAAGCACACATCGATATTTCCCGCTTCGCGCGCGAGCATTTCCCTGTGGTCGGAGTAGATCCTGCAGCCTCCCTCCGTCATGCTGGCGCATTGCTCCCGCGCCTCACCGGGATTGATGACGGTGCAGGCCGAAAGGCGCACTTGCCCGCGCCGTGCCGCGCGCGTGATGTCGGCGTAGTGGGTTCTGCCGAAACCTGTTACGCCGATCAAACCCACCGACAGCGGAAGTCGGTGTTCCGTTGCTGAAGACGCTGACATGACAACCCCTCCGCCGCGCGAATCGCCGGCGAAGGGGCGCAATATACCCCGTGGACCCCGCCGGCGCAATCCCGCTTGGGGCGTGTAAGGGCGGAGCGATACTGATTGACCGTGCGGGAGGCGTTCCCGATAATCCGCGGCCGTTGTTCTTCCGTCAGGCAACTCTCTAACTACGGCCTGCCCCACTGCGGCGGCGCGGTTTCGATGGAGCACGCCGGGCGGCATCCGGAAGCCTCAGGCAGTACGGTGGTGTATGCCTTCCGCGAGCGCAGGAAGGACTGCTGCGGAATGGAGATCCTTGTGACGCTTCTGCTCCGCGACGTGCGCGTGTTCGATCTGGATTTCGGGCATTCGGAGTGTTGTGTCTGCATGTAGCGCAAGGAGTAAATCAATGAGCAGTCAGAAAGATCGCTGGGTTGACGGCCTGATGGGGAAGATGGATCTCGACCAGAAGGTCGGGCAGTTGATGGTGTTTGGGCTGTGCGGAACGGTGATAACGCCCGACACGGTGGAGATGATCCGCAAGTACCATGTCGGCGGCATCCGCATCAGCCAGGGCTTTCGGATAATCACGCTGATGAACGACGTCAAACCCGGCGAGGAGCCCGACGAGATCACGCTGAAGTCCATGCACCCGCCCTGCGGGCTGAACAAGGACTACGCCTACACCAAGAACCCGCCGGTCGCCAACGCCTGCGAGTTCGCCGCGATGCTGAACGAACTGCGGACGATGTCGCTGGAGCGGAAACTTGGGATACCCATTCATTTCACCGTGGACCAGGAAGGCAGCGGCTCGGACGACCTCCTCGGCGGGCAGCGGCTTTTTCCGCACCCGATGGGGCTGGCGGCCTCGGGCAGGCCGGAGATTGCCTACCGCGCCGCGAAGAGCATTGCGATGCAGGCGCGCGCGGTCGGCGCGAACATGATCCACTCGCCGGTGCTTGACGTGAACACCAACCCGCTCAACCCGGAAATAGGCACCAGGGCCTATTCCGACAACGCGAAGGATGTCACCCGTTTCGCGCTCCAGAGCCTGAAGGGGTTCCAGGAGCACAAGCTGATGGCGACTGGCAAACACTTCCCCGGCCGCGGCGAGTCCGTTGCCGACGCCCACTGGGGGATGCCGGTCGTGGATCTTGACCACAAGACGCTGATGGACGTGCATATCTCGCCGTACAAGGCGCTGATAGCCGCGGGGCTGCCTTGCGTGATGACAGCTCATTCGCTGTACCCGGCGCTGGGCGAGACGAAGCTGCCGGCCAGCATGAGCCGCGCGATCGTGACGGGTTTCCTGCGCGGCGAGCTCGGCTTCAACGGCGTCGTCACGACCGACAACATGATGATGGGCGGCATACTGAAGCAGTACGAGATGTCCGAAGCCATCGTGCAGGCGCTCATCGCAGGCAACGACCTCGTTCTCTGCCGTGACGAGAGCCCGATCCGGTTCCGGATACTGGAGTCGGTGAAGCAGGCGGTGAAGGAAGGCCGGTTGCCCGAGCAGGAAGTGGACGAGAAGGTGCGCCGCATTCTCGCGATGCGGTGGGACATGGGCCTTGCGAAGAACGGCGGGCTCGTGGACGCCGCGAAGGCCGATGCGCCGATCCGCGGCAAGTTCGTCCAGGACGCCGCGCGCGAGGCGGCGGAGCGGTCGGTGCTCGTGGTCGCGAACCGCGGGAAGGTCCTGCCGGTTGACCCGAAGAAGCGCGTGCTGTTGGTCGAGCAGATATTCCCGACGCATGCGGCCGCGAACAACATGTACTGTCACCCGGGCCTGTTGTGGGAGGAGATGGGCGTGATCGGCAAGTCGGTCGGTTCGATCGAGATCCAGAACCTGCCCGACGCGGGCGACATGGAGCGCCTGAAGAGGCGCCTTGCGCAGAACGACTATGACGTCATTGTCACGACGAACTACTACCACCACAAGGCGGCCGCGGCGGTTCCGCAGGTGGTGAAACTCTGCCAGGCCACCGGCAAGCCGGTCGTCGTGGTGACGAACACTCCCTACGTGTTCGGCGCGGATCCTTCGTATGACACCGTGCTCGCGCTGTTCCAGCCGGGCGGAAGGGAGCATATGCGCGTGGTGTCACAGATCATGTTCGGCAAGAGGAAGGCCAAGTCCCGCATGCCGGTGAATGTCTGACGATCCCACAGGGTCAGATAGGCATCTCGCAGGGTCAGACCTAGAAGCTAGAAGATAGGTGTTGACGTGGGGCGGGGGCGAGTGGGACTGCTTGGGCCTTGGCCAAGGGCAAGTCACTGGCCTCCAAGGCGGTCCGGATCGAGAAGATGGCAAGGACAGTCAAATGCTAGGTTCCAGGTCTGATCCCGGATCCTTTGTCACGTGTGTGTTAGAGTACGCATGATGAAGGAAACGAACGCACACGGCGAAGGTTCGGGGAGCCGCAGCGGGGCGCGGGCTTTGTCTCTTCTTTCCGGCGGACTGGACAGCCAGCTTGCGATACTCGTTCTTCGCGGGCAGGGTGTTGATGTCACTGCTGTTGCCTTCGACAGCCCCTTCTTCGATACGACACGGGCGCGCAAGGCGGCCGAGGGGTTGGGGGTGCCGCTTCTTGTCCTGGACTTCACGGATGACATACTCCGCATTCTCCGCAAGCCGAAGCACGGGTTCGGGGCGTGCATGAACCCATGCATTGACTGCCACACGCAGATGGTCCGGTGCGCCGGTGAAGAGGCCGCGCGGAGCGGCTTCGATTTCGTGGCGACAGGGGAGGTGCTCGACCAGCGTCCCATGTCGCAGAACCGCAGGTGTCTCGGAATCGTGGCCAATGAATCTGGCTATGCGGACATTCTTGTCAGGCCGATGAGCGCGAAGTTGCTGGCGGAAACGAAGCCGGAGCGGGAAGGACTGATCGACAGGAACCGCCTGCTTGGATTCAGCGGAAGGACTCGCAGGCCGCAGATGGCGCTGGCCAGGGAATACGGGCTTGCCGATTATCCCACGCCCGCAGGCGGGTGCCGCCTCACGGAGCCCAATTTCTGCGCGCGCCTGCGCGATCTTATCGAGCACGAGGGGATCACGGACCGGCGTTCCCTCGAATTGCTCAAGTGCGGCAGGCATTTCCGGCTTGGTCCCGCGACGAAGCTGATTCTTGGGCGGGACGAGAAAGACAATGCCATGATTGAACAGCGCGCTTCGGAATGCGACGCGCTCATGATTCCGGGTGATGACATCCCGGGCCCGACGGGGCTGCTGCCCGCGTCAGCGGACGGGGACGCCATTCGGCTTGCGGCAGGGCTTCTCGCTCATTACTCCGACTGCCCGCCCGGCAAGGCGCTCTGTGTTATCGTGAAGACCGCAGCCGGAGTTCAGACGATGGATGCAGTACCCGTGGGGCAGGACGCAGTTGACGCCAACATGATAGAGCTGAAGACGAAGGGATCTCAGCCTGTCTGAAGCAGGCCGCGCAGAAACCAGTAGGCCAACGCGACCAGCGCGACCAGGACCAGCACGCTCAGCGCCATCCATCGCCATTTCGGAGTCCGGCGCGCGGCGAAAGCCGGGGCGGCCCCCATTGGTGCCGTTCGAACGCCTGCCAGGCCGGAGGACATCACGACCGTCGGGACGGGGGCGCTGATCGGCGGCTTCGCCAGGACTGATTCGTCAACGAGAACGTCGTCGCCCGAGAACTGGATCTCCGTCGAACCGGCCATTACCGCGTCACCGGGTTTAAGGCGCGACGACACGACCATCTCACCGTTGAGCCTTGTGCCGTTGGTGGAGCCCAGGTCGCGGATCCAGTACTCGTCGCCTTCACGAATTATCGCGCAGTGGTGACTGGATGCGGCCTGGTCGGCGATGCAGATGTGGCAGTCCCGGGCGCGGCCGATGATCGTCTCGTCCTGTCCGATTTCGATCTCGCGGCCGGCGGCGGGCCCGGTTGTGATGGTGACGTTTGCCATTGTGTGATTCGTCCGGCCGGCGCGATTCTGCATCCTGCCAAACCGCAAGTTGCCGGCCGCAAGCGTGGTGCGATTATCCGCACAACCCGCCGCCGGTGTCAATCAGTCGATTGGCGGTGATTGATGGATGGGCGGGTCAGCCCGTCCTTACACGCCGTGAATCCGGCAGGGCGTCCCACGTGATTCTGCCGTCGAGCATGGTCAGCAGGGCGCGGCCCTTCATCGTTCTTCCGGCGAACGGCGTATTGCGCGAAAGGGTGCGGAACGTCGCGGGCTCAACCACCCAGTCGGAGGACAGGTCGAGCAGGGCGAGCGTGGCCGGCCGGCCCGGCGCCATGCTCGACTGCTCAATCCCAAGGACTGCGGCCGGTCCGGTCGTCCATGCTCCCGCCCAGGCAAGTTCATCCATGAGGCCCGACCGGACAAGCGCTTCGTGCGTGGCGGCTACCGCCGTTTCCAGTCCGATCACTCCGAACGGTGCGGAGGCGAACCCGCGCGCCTTCGACTCGGCCGTATGCGGTGCGTGGTCGGTTGCGAGGGCGGTGAGCACGCCGTTCGCCACGGCAGCCGCCAGAGCCGCCCGGTCTTCAGGCGTGCCCAGCGGCGGGCTCATCTTGAACGAGGGATCGGACGGATCCAGTTCCTCGGTGCTGAGCAGCAGGTGGTGCGGTGTCGCCTCGCCGGACACCCGCAGTCCCCGGGCCCGTGCTTCGGCGATGAGCTCAATCGCGCCGGCGGTTGAGACATGCTGGATATGAATGCGGCAGCCTGTCTTTTCTGCGAACTTGATATCGCGGGCGACCGCGGCCGTTTCCGCCTCGGCCGGAATGCCCTTGAGTCCGGCCTGTTCCGACTTGCGGCAGGATCGCATCGTTCCGTCCGTGGCCAGGGCATGGTCGAGGGCGTGGTCGAGGATGGGGCGGTCGAGGCGCGCCGCGATCCGCATGGCTGCTTCCAGCAGCTCCGGCTTGCCGATGTTCACGCCGTCATCCGTGAAAGCCGCCGCGCCCGCCGACGCCATGCCGGGCATGTCGGACAGCGACTTGCCGGCGAGGTCCGCCGTAACGGCCCCGGCGCACAGGGCGACCACTTCGCGGCCGGCATGCTGAAGCTGCCATCTCACCCGTTCGGGGGTGTCCACCCGCGGGGTCGTATTCGGCATCGTAAGGACGCGGGTGAACCCGCCGGCTGCCGCTGCCGCCGCGCCGCTGGCCAGAGTTTCGGCCGCTTCGTTTCCCGGTTCGCGGAAATGGACGTGCAGATCCGTCAGGCCTGGCACGAGTCTCAGCCCGGACCCATCAATCACCGTGCACGCGGGCGGGAGTTGTGCAGGCGGATTCCGTATCATGGTGCCGGCTACGAAGACATCGCGCACGCTGGCGGAATTACCTGCCGGGTCCAGAACCAGCGCGCCGCGAATCAGCAATGAGGAATGCATGCAGTCAGATTAGCGGGTCGGGCCGGCGCAGGCGAGCACGGTGTTTTGGGCGGGGCTCGCACGGCGGGCGGTTCAGCGCCCGCCATCCGCCTCTCTGTCTCTGTCTTCTCTCCGCCGCAGAACCGGGAATGGACAGCCGGACGCCGGCTGGTATAATCCGCGCGACGTTGGTCGGGGCCATTTGACGGGGGCTATCCTCATGGAAGCGGCGCAAAGCGCGGGCGGGAAAGTAGAAGAGCAGCTGTTTGCCTTCCGCAAGTCTCTGCCCATGCAGGTGGTTCTGCGTGAAGTGCTTCGCATGGCAGGCGACACCAGCGACCTGGATTGCATGGATGTCGGCGCTCCCAACTGCATGATCAGTTTCCACCTGCGCAAGAACGGCGGCGAGTGGGAAACGGTGGCAACCGGCCAGGACATGGCGTCATTCGACGCTGTGCTCGAGGGCCACACCCATCGGATAGACGGGCCCAAGCTCCCTTTTGAAAACAAGACCTTTGACTTGGTGATAGTGTTCGGCGGAGTTGCCGGAAGCCGTGCGGACATGCCGCTGATCGAGGAACTGCACAGGTGCCTGAAGCCGGACGGACGGCTCATACTCCTCGTTCGCAGGCTCAACCGCTGGTCGCTCCTGAGGCCGTTGCGGACCTGGCTGGCCAGGTTGGGCGGGGTGGACGGCGGGGAAGGTTGCAGCGAGTCAGACCTGTTCGGAGTTCTGAAGGACGGGTTCGACGTCCATGAAGTGCGGATGTTCGGGCGTTTCTTCATGGCGTTGGCCGAGATGCTGACGGCGCGCGCGTTGTTCAAGGTTGGGGCCGTGAAGGACATATCCGGATCGAGAGTCCGCAGGGCATGGGCCGCGTCGGGCATCCTCTACAGGCTGGCGTTTCAGTTGGACATGTTCCTCGTGTTTTCGCGCGGGCACCGGCTTCTCGTCATGTCCCGGCGGAGGGCCTGGCGGTCCAGGCAGGCGCCGGTTCTCGTGGACGGGCGTTCGATAAGCGAGGCCGTTTTGAGCAGGGCGCCGAGATGATCCCATTCTCCCGGCCGTCGGTGCGCCGTCTTGAGCGTGCTTGACGGGCCTGTTTTCGGTGATATGATCCGCCCCCTTGTCGGGCAGGTAGTTCGGCAGATTCTGGAGAGAATTCGATGAAACGCGTATGGCAGCCTTCGAAGATCAAGAGGAAGAGAAAGATCGGCTTCCGCGCCCGCATGTCCACCAAGAACGGGCGGAAGGTCGTGAATAACCGGCGGCGTCAGGGCCGCAAGAAGCTGACGGCGTGACAAGAAGGCGGAAGACGGCCGCAGCCGTCCCGCACAGTCCGGCATGAAGACGGCGGCAGAGACCGGTTCCACCAAGCGCCGCTTCGGGTTTGGCCGGGGACTCAGGCTCGCGCGGCCCGAGGAGTTCGACGACGTTTTCAAGTCGGGCCGACGTTTTCCGGGTCGTTCGATGGTCTTGCTTTGCCTTGCGCGCGGTGGCGGCGAAGTGAGGCTCGGCGTTGTCACGACCAAGCGTACGTTCCGGCGCGCGGTTGACCGGGTTCGCGTGAGGCGGCGTCTGCGCGAATTGTTCCGCAGGAACAGGCCGGCATTCCGCGGTTGTGCCGATATCGTGCTCATTGGGCGTGGTAGAGCCCTGAGCGAGGAGTATGTGGACCTGGAGCGGGATTTCAGGAGTCTGGCGGTGAAGGCCGGGATCCTGGACCGCGATGCGGGAGGATGATGAGCTGGCTGGTGATATGGCTCATACGGACATACAGGCTTGTGGTTTCGCCGCTTGTCGGCCCCTGCTGCAGGTTTTACCCGAGCTGTTCGACATACGCCATTGAGGCCGTGCGCCGGCACGGCGCGGCGCGCGGGATGCTTCTTTCCCTTCGCCGCATTCTGAAGTGTCACCCGCTCCATCCCGGCGGGTTCGACCCGGTTCCCGAAACAAGGAATACATTCTGATGAACAAGCAGGAAACCATCATTGTCGTGCTGCTCGTTGCGTTGCTGGTTGCGTGGGGTTTCTACAGCAGGCCATCGCCGGGTTGGCGCGAGGTACGGCCTCAGCCGGCGGCGGAGGCTGCAACAAACGCGGTCGGGCAGGCGACGGCGCCGGCGGCGGCCGAGCTGACTCAGCCGTCCGTTCCGGAACGCGAGTCGGAGCCGGCCCAGACTCAGCCAAGGCCCCTGGAGACTGTAGTCAGCCTTGAGAACGACGAACTCAAGTTGGCAGTAAGTTCGTGGGGCGGCGGTGTGATCCTCGCGGAACTGAAGCAATACAGATCGGATGTGGACAAGGACAGTCCGCCCGTGGCGTTCGATTTCGGCGCGATGCCGTGCCTTTCGATGGACGAGGCGTCCGGGATGGGGCCTGACAGGGACTATGGCGTGGAAGTTCTGCAGGGAGGCAAGGCGGCAAGGCTGTCGTTCGAAGCGCCGGGCGGGATAAGGGTTGAGCGCGATTTCGAGCTCGGGGAAGGCTACATCCTTCGCGTCACGGACAGGTTCATCAACGGCGGGGAAGAGCCGTCGAAAGTCGCGGCGCACGCCTTGCGGCTGGGACCGATTCCGGAGACTGTTGTCCATGGCAGCCGCAGCGGCGAGATGCTGGTTGGGGTGGATACGCTCGAGGACGGCGCGAAGGGCAAGACAAAGTACTGGGGGTCGAAGGATATCCCCTCCATGTTCGGCTACAAGCCCGGCATGTTCGGCTGCTCGCGGCCTCCGCAGATCGGCATGCCTGAATCGGTGAAGCAGGATATCGGGTCGCCGCTGCGCTGGGCGGCGGCGAAGAACAAGTTCTTCGTGCAGATTCTGACGCCCGACGAGCCGGCTGCCGGTGGATTCGTTCACGCTGTCCGGGATGTCTCTGTCTCCAACGCTCTCCAGCTTGTGAATGTTTCCGCCGGGCTTCAGTTCAACGAAAGGGAGGTCGCATCCGGCGGAGAATGGGTGCGGAAGACCTCGTTCTACATGGGCCCGAAGAAGTACTCGCTTCTCAAGGGTCTGGGCGCGCGCCAGTCCGAAGTCATGCAGTTCGGATGGCTTTCGTGGCTGTGCAAGCAGCTTCTGTGGGTGCTCAATGCGCTCCATGCCGTCATACCCAACTACGGCGTGGCAATCATCCTTCTTACCCTGATTGTCCGTGGCGTGTTCTGGCCGGTCACGCACAAGAGCAACGAGAGCATGCGCAGGATGCAGGAGATCCAGCCCGAGGTCGCCAAGCTGCGCGAGAAGTTCAAGAGCGACGCGCAGAAGATGAACTACGCGATCATGTCGCTCTACAAGCAGAACAAGGTCAATCCGATGATGGGCTGCCTGCCTATGCTCATCCAGATACCGGTGTTCTTCGCGCTGTTCACCGCCTTGCGCAACGCGGTTGAGCTGCGCTACGCCTCGTTCCTGTGGGTGCGCGACCTGAGCGAGCCCGAGGGGCTGTTCCGGGGCATGATACCGCTGATAGGGTCGCTCAACATCCTGCCGCTGCTGATGACTGCCACCATGGTCTGGCAGCAGCACCTGACCCCGTCTTCCGGCGATCCGCAGCAGAAGAAGATGATGACGTGGATGTCGGTGTTCTTCACCGTCATCTTCTACAATATGTCGGCCGCGCTGGTGCTGTACTGGACCGTGAGCCAGGTTGTCTCTATCGTGCAGCTTCTGCTGCAGCAGAAGAAGCGTGTGGCCGCTCGGGCTTGACGTCGCGCTCCATCAGGTCGCGCACGCTTTCGATCGGCGGCTTTCCCTCGTGGACCATTGCGCAGACTTCTTCCGTGATAGGCGCATCCACGCCGTGTTCGCGGGCGAGCTGACGCGCCTGAGCGCAGTTCCACACTCCCTCGGCGGCCTGCTTCATGTCGCCCAGTATCTTCGACACCACTTCGCCGCGTCCTATGCGCTCGCCTATGCCCCTGTTGCGGCTGAGACGGCTGGAACAGGTGACAATGAGATCTCCAAGACCGCTCAGTCCGGCGAATGTCGCCGGATGCGCTCCCATCACGGCGCCTATCCGTGATATCTCGACGAGTCCGCGTGTGATCAACGCCGCGCGCGCGTTGTCGCCGAAGCCGATTCCGTCGCTCACGCCTACCGCAATGGCAATGACGTTCTTGAGCGCACCGCCCAGTTCCACCCCGACCATGTCGTCGGTCGTGTACACGCGGAAACGGCTGTTGCTGAACGCGGTTTGAAGAAAGGTGGCGAGTTCGCGGTCGGGCGATGCGACTGTCACGGCCGTGGGCATGCGGCGGGCCACCTCTTCCGCGTGGCTCGGGCCGGAGAGAGCGGCTGTGCCGTGGATTCCGAGTGCGGCGTCCGCCACCTCCGACATGCGGCGGCAGGAGTCCGGCTCCAGCCCCTTCGCGACGGAGACGACCGGCAGCCCGTCGCGCAGCAGGCCGGCGAAGGATGCGACCGTGTCCCTGTAGTACTTTGTGGGCACGGCAAGAACCGCAAGGTCCGCTCCGTCGACGGCGTCCTCGCGGGAACCCGTGAAACGCACCCTGTCGGGAATCGCGGCATCGGGAAGGAAGCGCCTGTTTTCACGCGCGGCCTCGACCTCTCCCGCATAGTCGGGGAAGGGGCTCCACACACTGACCGTGTGCCCGTTGTCGCTCAGCACCAGCGCCAGCGCCGTTCCCCACGCGCCGTCGCCTACAACGCAGGCTTTCATTTTGCTCCCTTTCTGCGGCTGAACTCGAAGCGGTGCTCTGTGCCCTTCACAAGGCGAATGATATTGGCCCTGTGTTTGACTATCGCCGCCGCGCCCAGGGCGGTCAGCACGACAGGCAGGATGAGCCCGTCGGCGCGAAGCCAGCCCCATCCGAACACCATGATGGCGACGGCCGATGCGATTGACGCGACGGAGACATAGCGGGTGGTGACGAACAGGACCAGCCAGACTGCCAGGCCGACAAGCACAGCCTGCCAGGCGATCCCGCACAGCGCGCCGGCGCTGGTTGCTATGCCCTTGCCGCCGCGGAAGCGGAGGAAGACCGTCCAGTTATGGCCCGCGATGCAGAATACAGTGCACGCCAGCCGCGGGATGGCGGTGTCGGCGGAGGCGTCGAAGAGCAGGGCGGGGAGGATCAGGACCGGCAGAAGTCCCTTCAGGAAATCGCAGGCGAAGGTGAGGATTCCCCATCCCTTGCCGACGGACCGGAACACGTTCGTCGCGCCGATGTTCCTGCTGCCCACGGTGCGTATATCGATTCCCTTGATCCGGGCTATGAGCAATCCGAACGGTATCGAGCCGATCAGGTAGCATGCCGCGGCAAGTATGCAGTACGAGAGCAACGGACTCATACAAGAAACCTCCGTCAGGCCTTCCTTCCAGCGAGCCATTCCGCCATGGCCTTGAGCGGTACAGTGCGATCCGCCGGTAAATGCCTGGCCAGCGCCGCGACCGCCTCCGTGGTGAGGGCAGCGATACGTTCGCGGGCGTCTTCGGCCGACATCACGGAGAGGCAAGACGTCTCGCCGCCTGCTTCGCCGCGTTCCGAGTCGAGCAGGTCATCCGCCATCTGGAACGCCATGCCCACCTTCTCCCCGTACGCGCCAAGCGCGTCGGTCTGTGCCGCGGATGCGCCCGCGGCGATCCCGCCCATCCTTGTTGCGGCCGCGATCAGCGCCGCGGACTTCAGAAGGTGGATGCGGGCGACGGATTCGACCGTTGCGCCGGCAACCGTGGCGGCCAGGTCTTCCGCCTGCCCTCCTGCCACGCCCATGCTGCCGCCGGCCGACGCCAGCTCGCGGGCGAGTGCCGAGGACACCCCCGGCTCCATGCCGGCATCCGCCAGAACACCGAAGGCGAGGCATTGCAGCGCGTCGCCGGCGAGAACCGCGGTTGCTTCGCCAAAAGCCACGTGGCACGTCGGGCGGCCCCTTCTCATGTCGTCGTCGTCCATGCACGGCAGATCGTCGTGGATAAGTGTGTAGGTGTGGAACAGCTCGACGGCCGCGGCGGCTTCCGCCGCGTGTGGCGCTTTGTCGGCCACGGCGTCGGCGGCGGCGACGCATAGGACTGGCCTGACTCGTTTACCGCCGGAGAACACGGCGTAGCGCATGGCTTCGTGCAGCCGGGCCGGCGGGGTATCCGCCGAAGGCAGAATGAAGTCGAGCGCGGCCTCTACCGATTTCCTGCGCGATTCGAGGTAGCTATCCAGGCGGAACATGCGGGCAAGCTTATCGCCCGCATTCGGCGTAGGCAAGCCGTGTTCCAGGCGGAATGGCGCGCGGTGACGCAAGGTCCTTTTCCGTGCCGAACGAGACTGTCGGACAACGCGTTTTCAGAGGCGAGATTCTTCCTGGCCGGGACGGAAATCAAGTTTTCATTCGGTGAAGCGGCGAGATTGATCGCGGTATCGGGGATTGCGGTTCCGGGAATGCCATAGTCGGGGCCATATACCCGCTTGCGGGCGGGTTGCCGGCCGGTTCCCCGGGTTTATGCACCTGCCATCGCATAGCTCTCTCCGAAGTTCACGATCTTCTCCATGTTGTGGACCATGCAGTAGAGCATCCATTGGATGTTCACCTTCAATCGGCCCCGGAGCGTGAAGCGGTCCATCCTCTTCTGTGCCCGCACATTCGCGAAGACCGGTTCGACCGTACTCAGGCGTCTGCTGTAGATGCGCCTGCCTTCAGGCGTGTCGATCTTCGCCTTCATCGCATCCGTCAAACTGCCTGGCCGCTTTCCATAGAAGATGTGTACCTGCCGTGACTCCGTTCTCTCGGGATGCCTCAGACACTGCGCCCGCAACGTACACCCGCGACACGCCCTTTTCGGCGCCTGGTAAGCAATTGCCTTGTACCCGTCACCTGTGGAGAAGTTCCGGTTGCGCACGTACAACCCATGTCCGGCCGGACAGGTCAGTCTCTTTGTCCTGTCATCGAACCTGAAATCCTCAGGCCCGAACCAGCGTTTCTTCGATTTGTACCTCTGCTTGTGCTTGTCCACCGAACGGCGATGCCGGCCGGCGTTGGCGAAGCGCGGATCGCGTTTCCGAAATTCCCGGTCCGGTATGTAGGCGTCAACCTGCGCGTCCCGGCATGCCTCCAGGTTGTCCACGCTGAAGTAACCGGTGTCGGCGCTCAGTTCCACATCCTTCAGCGGTTCATCACCAAGTCCTGCGGCCTTCAGATTCCGTTCCGCCCCTTCCAGCATGGGCGCCGCCACCTTCGCATCCTCTCCCTCGCCAAAGGCCTGCGCATGCACAACGACCTGATGCTTGCCGTCAACCAACGCGTTGGCATTGTAGCCCTGTATGACTCCATGCGAACTGACCATCTTCGCCGAGTCGTTGTCAGTGACGTTGCTCTGGACCTCCTTGTTCCGCACTCCGCGCTTCGGTTGGGCCTCAGACAGGAACTTCTCGATCCGATCTGCATTCCGCTGCAACCGATTAATCCGATTCTGCTCCCGGTCCCTGTCCGGATCGCCGCCCCGGCGATCCTTCTCCCTGTGTTCCCGCACGGCCTCCTTGACCTTCGCCTCAAGCTTCTCCTTCTTCCTCTGCAGTTCGGCGTGGGTCCCGCTCCATTCCTTCGAGGCATTCGACGGCAGCTTCAGGCCATCGAGGCTGAACTGAGTTCCGCCCAACAGACCATCTTCCTCACACACCAGCAGGACCTGCGTAAACAGATTCACTACCCGCTCTTCGCCCATATCCGAAATGAACGCCGCCACTGTGCTGTGATCAGGCTTCTGACCGCAGGCCAGGGCCATAAATGTCACGTTTTCACGGCATGCGCGTTCGATCTTGCGGGAGTGCAGGATGCTGCGGGAGTAGGCAAACAGCACAACCTTGAGCAGCACCTTCGGGTCGTATGCACGCCGGCCTGTCCCGTCGTTGCGATACTTCTCGTCGAAAACCGACGTGTCTATCCGTTCCTCGATCAGGCGGTGGATGGCGTATTCAAGCGTGCCCGGCGCCAACTGTTGCTCCAGCGACACCGGTATCATCATCAGTTGGTCGTAGTCGTACGGCTTGTATCGCGGCATGGCGTCCTCCTCTGCCGCAAAATGACCGCTTAACTCGTGCCAACTCCCTCCCAAATACCAGAAAACATGCAGAGGACGTTTTTCGACAGTCTCAACGGTGGCGTTCACCCTGAGCCGCGCTGGCGGCGATAGGGTGCGACGCCGGGTGTGCGCCCATCATGGGTGCGTTGTAAATGGAGTGCAAGTCTCCTGTAGGAGGAACCGCATGGTGACATGACAGACCTACTACGCGAGGCCAACTCCGGGAGGGCAACCGACCGGGGGAAGGAAGGCTAGCGGAAACCAGCGGGCTGACGGACAGAAACCGCATACAAGGCCGGGCACGCCTCGACGAGCTGGCACCACACAGCGAAGTCGCACGGTTCGGGCGGGCAGGTAAATGCGGCGGCCGCGCTGGGAAGCAACGCGTCCTTACGTGGGGAGATCCCGACGGGGCAACCCGAAGGGAAGTCAGCAGAGGTCGTACTACCGTGCAGCGAGCCGGGGGCTGAAAGACGCCCATGTAAACTGCGAAACCGGAAGCCTCGATGTCGGGAAGGACCGAACTGGCGGATGAGTACTCGACCAAGGAGAGGATGCCGGCGCCGACGACGCCCGCATGGGCGAGGCTGCTGGTAAGTGCCGCTTCATGGGAGATAGAGAGTGCTCGGACAATGATCTTCGGATCATGTCGTGCGTTCATGGACAACCTTGAACGTACCGCCGGAACCGCCCGGTACGGACCCGTACGCCGGGTGGTGTGGGACCCGTGGCTGGCTGAGGTTGTGCTCAGTCAGTCACGGGGACCCGATTCGGCCCGACATTGTTGCCGAGACCCTTTCACCTTGCCGTTCCAGTATTCAACGTAGGCGAGGTACGCCTTCTTGCTCGTCAGGAAAGGAAGATGTTGGGCGGCGGTCAACTTGTGCGCGTGCAGTGTGCTTACGCCGCTGCGCCGTGCCTTCACCAATCGGTGGTGTCCGTCGATCAGGTTGAACCGGCCGGGAGAGATCTCCGCGAGCACCAGGGGGCGCGAGATGTCAGCCGACTCAACATACAAATCGTCAAGCGGTGACACCACTTCATCGAGATCGTCCACTGCAACCTCGACGCAGGCAACATCCGTCGGATTGCGTGAGATATGCTCAAGCATCTTGGTGATATTGAACTCGAACACGCCGTTTGGAAACAGCTCGTCCCCGGCGTTCACGGGGCACGGAACGAACCCGTCATCGACTCTGAATGCCTTCGTCATCTTCCTCTCAGTGCCGAACGTCGAGGCTGAGGGTTCGCGTGGAGCGCAGCGGAACGCGATACCCTCCGGCCTCTGGTTGGCCGTTGTCTCAGATTCGATTTACTACAACATACTCCACAGTCTCAGCACCTGCTGGAAGCGTTGGAAATCCGGACCAGTTGTTCTGCCTGGCCCTCGCCTCAAGCCAATCGGAAGCATCGCGATCCGCGATGCAGACATGAAGTTCCCAACGACCCGGGGTTGCGAGGCGAACATTGGTCTGATTCCAGCGCTTCATTGTGTTCGTTACTTGGGTGGGAGGGTGCATCAGGAAGAAGTTAGAACTCTCCTTCGCCAGAACCCAAAGCCGATACCCTTGGGGGATCGTTCCCTTGAACGTTCCCCACATCTCATCGTAAACAGGAACCTCGATGTTGTCTCCGTTCCGAGGTGTGTTGATGGTGAATACGGCCGCAACACTTGCGGCCGCCTGCTGAAGTGCGGAAATATCAACGGCCTGTCTCGTGATAGCCTCCTTGTTCCGGCGACCAACGACTAGACTGATGATGGCTGTTAGCAGGCCTGCAAGTGATGCGACCAAGGCGACGACCTCAGTAATCATTTCCATATGTTTCACTCCGTCATAGAACGTTGCGGCACGTCGGCGACGCGAATAGCGACGGCCGGGGCCGTTGTTGACTGTTCCCTTTTCTAGTATATGGGCGTTGCCTCCAAGGATGACTGGTTGACAGGAATGCTCGCCAAACCGCGGTCTTCCATAATCTTCTTCACCAATTCCAAGAACCAAGTCGGGGACTCTGGTGCAACGTACACGGCCTCAATGAGATCCGAAAGGTTGACCGGAAGTGTCAACCCATGATGGGGTGATTCGGCCTCACTGTCAAACACATCGAATGCAGGAGACTCGGCGTGCAAGGCGAGTGCCCGCAGTTCCCGTTCGTGTTCAAATGACCGCCGTTTGTATAGAAAGGGCTGGAACGGGCTCACTTCAGGTATCCAGTCACGCTCGTAGTCAACGTACTGAACCGACGCCACACGCACTTTCCGAGGAAGGGCAACTCGCAGTTTGCCTACCGTTGATCTGATCGAAATGGCCTCCGATGTTGTGGCGTATATCTTCCACATGGCGGCAGATTCGTGCTCGCTCACGTGCCAACAACTGACTGCGATCCAATCTCTGAGACGACGAATGAATTTCGGGTCCAATCCTGCAACGGCAGCCATTCTACCCAATCGCGATCGAACAAGCTCATTCGCTTTTGAGAAAGACCCCTCGCAGGGGTCATCCAGTTCTCGGATCAACGGCATGTACAGGTGCGAGTGGGCAATGAGGTAGCTGAACTTAGTGAAGTCCATATATCGCCAGATCGTGGTCCCGTCACATGGGCGAACAAAGACCTGGTTCTCACGCTGTTGCAGAAACTCATCGAGTCTAGCGATGCCTTCTTTCCTTGCGGCGACAGCCGCAGCGAGAGCCCCCTCTTCTCCAAGGCGATGACAGGAGAACCCCTTCTTTGCATGTCCGCCTTCAGGTGTTGGCCAGTGCGATTCCCAAAAATCATATGTATACGATCTGCCATCAGGCCTAGGGAAGGTGGTCGTTACCTTCCGCACACCAAGAATACCGCTGGTGTTTCTGCAATCTGGTCGCAGACGGTAACGTTTGCCAAGTTGGGGTTGGAATTGAGTCTCGTATGCGTCGCGGAATGCCTTTGCTGCCGCAAGAGCCTCGTCCTTTCCGCCGTACTCCGCGTCAGTAAAGCATTCATGAACACGCTTGCCACGGACATGGAAGCGCACGTAGTAACCGTGTGTTCCGCCGCCAGAACGCTCAGGCCGTTCGTAGTCAACGCGAGTGATGTTACGCAAGGGGTTCTTGCTTGAGTATCCTCGTCGTTTCATGGTTTTCGTCTCCGGCCAACCACTGTATTAGACAGCCCGACTTCGTTTATACAGGTATTGAGTCAGTCAATGCCTGAAAGCGAGCGGGGTTGCCTGACTTGGGAGTGAAAGTACGCCTGAGAGTGGGTGTTGGCAATGGGTTTCTGTGCTTCAGAGCGCGGAATGCGACGGCAGAACGTTCACTGGTTGTGAAGGCGCGGATGGATAGGCAGATTTCGGATGTGGCTTCAAGCAGTGTTCACAGTGGCCGGGGCGGATCACGGCCCGGCGCGAGGGGATGATGGCGCGCGCGGGATGGATGCCGAGGTGCGAAACACCGGCTTTGGCTGGAGGAATCGGGTGGCGAGGGTGCGGTAGAAATAGCGCACTTGATCCACTGCGTCAGGCAGAAAGGCCAAGGCGTTCATTGCCATGTTGAGAATGGTATTGATGGTCGTTGCGCCCGGTGAAGGATGACGGGGATCGCCGATGTCGTCGTGATGGCCGCAAGGTTGAGTCGGACCGGAAGAGATGGGGGCAACCGCCGCCGGCGTTGATGCCAAACCGTTCAGCACTGCGTGAACCCGGGCGAGCGGGCTTTGGATGCCGGAGGGAAGTATGCACCTTTGGTAAAGCATTGTGGTCTCGACGGATGCGTGACCGAGCGCCACCTGAACAGTACGGATGGACCAGCCGTTCTCAAGGCAGTGAACCGCATGGGTATGACGCAAGGTCATGGCAGTGATGACCTTCGGTATGCCAGATAGATGTCCGGCGGCCCGGACAACCGATTCCGCCGCCCTTGTCGAAAG
>VGWI01000018.1 GCA_016873655.1 Lentisphaerota bacterium
GTGAACGGATTCAGGTCGGCCTCGAGCCGCAAACCGGTGAAGGTACGCCGAAACACGAGCGATTCGAAGTCGGGGTGGCCGCCTGCACGGCGGCGATGGAGATAAAAAGGAGCAGGCCATGTCAAGACCGGTAACACTGTTCACGGGCCAGTTCGCCGATATTCCGTTCGAGAAACTCGCCGCAAAGGCCGCCGAGTGGGGATATGACGGGTTGGAACTCGCCTGCTGGGGCGACCATATGGACGTGGCGCGCGCCGCGCGCGACAAGACCTACGCTAAAAGCCGCCGCGAAATCCTGGCGCGCCACGGACTCGAAGTGCACGCGATAAGCAACCATCTCGCCGGCCAGCTTGTCTGCGACTCCAACAACGACTCACGCTCCGACGTCTTCGCGCCAAAGTCGTGCAAGGGCAAGGCAGAGGCCAAGCGGAAGTGGGCAATCCAGGCGATGAAGGATACCGCGCGCGCCGCCCGTAACCTCGGAGTCGAGGTCGTAAACGGCTTCACAGGTTCGTCCATCTGGCACCTGTTATACAGCTTCCCGCCGGTTTCGGAAGAAATGATCGAGGCCGGGTTCAAAGACTTCGCAAGGAGATGGAACCCTATCCTCGACGTCTTCGACAAGAGCAAGGTACGCTTCGCGCTCGAGGTACATCCAACTGAAATCGCTTTCGACATCATCACCGCCCGCCGCGCGCTCTCGGCGATCGGGAACCGGGAAACGTTCGGATTCAACTTCGACCCCAGCCACCTGCACTGGCAGATGGTTGACCCTGTCCGCTTCCTGAAAGCCTTCCCGGACCGCATATACCACGTGCATATGAAGGACGCGGCCGTAACGCTGGACGGCGAGAGCGGCATCCTTTCGTCGCACCTGAACTTCGGCACGCCAGGACGCGGGTGGGATTTCCGCAGCCTTGGCCGCGGCGGCGTGGATTTCGAGGACATCGTACGCACGCTGGCGGCAATCAATTACGACGGCCCGCTGTCGGTCGAATGGGAAGACGCCATGATGGACCGCGAATTCGGCGCGGCGGAAGCCTGCGCCTTCGTGAAATCGCTCCAGTTCCCGCCGTCCGATCGCGTGTTCGACGAAGCCTTCGGCGACTGATCCGAGCCCCTACTCCCGTGGACCAACGGCCGGCGCAACGCCGGCCGCTGCATCCGAGGGACGCGCATGACCGTTCTTCCCGGACACGGCCTTCACCGCGCTCTCGATAACACTTACGAGCACGGGCACCAGCACGAGCGTCAGGACCGTGGCCACGGACAGCCCGAATATCACGGCCACTGCCATCGGCGCCCACCAGGCGCTGGATTCCTGCCCGGCCACGATTGCCGGCGGCCACCTGTGAATCTCCAGGCTGTAGCCCACGGCCATGGGGATGAGGCCGAGTATCGTCGTTATCGCGGTGAGCAGCACCGGTCTCAACCGCGTGCGCGCGGCCTCGACAATGGCCTCCGTCGTTGCCATGCCGTCCTGCTGGCGCTTGAGAATGCAGTCAACCAGCACGATCGCATTGTTCACCACGACGCCGGCCAGGCTGATCACACCGACGCCGGTCATGATGACGCCGAACTTCAACCTGCAGATCAGCAACCCCCACATGACGCCAACCATGGACATGATTACAGATGTCATGATGACCGACGGAAGAACCGCCGAATTGAACTGGAGCACGAGGATCACCGCTATGCCACCGATGGCCACAAGAAACGCCTTCGCCAGGAACGCCCCCGATTCCTGCATCTCCTTGGTGTCGCCGGCATAGGTGACGGCGTAGCCGGTGGGAACACGCAGATCTGCCAGGCGCGTACGGACATCAACCATGATCTCGTCAACGCCCCTCCCGTCATCGTTGCCCATCACGGTTATGGTTCTTCTCCGGTCCTTGCGAAGGATCTCGCCGCGGCCGCCCCGGTATTCCACCTTCCCGAGCGCCGACAGTGGAACGCTGGAACCGCCTGGCCTGGGCACGAAGATGCCGTCGAGCAGGCTCATGTCGTTCCGCCTGTTTTCCGGCAGCCGCAGCCTGATGTCGTACTCTTCCTCACCCACCCGCAACTTGCCCGTTTCACGGCCGTAGATGGCCATCCGCAGGAAGTCGCCAATGTACGAAGTGTCAAGCCCATGGAGCGCCGCACGCTGCCGGTCCACGACGAAGCGCACTTCCGGCAGCGCGTCCTCCATGTCGTCGCGGACATCGACAAGGCCCGGGATCGTTCTCAGCCGGCGGACCACTTCGGCCGCCAGCCCGGACAACGTCGAGTAATCGGCCCCCGAAATCTCGACCGAAACGGGCGCGCCTGTGGGCGGCCCTTCCTCCTGTTTCTCCACCGTGACCTCGGCGCCGGGGATTGCGCCTATCTCCTTTCGGATCGCGGCCACCTGCTCGGAGGAACTCCCCTTCCTGTCAGCAGCGTCGCGAAACTCGATGAAGGTCGACCCCAGGTGGCTGCCAACACCTCCACCCAGCAAACCGTTGTCGCCGCCCTGCCCCACCACCGTGAGATAGAACTCTATGTCCTCGTATCCGGCCAGCACGGATTCGGCATGAAGCAGCGCGGCATCAGTCTTCTCAATGGATGTTCCCTGCGGAAACGCCACGCTCACGGTGGCGTTTCTCGGCTCCGTTTCCGGGAAGAGTTCCAGCCCGGCACCGAACAACCCGTAAGCAAGCGCTGTTGACGCAAGAGCCGCGAAGGCTATCAGGACAACCTGCGTCCTGTTGCGCAGCGCGCCCCTCAAGAGCCCTTCATACCACTCCAGAATTCCTTCGCCGGCGCTCTTGATCCGCTCCCTCTTGCCCAGTTTAGGCTTCTCGACCATCCATGAACAGATGGCCGGGTTGATCACAACACCGACAAACAGGGAAGACACCAGCACCACGATGAGCGTCTTGGGCATGAACGACATGAACTGCCCCATCATGTCGGGCCAGAAGAGAAGCGGGCAGAAAGCCGCCACGGTCGTCAGGGTGGACGTTATGACAGGCCAGGCGACTTCTCCCGCTCCCCGTCGGGCGGCTTCCAGGCGTGAGACACCCTCCGTTCTCAACCTGAACGTGTTCTCCACGACGACAATCGCGTTGTCAACCAGCATGCCCACCGCCAGCACCAGGCTGAAGAGCACGATCATGTTCAGCGAAAAACCCGTGATAGCCATGAACACGAAGCCTGTGAGCATGGACATCGGTATAGCCAGTCCGACCAGCAGGCTGTTCCTGAGCCCCATGACAATCAGCAGCACGGCAACAACCAGGATGAAGCCGGTAGCGATGTTGTTTTCCAGCTCATTGACCATCATCGCGATGTGCTCGGACTCGTCGTATACCGCCGTCACCTCATGGCCCGGCGGCATGATCGTTTCAGCCACGGCTTTCTTCACCGACCGGATCAACGCGACCGAGTTCTCGCCGACACGCTTCTTTACCGCGATGGAAACACCGGGCGCGCCGTTGAGCCGGGTAATGCTTTCCACGTCCTTGAACCCGTCCACGACCGTGCCCAGGTCGCGCAGAAACACCGGCCGGCCGCCCCGGTCCTCGACCAGGATGTCGCCTATCGGGGCTGCCATCCCGAACTCGCCTGGCACTCGAACCTGGAACTTGTTGCCGCTGACCTCGATGTTGCCGGCGGAGACTGTCCGGTTCTCGCCCATGATCCTCTGCATGACGCGCTCGACGGGAATGCCGAACGCCGCCATGCGGGTGGGATCAAGTTCGACGCGAACCTCTCTCTCCCGAAGACCGGATATCACCGCGTCCTTGACTCCCGGAAGTCCGTCGAGCCTTTCTTCAATTTCCTCGGCCAGTCCGCGCAGGCGCCCCACGTCCGGCCCGGACAACGCAAGCCTGAAGACCGGGAAATCGGAACTCGTGTTGAATGCGTCAACGTAGGGCTCGTCCAGGTCGCTCGGAAGCTCCGCGCGCGCAAGGTCGAGCTTGTCTTTGACCTTCTGCTTAGCGCGCTCGATATCCTGCCCGGCACGGAACTCGATCGAGATGCTGCACACGCCCTCGCGCGAGACCGACCTCATTTCCTTCACGCCGTCCGCCTCGTTCACGCGCTTCTCGATCGGGATGGTGATCAGCTTCTCCATCTCCTCCGGAGAAGTCCCTTCGTAGAAAGCGCTGATGAAGATATAGGGGATCGTTATGTCCGGCATGCCTTCCCGCGGAAGAGTCACGTAGGCGATGGCTCCGGCTATCGCCAGAACACCGGCAAGAAAAGCGACCGCTGTGCGGGTCTTTACGGCGTAGTTGGTGAGGATCATTCCCCGTTCCCCGGAAGCTTCCCGGCAACCTCAACCGGAGCGCCGTCGCGAAGCCCGCGATGCCCCTCCACAACAAGCATGTCGCCGGGAACCAGCCCGGACGAAATCACCGCCGTACCGCCCGTAATGCTCCTGAGGACAACCGCCCGCCTGACAGCCGCATCACCTTCGACGACGAAGACAACATGCCCGTCCTTCTGAGGAATCACGGCCGATAGCGGCACAGCCACCGCGCCTGCCACGGATGGACGAACCAGCTCCGCCGAAACGATCATCCCGGGAAGGAGGCTGCCATCCGCGTTGCCGGTCTCCGCCTCGCACAGGAACGCGCCCGTCCCGTCCCTGGCTGCGCCGGACGCCCTGGTTACCGTCGCCGAAAACGACCTGCCCTGAAGCGACAACACCTTGAAGGGCACCTTCGAGCCCGGCGCTGGAAAGTAGGCCCTCAACTGCTCCGGCACCTCGATCTCAATCTTCAAGCGGCTGGAATCAACAACCCGGAACGCCGGCGCCCCCTCGTGAATGTACTCGCCTCCGTCCACAAAACGGTCCTCGACGATTCCATCCACCGGGCTGGCAATCTCGTGGTTGGACAGAAACACCTCCGCCTGCGAAAGCGCTATGGCAGCCGCGTCTCTTCTCTCCTTCACGGTGTCCCAGTCGCTTTCGGATACCGCGCCCGTCTCCTTCATCGCCTCCCAACGCGAGACGGCCTTTTCAGCCTCGCGCAACTCAAGTTCAGCCCGCTTTTTCGTCAACTCGGCCATCCGCGAATCCATGCGCATCAGGATATCGCCTTCCTTCACCGCCTTCCCCTTCCCCGCCGGCGCACCCACCACCCGTCCGCCAATCACCGCAGGAACCCGAACGTCCGCAACAGCGGCGATGCGGCCTGGAAGCACCACGATTTCACGAACCTGCTCGCCGGACACTTCCATGGCAACAACGACCGACGGCTTCTCGCCCGACGGTTCCAGCTTCTCGCGCTCCCTCGTCAGCGCAAAGATTGTCAACGCGACAAAACTGGCCGCAAGCAAGCCGAAGACCACCCAAAGCACTCGACGGGCATGTCCCGTCGCTGATCCGTCGGATTTCATTGAATCTCCTTCCCCGCGTAATCCGCGGACCCGCTCCCGCACGCATATTCGATCGCTGCAGAGGCCTTTGCCAGGTCGCATACGGCGGACAGGTATTGAAGCCGGGCCACCCTGTATCCGACGCTCGCCTCCGAGAAATTCAGGAATGTCGTCATTCCGTTGCGAAATCTCTCTCTGGCGATATCCACGGCCCTGGCGGCGAGTTCCACGTTGCCGCGCGCGGCATTCACCACGAGCAGCGACCGGTCATAGTCAAGGACCGCCGCGCGCAGTTCCATCACCACCGACCGCCTCATCTCCTCGCGCTCGGTCTCGGCCCGCTCCAGGGCGATCTTCTTCTCGCGTATCTTCCCGCTCGTCATCCCGCCGTCCCACAGCTTCCAGTCAAGCGCCAGCCCCGCAGTCCAGCGCGACTCCCACTTGTCGCCGAACGATGGCATGGAGCTGTTGGAGTGACGCCAGTCGAAGAAACCGCGCAGTTCCGGCAGGACTCCGGACCGCGCAACCCGGACCTCCTCGGCCCTGAGCGCCGTCAGCACATCCTGCGCACGTATCATGGGCCTTCTCTCAAGCGCGTCTTTCAACAGCGACTCGCTGTCACGGCCGCCCCCCAGCTCCGAAAGCCCGCCCGAAACCTCGAATCCATCGGACCTGTCCAGCCCCATCCGACGGGCCAGTTCCAGCTTCGCAAGTTCCTGTGCGTTCCGCGCCCTTATCGCCTCCGGCCGCTCGTTCCCGAGCTTGACCCCGGCCTGAAGAACGTCGAATTCCGACGCGGCGCCGTGCTCGCGACGCCGTTCGGAATCCGCCAACACATCCTCCAACTGCCTGACGGCGGCATCACGAACAACCACCGACTCGCGGGCCAGCAACAAGTCGTAAAATGCGCTGCGGACATCACGCACGAGGCGGTTCCTGCGTTCGGCCTCCAGCAGACTGGAATACTGCTCATACTTGCCCGCAGCCCGCAGCCCCGCCTTCACCCGCCCGCCCGAGTAGACAAGCTGGTCGACGCCCGCCCCGATTTCCCATGCGTCCGGCGTGCCGATATCCATCTCCGTTCCGCCGAAAGAGAAGCTGTCCACAGAATCCAGGCGCGTGTAGCCCGCCCGCGCACTGAAGTGAGGAAAGAGCTCCGACCACGCCTGGTCGGAATAGGCATCGGCCGTTTCCTTTTCCAGCCGCGCCAGCCGCGCTTCGGACGACCGCTCGAGAGCTATGCGTATACAGTCCGCTTCCCCGTAGACCGGCAGGGATGGCCTGTTCGTTTCAGACTGTGCCGACACAGCGACGCCGGCCAGCAGAACCAATGCCGCAAGTCCCTTCACGCAGCGCCCCCTCTTCCATGCTTCCTCGTCTTCAGGCCGTTCAGGAAAATGCCTGTCGCGGTGTCTACAACCCGTCGCACAAACGAAGCCGAGTACGCATTCCTTCGTCCGTCCGTCACCAGGGGTTCCAGAAGGATATAGGCCGCCAGCATCCCGAAATAATTCCACGCGGCCACCTCCGTGTCGCATTCCCCGAAAACGCCTTCCTTCTGCCCCTGCCGCACGATCGCCGCAAAAGCGGCGTTGCGGCGCCGCAGAAGATTACGCGCGCGCTTCGGCAGGCGGCTTGACCCGGAGACGCACTCCGCCAGAAGAACCCGCAGACGGGGGCGCTCCCGCAGAACTCGCTCGGCGTAGAACCCGAGCATGAACTTGAGCTTCTCCTCCGGCGATTGACCCGACACCTCAATCCCGGAGACCGCGTTCTCGAACACTTCCATCTCGCGGCCAAGAACCTCCGCGAAGAGGCCTTCCTTCCCGCCGAAATGGTACGTGATCGCGCCCAGGTTGGCCTTCGCCGCCCCGGTTATGTCGCGTATCGAAACCCCGTCGTAGCCTCGTTTCGCGAACATTTCACCGGCGGTCTTGAGAATCCGGTCCCTCGTAGCCTTCTCCGTCCGCCTTCCCGCCCTGAGTCTGTTCATACGTTTGTATGGTACAACCGTGCCTGTACCAATCAACCAGAAAGCGAGCTTCAGACGGCATGCGGGTTCATGCTGCCGGTCCTGTATCCCTCCAGGTCGGCCGCGATGTGACGGAAACCGAGGCGCTTCGCCTCGGCGCAGACGGCAGAACGCATCGAGTCATCCGCAAGACGGCCGAACTGGTCGGCCGACACCTCTATGCGCAGTATCTCGCCGTGGTGGCGCGCCCGGACCCGAATGAACCCCATCCCGCGCAGGAACTCCTCCATGGCGTCGACGGCCGCGAGGCGCCCGGTCGTTATTTCTTCGCCGTGAGGAATACGCGATGCAAGACAGGCCATCGAGGGAGCATCCGCCGTCGGCAGTCCCATCGCACGCGAGGCGCGCCGGACATCGTCTTTCGTGAAACCGGCCTCCAGCAGCGGCGACAGAACTCCAAGTTCGCCCAGCGCGCGGCGGCCGGGGCGGTAGTCCGACAGGTCGTCAACGAGTGTTCCGTCCGCAACGATGTCCAGCCCCTCATCCTTCGCCAGCGCCTTCAGGCGGCTGAAGAGTCCGTGTTTGCAGTGATAGCAGCGGTCCGGCGGATTGTGCCGGAAGTAAGGCTGATCGAGGTCGTCGCATTCGAGAATCCTGTGCCGTATCCCTATCCCGGCGGCAATCACCGGCGCTTCCTCGCGCTCTATCCTGGGCTGCAGCGGCGAGATGATCGTCACCGCAAGCGCATTGTCGCCCAGTTCCTCCCTCGCAACCGCGGCGAGGAACGTGCTGTCAACTCCGCCGGAAAATGCAACCACCATTCCCCCGGTTGACCGCACTATTTCGCGCAGTCTCTCCATCTTCGCCGGATCACTGATAGCCGCCATACTCTTTCCCACCGTCCTTCTTTTCGGCTGGTAGCCGCCGCCCCCATAGAATACCGTACGCCAGCCCCGCCGATACAGATCATTCCGGGGTTCCGACTACCAGCGAGGACGGCAGACTGATGAGCGACAAACCCGGCGTTTCGATAGTCATCCCGGTATTCAACGAACAGGAGAGTCTTCCCCACCTCGCGGAAAACCTGCACAGGGCCGCGTCGGCGCTCGGGCATTCGTACGAGGTAATACTCGTGGACGACGGCAGCAGCGACTCCACGTGGGAAGAGATGCTCAAGGCGGCCTCGACCTACCCGCACTTCCGCATGGCAAGGCTGCGCAGGAATTTCGGGCAGACCGCGGCGATGAGCGCCGGATTCCACATGGCTCGCGGAGACGTGGTCGTCACGCTCGACGCCGATCTCCAGAATGACCCGGCTGATATTCCCCTCCTGCTGGAAGCTGTCCGCAACGGCGCGGACGTGGCAAGCGGCTGGCGCAAGAAGCGGCGCGACCCGTTCATCAACCGCAGACTGCCTTCAATGCTGGCCAACGCGCTGATAAGCAAAATAACGGGAGTGCGCCTTCACGACTACGGATGCACACTCAAGGCGTACAGGCGCGAAGTTATCGCGAACCTCCGCCTCTACGGAGAAATGCACCGATTCATCCCCGCCTTGGCAAGCTGGGTTGGATGCACCGTCGCCGAGGTGCCGGTCCACCACAATCCAAGGCGGTTCGGATCGTCAAAATACGGCATTTCACGCACGCTCCGCGTGGTTCTTGACCTGATGACCGTGAAGTTCCTGCTGCGCTACAGCGCACACCCGATCCAGATGTTCGGCAAAATCGGCCTGGCGTTCGGACTTCCCGGCGCCGCCATGCTGCTGGCGATCATCGCGGCCCATCTTTCGTTCCGGATGTTCGGAACACACATCGGAGCCGACCTGGTGAAGCGCCCTATCTGGGTCATCGCGCCTTTCATGCTGATACTCTTCTGCATCCAGTTCATCATCATGGGGCTGCTCGCGGAAATCCAGATCCGCACGTATCACGAATCGCAGGACAAGCCGACCTACGTAGTCCGGGAAACCGCTGAATCACCGCCTTCGGCCGTCTGAATCAATGGAATCTGCAGCCCTGCCAGTTCCGGAACCTGCTCTGACGGCCATCTACACGGCCGTGTTCTGCATTGTCGCAACGGGAGTCGCCATTGATGCGATACTCCTTGTGCGCGCCGGAAGAGGCAGGTGCAAGCTGCGACGGGCCGGGCTTATCAGGCGCAGGGGCTCGCTGCTCGGACAGGACGGTCCACTGCTGCTCTCGATGCTCGCCGCCGTCTATGTTCTCCTGCTGTCCGTACTCTCCAGGAACATCGCGATTGATGAAGGTCAGCTTTTCAGGACGCTGGCCATGCAGACGCTCGGCATCCACGGCACTGCTGTTGGCGGCGCCGTCGTCCTGCTCCGCCTGCGAGCGACGTCGTGGAAGAAGGCCTTCGGGATCGGCCGACGTCAGACCGCCGCCGGAATCATGCACGGAATCGTCGCCTACCTGGCGGCCGTTCCGGCGGTGGCGGCCGGAACCGTCTTGTGGAACATGCTGCTGGACAGGGCCGGGGTTTCACCCGGCCGGCAGGAAGTGGCTCAGGTCTTCGTCGAGACCGGCCATTCAGCCGGCGTGTACATCCTAATTGCCGCACTCGCGCTTGTCGCCGCGCCTTTCGCGGAAGAACTCGTCTTCCGCGGCGTGGCCCTCCCGCTTCTCGCGCGCATGACAACCCCCCTGCTGGCGATCGCCGCGGCATCCGTTGTCTTCGCGGCGCTGCACTTCCACATGGCATCGCTCGTGCCGTTGTTTATCATCGGATCGGCGCTCGGAACGGCCTACGTGTGCAGCGGCTCGCTCGCAGCACCCGTCACGGCCCACGCTCTGTTCAACGCGGGGAGTCTCGCCGCCTACTACGCCGTGCGCCTCTTCCCGGCACTCGAGTCAGGGGCGCTGTCTGTGCTGATGCCGGCAATGGGCATGCCCGGCCGCTAGCGCACATTATTCATGTTCTTCGTCGCGAGAGGGCGCAGGGTGCGTCAGATCAACGGCTTGCCGAAGAGGGCCGGATGGCGGCGTGTTGACACACGTCAAAGTCGGTCATCAAGGTAAGTCGCTGAGATGGCGTATCATGTGCCCTCGCAGCAGAAGGTTCATGAATAATGCGCGCTAGATTGAGCCTGTCGGGGGAAAAGCAAAAGTGGAAGGTGGGAGCGAGCAAAAGTGGAAAGAGGATAGAGGGAGGAAGAGCAGGATGCTGGGAGGTGGGAGGGGTTGATGGGCAGTGGGTTGTGAAAGGGAGAGGCGAGGAGGAGGCGCCCCCGAGGGGGCGAGCGCCCGTGGAGCGAGCAAAAGTGGAAAGCGGCCTATGATGGCCGCATGAAGAAACAAATTGGATCGCGGTTGGGCTTGCCGCACGTCCATGACGTGCTCAAGCAGGTTTGTGAGCAGACGATCTCGGTCGAGCAGGCGTGCGAATCCCTCGGGGTGGGCAAGAGCCGGCTCTACACGTTGCGCAGCGTATATCTGAAGGCGCGGGCGGCGGGAAAGGTCGAGGTCTGGTGTCCTGGCGTGTCCGGCGGTAACCATGCCCCGCCTTGGGGTGAGCGGGTTGTAACCTTCCTGCGATCGGCGATCCACAAGGGCTACAACTATGCGTTCGCGGCCAGCGAGGTGGACCGTCTCTACGGTGTCGTGCTGGCCCGTTCTCAAGTCCGGCATTGGGCAATACGGGAGGGGATCTGCCCGGTCCCCAAGCCGCCGCGTCTTCCTGCCCATCTGAGGCGCTGGCAGCGGCAAGCTGTGGGTGAGCTCTGGCAGATGGATGCGACGCCGGACTATTGGTTCGGGGCTGAGGAGCCATCGTACCCCTTGCTGGATATGCTCGACGACTGCAGCCGTCTGCAAGTCGGCTGTGCGATCTACCGCCATGAGAACGTGCCTGCCTACCTGCACTTCTTCCACGACGCCTTCATGGAGTACGGCCTGCCTCTGGAGGTCTACGTCGATCAGGCCGGTATCTTCACGGGCAACAAAGAAGACAGTGTGACCAGGATCGGGCAACGCCTGAAGTTCTACGATGTCTCGTTCGTGGTCGCCAATACCCCTGAGGCCAAGGGCAAGGTCGAGCGCATTCATCAGGTCTGGCAGGATCGCCTGCCGCCCTACTTCGCCCTGAACGGCGTGACGCCGTCTTCCGATTTGGAGGACGTCAACCGCCACATCGATGCCTTGCGTGAACACCGTAACCGGCGCGAGCGGCATCGAGAACTGGGAATGACACCGCAGACGGCCTGGGATGAAGCCACGGCACAGGGGCGCAACAAACTGCGCCCCGTGCCCAAGGAACCCTGGTGGAACTACGTCTGGTCCCTATGGCATCCCGTCACCATCGCCGTCGGCGGCCGCGTCTACTTCGCACAAGACTCTTTCCCTACTCAAGGCATCCCGGGCACCAAGGCCGTTCTCTATGAACACCTGGACGGAACCATCTCGATCCTCAGGGAACGCCCAGATAAGAAGAAGCTGCCTGTCGTTCTCTTCACCAACCGCCCTCGCTGAACACAGCTTCCTCGTTCCACTTTTGCTCGCTCCAAGAATTCCACTTTTGAAAACTCCCCGGCAGGTGACAAGAAACCTCTTGCAGTGGGTCGTGCAAACGGCTATTTATTACGGACTTTGCAGGGAACATGGCTGCCGTTTCGCCGCACATTCAGACCTATCCGAGGTGCCTGTATAACCATGGCCAAGAAGAAGACGCCGTCCGGGAAGAAGACTGTCAGCACAAGCAAGAGCGGGGAGCCGGTAGAGCGCAAACCGGTGAAGAAGCCTCCGGCTGCCCCTGCGAAGCCCGCAAGGAAGGGGACGATTGCTCCGACCGCCGCGAAGCCGAAGCCTGATTCGAAGAAGACCGTCCCTTCCTCGGCCAACTCGGAACCTGCTGCTGAAGAGACGAAAGTCCGGGAGATACGTTCCCATCACGCGCCGGTTCGTGAGCGAGATATCGAGGACGAAGCCTACGTCGAGCCGCAGGAGGATGAGTCTTCTGAAGCATCGCCCGAGGACGACGTTGAGCCCGGAGAAGCTGTTCCCACCCGCGAGGAGCGTTCTGAACGGCTCAAGGACCTGATCAAGCTTGCGGAGGATCAGGGGTACATCACCTACGACGATGTAAACGAGGTTCTTCCCGACAACGTTACGAATCCTGATGAAGTTGAATCATATCTCATGCTGCTTCGCAGTATGGATATCGAGATAATCGAACCTTCCGCGGTGGAGAAGCACCGCAAGGACGCGGAGAAGCAGGAAAAGGCCACCCGAAAGGCCAGGCTCGATTTCTTCGACGACCCGATCCGCATGTACCTGCACCAGATGGGGCAGGTGCCGCTCCTGACGAGAGACCAGGAGGTGGAAATCTGCAAGAGGATTGAGGACGCGGAGACCATGTGCAGAACACTCTTCAACTCCGTCGGGTTTGCGCCGTTGCTGTGCCTGGACCTCATAGACCGGCTGGAGCAGGGAAAAGAGCGTTTCGACCGCATCGTGACAGACAAGTTCGTTGACAACCGCGACAAGTACATGGTGGCCCTGCCGAAGACGAAGGATTCGATACGCAAGACACAGACGAAGATGCGGCAGCTGTTCACAGTGGCTTGTGCGTCGAAGGGCACGAAGCAGTCCAAGGCAAAGGCAGAGAAGGCGCTCGAGGCGGAGAGGCGCCGGATGTCGTCCCTGCTGGACTCGCTCCATCTGAAGCAGAAGGTTATTGAGGCGTTGGCGGCATCGGCCGGCGAACTCTACAGGCGGTACGCCGATGTCAGCCAGGAATTCAGCCGTCTCGAATCGCAGCGCAGGAGCAAAGGCCGCGAAGCTGCCATGCGCGCACTCAAGGCGGAGATCAGGAAACTGACGGCGGACGTGTGTCTGCCTCGTGAGCAGTTCGAGGGTCAGTGTGAGCGGCTGAAGGAGGTAATGCGGAGCGGGCAGCAGGCGAGAACCGAGATGGTTGAAGCCAACCTGCGCCTTGTAATCAGTATAGTGAAGAAGTACATGAACCGCGGGCTGTCGTTCCTGGACTTGATTCAGGAAGGCAATACAGGCTTGATGAAGGCGGTTGAGAAGTTCGAATACCGCCGCGGCTACAAGTTCAGCACCTACGCAACGTGGTGGATACGCCAGGCTGCGACCAGGGCCATAGCCGACCAGGCCAGGACGATCCGTATCCCGGTTCACATGATTGAAACGATCAACAAGCTCCTGCGCGTTCAGAAGAAACTTGTACAGGAGCTGGGTCGCGAACCCACCCCGGAGGAAGCGGCGGCCGAGATGGAGATGCCGGTCGAGCGTGTGCGAGCCGTATACAAGATGGCGCAGCAGCCGATATCGCTGCAAAGCCCCATCGGCGACGGCGAGGACGCGCATTTCGGCGATTTCATCGAGGACAAGAGCGCCGAGAATCCATCGGAAATGACGGCCTTCAGCATGCTGAAGGAACGTTTGCAGGATGTTCTGCACACCCTTACGCCGCGCGAAAAGTCGGTTCTGGACTACCGTTTTGGCCTTACCGACGGCTATTCGCGTACGCTGGAAGAGGTCGGCAAGCAGTTCAACGTCACGCGCGAACGCATCAGGCAGATCGAAGCCAAGGCGCTTCGGAAACTGAGGCACCCCACGCGCATGCGGAAGCTTGAAGGCTTCCTTGAAGTTAAGTAACCCGGTTCACACCTTGAGGAGTTCTCATCAATGATTGCTACGTTGTTTTACGGTATGACGTCTGTGCAGGTATCGGTTCTGGCGCTTCTTCTGGTTGTCCTGTCGTACTTCCTGGGGGTCCTGGCCGGCCGGAGATCGGCGGGCGGAGGCGGGGCCGGCCGTTCTTCAGCCGGAAGACCCGACATTGACCAGGACCTCGAGCTCTACGTCGGCAACCTGCCGTACGACACGAGCGACAGGGACCTGCAGGGCCTGTTCTCCAAGCACGGCAAAGTGACGAGCGCCCGTGTTATCCGCAACCGCGGCAGCGGCAAGTCCAAGGGCTACGGTTTTGTCGTGATGGGCTGCGCCAGGGACGTGGAAACGGCGGTAAGCGCTCTCGAAGGCTCCCAGTACAAGGGACGGAAGCTTGTCGTAAGCGAAGCCAAATCCCGGGCGCGCGACAACGAGTAACGCGCACGGAAAGACGCCGTCATGCGACCATTCCGGCCCTGACCCGTTCAGCCGCGGCGGGGCCGTCCGTGTGTTCGATCACCGCCAGGGCGAACTCCACTGCCGTTCCGGCGCCCTGGCTTGTCAGCACGTGCCCGTCAACCGCGACGCGTGTACCAGTCAGTTCCACGCCCTTCAGCATGCCTTCGACTGACGGGTGACAGGTGATGCGCCGGCCCGAGAGGATGCCGGCGGCCTGCAGAACCAGCGGAGCGGCGCAGATCGCGGCGACTGTCTTCCCTGCCCGGTCGAACTCCCGGACGATCCGGACGACACTTTCCGACTCCTCCATGGTTTTTGTTCCCGCCGCGCCACCGGGCAGGACCAGGACATCAAACTCATCGGGGGCGACTTCCTCCCACGGAACGTCCGGGAGAATGCGCACGCCGCGCGAACAGGTGACTGTCCGGCCGGTCAGTCCGGCCACGACAACCCGCCATCCGGCCCTGCGCAGCGTGTCTATGACGGCTACGGCCTCTAGTTCTTCCGTGCCGTCCGCGAGCGGAACGAGAACGCTTGTAGTCATTGCTGCCTCTCCGTTCGGGATTGTAGCCGTCGGGGCGCGGCCTTGCAGCCGAAAAAGAGGATACGGGCCTGACCCGACTTCCCCGGCGGAAGCCCGCTGAGACGGGGCGTTTGAGCTTGAAGGCCGAAGTCCCTGTCTATACCGTCCGGCGAATGGACTACATAAGCACACGCGGCTTGAGTCCGGGCGCAGGTTTTTCCGACGCCGTGATGACTGGCATGGGGCAGGACGGTGGATTGCTCCTGCCAGCGTCGATACCCGAGGTCGGCGACAGGCTGAATGCATGGCAGAACCTGTCCTATGTCGATCTCGCGTCCGACTTGATGAGCCTCTACACGGACATTCCATCCGCCGATCTACGTCGGTTGGTGGATGAAAGCTGCGCAACTTTCCGCGATCCGGAAGTTACGCCCGTGAAGCGTGTGGGTGACGTCTGGATACTTGAGCTCTTTCACGGCCCCACGCTGGCTTTCAAGGATGTCGCGCTTCAGTTTCTAGGGCGTCTCTTCGAGCACCTGCTGAAGGAGCGCGGGGAGCTTCTGAACATAGTGGCGGCAACCAGCGGCGATACCGGAAGCGCGGCAATTCACGGTGTGCGCGGCAGGCCCGGCATGCGGATATTCGTAATGCATCCGCAAGGAAGGGTAAGCGCTCTGCAGGAGCGCCAGATGACGAGCGTTCTGGACTCAAACGTGTTCAACGTGGCTGTTCGCGGCACTTTTGATGACTGCCAGCGGATACTCAAGACGCTGCTCGGCGACCCGGCGTACAGAAAGCAGCATTCGCTCGGCGCCGTGAACTCGATCAACTGGGCGCGTGTGCTGGCGCAGATGGTGTACTACTTCTATTCCGGTCTGAGGGTCATGAAACAGACAGGCGCAAAGACAGTCAGTTTTGCCGTGCCGACGGGTAATTTCGGCGACATTCTTTCCGGCTACTTCGCGGCGCGGATGGGTTTGCCGGTCTCCCGTCTCGTGCTGGCCACCAATGAGAACGACATACTTGACCGGTTCCTGACCACCGGCATCTACTCCCTTGGCCAGGTGTCGGCCACGTTAAGCCCATCGATGGACATACAGGTAGCGAGCAACTTCGAACGGTATCTCTACTACCTGGTCCGTCGTGATTCCGGCCTGCTGCGTTCGCTCATGGATGCCTTTGAACGCAGGGGTTCAATGGAACTGCCCGGCGGATACGGCGAGCCGGGCGGCGGTATCTTCGTCTCGGGTTCTGCGCGGAGAGATGAAACACTGCGGACGATAAAGCGCTTCATGGAACAGCACGACTACCTGCTGGACCCGCACACCGCGGTCGGCGTTGCCGTTGGCGAGCGGCATGTCGGGGCAGAACCGATGATCTGCCTTGCGACGGCGCACCCGGCAAAGTTCCCTGATGCGATAAGGGAGGCGGTCGGCCGTGATCTTGCTCATCACCCAATCCTCGACGGGCTTTCAGGTCTTCCGACCCGTTGCGACACCCTTCCGGCAGACGCGAACGCGGTGCGCGAATACGTTGCCGCGAGGACTGAATGTCCGTGAAACACAAGGCTGATGCCGGCTTTTCTGTTTCTGCCGATCCGAGTGACAACAGTGAGGTCAACCCGGAATGAAACACGACGCAGTCAAGTCCGGCATCGTGCGCCTTCTGCTTGAGAGCGGCAGGGCCATGAGCGCTTCCGAGCTTTCATCACGCATGGGACTGCGTGGAGCGGCCAAGAAGAAGCTACAGGGCTACCTCGTGGAACTGTCCCGTTCCGGCGCGGTAGTCCCCGCCGGGCGCAGTTCCTACTCGCTGGGCCAGGGAAATGGCGCGCTGACAGGAGAGCTTGCGATTGTACGTTCAGGCAAAGGCTACGTTGAGACGGGCCGCGGCGCCGCGGTACGGATCGAGGCGACGGACACGGGCACGGCCCTGCCGGGCGACCGTGTTCTCGTGCGGTTGGACTCTGGCGCCGGCAGCGGGCACGGGGAAACGCCCGCCGGCAAGATTGTCCGGGTCGTTGAGCGTGCCCGTCGCGACATAGTGGGCACTCTGCGCCTCACGGACGGCGTTCTGCGGGTTGTTCCTATCGATCCGGCCTACAGACAGCCGTTTATTGTTCACAACGCTGATCCCGGAGATGCGGGGAAGCGTGTCGTGATGCGTTTCACCAGTTGGGATGAGCGCGGGACGGATCCGCAGGGCGAGATCATCGAAGTCATGGGCGTGCCGGAGAAGGTTTCCGACGAGTCCGATGCGGCGGTACGGCATTTCGGCCTGTGCGCCGAGTTCTCCCCGGAGGCGCTGAGGGAGGCAGAACAAGCCTCGCGCCTGATGGATGACTTCGGGACGCGAACCGACCTGAGGGGCAGGGGAATAGTGACGATTGATCCGGAAAGGGCGCGCGATTATGACGACGCGCTTTCGCTGGAGGTTCGCGATGACGGAATGCGGGTGTTGGGGGTTCACATCGCCGACGTGTCGCACTTCGTGACTGAAGGCAGTGCGCTGGACATGGAAGCCCGTTTGAGAGGGAACAGCACTTATCTTCCGGACAGGGTGCTTCCGATGCTTCCGGAGCAACTTTCCAACGGCGTGTGCAGTCTCAAGCCGGATTCCGACAGGCTGGCATTCTCGGCCTTCCTCGTTTTTGACGAGGATGGCGCCTTGAAAGAGAAATCGTTCGCGCGGACGGTCATCCGGTCAGCCTGCCGGCTGACATATACGCAGGCGATGGTAATTCTTGACGGCGGCGCGGGGCCTGATGGCATGCCGCCGTTCGTTCCGTCGCTTCTTGAAGGAATCAACACGCTGTCAGGGCAGTTGAGACGAAGACGCTTCGCGGCCGGCGCGCTTAACCTCGATACGGCCGAGTGCGAGATACGGATAGGACCGGACGGGAGAATTGCCGATGTCATCTCCGTGCCCGACGACGATTCGCACCATCTGGTTGAAGAATGCATGGTGGTGGCCAACGAGGCCGTGGCCGATGAGTTGCGGTCGGCGTCGGTTCGATACATAAGCAGGCGTCACGATCCGCCTTCTCCGCTCAAGATCGAGGCGCTTGAAGAGGAACTGTCTGAACTCGGGCTCAGGCCGGGCGACCTGCGGGACAGGCGAAGGATAGCCTCGCTTCTCAAGGAGACGCAGGATCACCCCCTGGCGCGTCACATACGCTTCGCGGTGTTGCGCAGCATGAGCAGGGCTGTCTATTCCGTGGAATCGGACGGACATTTCGGCCTGGCCAAGAAGTGTTACGCACATTTCACTTCCCCCATCAGGCGCTACCCGGACCTGACCCTGCACCGCGCGCTCGCGCGGCATCTTGCTTCGAGGGACGCGGGCAGCCGGCCTGTCGGCAGGGTGGTGAATGGGAAGTCAGGGGCAACCGACGATGACCCGCTGGCGGCCACCGCGAACCATTGCACGAAAACCGAGTACATGTCCGAGATGGCGGAGCGCATGGTGGACGAGATAATGAAACTGCGGTTCCTTGCTCAATCGGCGGCGTCCGACAGCCCGAGAAGTTTTGATGCGGTTGTTGTTCGAGCCACACCTTTCGGCGTCTTCGTGGAGCTTCCCGATCTTCAGATCCAGGGCCTGGTGCATGTTTCCGCCCTGTCCGGAGACCACGCGGGGTTTAACAGGAAAAACCGGTCACTGTCGGTCGGCGGGAAGGTGTACAGGCTTGGAACGAGCCTGAAGGTCCGTCCGGCGGCTGTAGATACGGAATCCAGACGTGTCGACTTCAGGCTGGAGGAGGGGCCGGCATGCACTCCGCCGCCGCGAAGGCCGGGAAAGAAGACCGGGGGCATGCGGGGTCCGAAGGGTGCGCGGAAGAGGATTCGCGGCCGCGGACAAGTCCGCGCTTGATCCCGAAAGGGCGCGCGATCATAATCCCGCCCTCGTTTCTTGGACAGCCTTAGCGCGAGGAGACCATGGGCACAGACAGACAGAAGCTCAAAGCGAAGCCGGGCAACCGCCCGAAGAAGTCGGAAAGAGAACGCAGGCGGCGTGTGAAGAACCAGGTGAAGCGGCTCGTCGGTCTTGGCTGCCAGGAAGCGGATTTGAAGCATATGAATCCCTCCCAGATGCGGGCCAAGCTGCGTCAGCTCGAGCGCAAGTAGCCCGTCTGCTACACCCGGTGCTTCCATGGCGGCGCCTGCCGTGGCGGAGGGCGAGCCATGTCCGCAACGGGGCAGACGAATCTTTCTTCCGCGAAACTCCCCGGCCGGGGAAGCGTACTCATTCGTCGTCTGGATTCCTGGCAACTGTTCAGTAATCCGCGGCGGATCCTGACGGCATCGTCGCCAGACGAAGTGATGCCGGTCATAGATGAGGCCGAGGCAGCCGCCTCGGAAGGGCTGTGGGCATGCGGGTTTGTCGCATACGAGGCGGCGCCGGCGTGTGATCGGGCTCTTGTGTGCCGCCCGTCTGCAGGAGTGCCGCTTGCATGGTTCGGCATCTACGATACGCCGGAAGACGCCGGAGATCTGTCGGAGCATGCCGCCGCCTGCATGGTCAGCAGTCCTGGTTTCGCCCCTGATCGTGACCGCTACACGGCCTCGGTCAACAGGATACTTGACTACATAAGGGCCGGCGACACTTACCAGGTCAACTACACGATCAGGCTCCGCGCCGGGTTTCGAGGAGATCCCCTGGCTCTATTTGCCGCAATGTACCGTGGTCAGCCGACCCGCTACGCGACGTTCATCAATACGGGCACGCACGCGATATGTTCGGCCTCGCCCGAACTGTTCTTCGAACGTGATGGCGGGGTACTGCGGTGCAAGCCGATGAAGGGAACGGCAGCCAGGGGGATGCGGACCGTGGATGACCTGGCAGCCTGCCATGCACTTGGCGTCTCGGACAAGGACCGCGCCGAGAACGTCATGATCGTTGACATGGTGAGGAACGACCTGGGACGGGTTGCTGAGCCGGGGTCTGTCCGTGTGGTGAGTCTGTTCGATGTGGAGAAGCACCCGACGGTGTTCCAGATGACATCGACCGTGGAGGCTCTATCCGGGGCTGGACTGCAGGGCGTATTCAAAGCCCTGTTCCCGTGCGCCTCGGTGACTGGAGCGCCCAAGGTCCGCACCATGCAGATCATCGACGAGTTGGAAACAGCACCGCGTGGTGTCTATTGCGGGGCGATTGGATATGCGCATCGTGACGAAGTCCGTTTCAGCGTGGCAATACGCACCGCGGTGGTGGATCTTGCGGCCGGGACGGTCGAGTACGGGACCGGCGGCGGAATAACGGCCGGATCCGCCCCGGCATCCGAGTACGAAGAGTGTCTTGCCAAGGCGCGGGTGTTTTCCTCGCGCCCGCCGCAATTCGATCTGCTTGAGACCATGCGGTGGGATGCCGAAGGGTACTACCTTCTGGATGGCCACATCGCCAGGATAAGGGATTCGGCTGAGTTCTTCGGGTTCCGTTTTGACGAAAGAGCCGCAAGGGAACTTCTTGGGCGGGAGAGTGCCGGCTTCGGCCGCGCAGGTATGCGTGTGCGAATGACTCTGTCTCAGTCCGGCGTTCTGCGGGTATCGTCATCCCCGCTGGAGCAGGATGCAGTCCGGTTTCGCATAGCCCTTGCGGCGGAACCGGTTGACGCTTCCGACCGCTTTCTCTACCATAAAACGACCTTTCGGACCTTGTACGAGAAAGCCAGGAATGCGCGCCGGTCGGCTGACGACGTCATTCTGTACAACGCTGCCGGCGAGGTGACTGAAAGCACCATGGCCAACGTGGTTGCCGAGCGTTCCGGGCGGTTTGTGACGCCGCCGGTCAGTTCGGGATTGCTGGCCGGCGTCTTCCGGGAGCACCTGCTTTCGTCCGGGCGGATCGAGGAAGGCTTGATCAGGGTTGAGGATCTCAGGGGGTTCGACAGGATCTGGCTTGTGAATTCGGTGAGGGGCTGGATCGAGACCGAGTGGGCTGACGGTTCAGGGGGAGTCTGACCAGGGGATGCGCGGACTTGCATATTCGGTGTGGCTGAGGCGCGAACTTCTTCTAACGCTTGTCCTGCGCAACCTGAAGATCCGGTACAAGAGTTCTGTTCTCGGCTTCTTCTGGTCCTTGCTTACGCCGTTGTGTTTCATACTCATCTACGGGTTTTTCGCCGGGATTCTGAAGTTCAACGACGGCCGGCCGAGATACTTCGAGTTCCTGGTTGTCGGCATAGTCTGCTGGCAGTTCTTCCTGTCGTGCATGAACGATTCGCTCCATGCCGTAACGGGCAACGTTAACCTGATCAAAAAGACTTCGTTTCCGAGGATTGTCCTGCCTCTTTCCACCGTGCTTGCGAACATGGTTAACTTTCTGCTGACCTCGGCGGTGCTGCTGGCCTATCTTCTCGTCTCGGGCGTTGTCCCGGTCAACTTCCTGTGGCTCATTCCGGCGCTCGCGGTTCAGGCGGTGCTTTGCCTTGGCATCTCTATGCTGGTCTGTGCCGGAAACGTGTTCTTCCGCGATACGGAGCATTTTGTCGGGATCCTGTCGCTGGCATGGTTCTTCGTGACGCCCGTTTTCTACCCTCTGGAGCTCCAGATGGAGCGGCTGCCGGACGGACTGGAGTGGGCCGCGTTTCTGAATCCGATGACGGGCATAGTGTGTCTCTACAGGCGCGGGTGGATGGGGCACCCGTTGCCGCCGGGCGCCGGCCTGTTGGTGTCCGCGGCGGCGGCATGCGCGCTGCTTGCGGCCGGGCTTGCAGTGTTTCAGTCAACGCAGTCGCGTTTTGCGGATGAGCTGTAGAAGATGAACGAACCCGTCATAACCGTCCGGAACCTGCGCAAGGAGTACAGGCTCAGGGCCGCGCAGCGTACGCTCAAGTCCAGCGTTCTCGGCATGGTCCGCGGCGGCGCGGCGCGCGGTCGCAGGTTCGTCGCGCTCGACGACGTTACCTTCGATGTCTTTCCTGGCGAGACACTGGGCATCATAGGGGCGAACGGCGCGGGGAAGAGCACGCTTCTATCCCTGCTGACCGGCACAGTGAAGCCGACGTCGGGCTCGCTGAGTGTCAAAGGCGCGCTTTCCTCGCTGCTTGAGCTTGGCGCGGGTTTCCATCCGGACCTGACCGGCCGGGAGAATGTCTTCCTTTACGGCGCAATAATGGGAATCGGCAGACGGCAGATGCGAGAGAGGTTCGACTCGATCGTTGAGTTTGCCGGGCTTGAGCAGTTCATAGACCAGCCGGTGAAGCACTATTCTTCGGGGATGTACGTTCGTCTGGGGTTCGCTGTTGCGGTCGAGGTAAACCCGGACATTCTTCTTGTTGACGAGGTGCTTGCCGTCGGCGATGCCGATTTCCAGCGGAAGTGCATCAGACGCATGGGCGAGTTCCGAGATTCGGGCAAGACGATGCTAATCATTTCGCACGACCTTCCGACCATCCAGTCGATCAGCACACGGATACTCTTCCTGGATAAGGGCGGGATACTTGGCATCGGCGACCCTCAGCACATGGTTGAGGAATACGAGTCTCTCAACCGGTTGCGCGCCACCCGTGACGTAAGGCGCGAGTGGGGGACTGGGGAGGCTCGCATTGCCGGCGTGCGATTTCTCGACAGCGGCGGCGCACAGGTGGAAAGGGTCGCGTGGGGTTCGCCTGTAACCGCAGAGGTCTCGTTCTCTGCCATGAAGAAGATAGACAACCCGGTTTTCGGTTTTGCTCTTTCCGATTCAGCCGGCCGGTTGATCTACGGCAACAACACCCAGATAGAGGGATTCCGTATCCCGTTCATCGAGGGCGAGGGGCGGATCAGGCTGGTGTTGGACGGGGTTCCGATGTCATCCGGGCTGTACCTGTGGTCGTTCTCCATACACTCATCCGACCACAAGGTGAACTACCACCGTGCGGACAACTGCTTCCCGCTCGAAGTGGAGTCTGAGAAACAGTTTGAGGGGCTGTGTCACGTTCCGTGCCACTGGGAGGGGCTGGAGAATGGCTGATCCCGGATGGGGCCTGGTTCCGGAAAAGGAATGGCGCCGGCTGATTGACAACGCGTTGGCGGAGGATCTGAACGAGGCCGGAGACGTCACCTCAATTGCCACGGTTCCAGCCGATGCGAGGTGCACGGCCGTGATAGTTGCCCGGGAACCGTGTGTCACCGCCGGCATTCCACTCGCCGTTGAGGTGTTCCTGAAATGCGAGCCGTCGCTGAATTTCTCCGGGGCCGTGCGGGATGGCGAGGCCGTCAGGGCAGGCGCCGTTCTGGCCAGGATTGCCGGTTCTGCGCGCGGTGTGCTGGCGGCGGAAAGAACCGCATTGAACCTGCTGCAGCGTCTTACGGGAGTTGCCACCCTGACGCGCCGGTACGCCGATGCGGTGGCGGGACTGCCGACGCTGATCCTCGATACGAGGAAGACTACGCCGGGATTGCGCGCCGTCGAGAAGTACGCCGTACGCTGCGGGGGCGGCGCGAATCATCGCATCGGGCTGTATGACAGGGTTCTCATAAAGGACAACCACCGCGCCCTGCTTGGCAGGGAAGGTGAATCTCTCGGGGCAGCGGTCAGGCGGGCGCATGCGTGCTATCCGTCGCTCGAGATCGAGATAGAGGTGGAATCGCTTGATGAACTCAAGTCCGCTCTCGAGGGGAGGCCGGACTGGGTGCTTCTCGACAACATGCCGTTGCCGCTGATGCGCGAGTGCGTTGGTCTGTGCCGCGGCAGGTGCCGCACCGAAGCGTCCGGCGGGATATCGCTTGAAACCGTCCGTGCTGTGGCGGAGACGGGGGTTGACGCCATATCCGTCGGGCGTCTTACCCATTCCGCTGTGGCGGCCGATCTTTCGCTGGAGATCGAAGCGTGAGCCGCTGCCTGCTTGTTGACGTCGGAAACACCAATACCGGCATGGCCCTTTACGTCAACGGCCGGATGGCGAGGCAGACGTGTATTGCCACGGAACCAAGGAAGGTTTCCGCGGCCGTGTTGAGGAAACTGGCCGGAAGAACCATGGCCGACGGGGGGATAGTCAGTTCCGTTGTTCCCGGCATGGCTTCCCGGTGGGTTTCACTTCTGGCCGGTCTGTCCGCGGGACGGCCGATGGTCCTGGACGCAAGCCTGGAACTCAACGTGAAGCTGGACTATCCGCGGCCCGGGACTCTCGGGCCTGATCGCATCGCGGATGCATGTGGAGCGTACCTTCTCGCCCGCGGGCCCGTCGTGGTCGTTGACGTCGGGACCGCGGCCACGGTGGATGCCGTGACCGTTGACGGGCGGTTTGTGGGCGGTGCGATAGCGCCCGGACCCGCGATGATGACAAGGGCGCTGGCAGAGGGCACTGCACTGCTGCCGAATGTGAAGTGGGGCGGGCCGTGCGGCGCCGTGGGACGCAGCACGGTGAGCGCGATCAGGACGGGTGTGAGAATCGGCTATCGCGGCATGATAGACGCTCTGATCGAATCGGCGCGGTCGGTTGCCGGCCGGGGCGCGGCCGTGGTGGCAACGGGCGGGTGGGCGGCGCGTGTGTTCGGCGCGAACCCGGCCGGGGTCGAGATACGTCCGTGGCTGACATTTGACGGGATGGTCCACATATGGGAATTGAATCGCTGACGGCCCGGCGGCCGCGCGAACGGGAGGTGCTCCTTGGGTAATGTCTACGCAATTGTCCTTGCCGGCGGCCGCGGTGTGCGCTTCTGGCCGCTCAGCACGCGCGAGCGTCCGAAGCAGGTGCTGGATATCTTTGGCGGAACCCCGCTCATCCGCATGGCGGTCGAGTATCTGGAGGGTATAGTCACTCCCGACCGCACATTCGTAATTACCAGCGAGGAGCTTGCCGGGCCCCTGCGCGAGACGCTGCCGGGCGTGCCGCCCGAGCAGATCGTCGGTGAGCCTGTCGGACGCGACACGGCGGCCGCCGTTGCCGTTGGCATGTCGCTTGTCGCCGCGCGTGACCCGGAAGGCGTGGCGGTGGTGGTCACGGCAGACCACATCATCGGCGATCTTCCTGTCTTCAGGACAACCATGCGGGACGCCGCCTCAATCGCTTCCGGCTCGGATGTGCTTGTCGTGATCGGCATGCGCCCGTCCGCCCCGTCCACCGGTTACGGCTACATCGAGGCAGCGGATGCCGTGGAGGGCGGGGGTGGAACGGGGTTTCGCAAGGTGACTCGCTTTGTCGAAAAGCCGGACCTCGATACGGCCAGGCGATACGTCGAGTCCGGCAGGCATTTCTGGAACTCGGGCATGTTCGTGTGGAGCGTTGCCGCTTTCCGGTCGGCCCTGGGCAGGTACGCCCCGGAGTTGAGGGAGCTGATGGACTTGATTTCGGCAGCGGGCCTCGCGGGCGTCGGCGAAGTCATGCGGCGCGCATATCCCGGTTTGCAGAGGATCTCCGTGGACTACGCGATAATGGAAAAGGCGCGCAACATCGTGATGGCTGTCGGCGAGTTCGCGTGGGATGACGCGGGCACATGGTCTTGCGTCGAGCGCCACTTCTGCCGTGACGCGGCCGGCAATACCGCCCTTGGCCAGGCAGAGCTGCTTGATTCGACCGGTTGCGTTGTGGTTTCGGGAGAAAGGCTGACCGCAGTCATCGGGCTTGAAGACGTCGTTGTGGTCCAGGCTCCGGGGGCGACGCTTGTATGCCGGAAGGACCGCGTGCAGGACGTGAAAAAGCTGGTTACGCGCATGGAAGAGAACGGCGGTTACGATGGGCTCATCTGAAGAGCCGGCGGTTCCATCGTTCGGCAAGCTGCTGGGCATTGACTACGGCCGCAGGCGTATCGGCGTCGCGGCGAGCGACGAGACCCAATCCATCGCCATGCCGGTCAGGCGCCTCGACGTAAGGAGCGACGACGAGGCCGTGCGTGAGACTGCCCGTGTCGCGGCGGACTCGGATGCAGTGGGGATAGTCGTGGGCATGCCCGTCAACATGAACGGGACGCACGGCGAAATGGCCGTTGCCGCGGACGGATTTGCGGCGCGGCTCAGGAGAGTTTCCTGTCTTCCTGTCGTCACATGGGACGAGCGCCTTACCAGCGCCGCGGCTGAGCGCTGCCTTCTTGAAGGCGACATTTCCCGCGGAAGAAGGAAAGAACTGCGCGACAAACTGGCTGCGCAGATACTGCTCCAGGGATATCTCGATTCGCGCGTGGGCGGATCGGGTTCCGGCGGAGGTTGAGCCCGGTGCGCCTTCGCATGGAAATAGCCTACGACGGCACTGACTTCTACGGCTGGCAGGCCCAGCGTGATCATCGCACCGTGCAAGAGGAGTTGGAGGAGGCGCTTGCGACCGTTACAGGCGAGACTCCGCGTGTCTTCGGCAGCGGACGCACCGACCAGGGCGTCCATGCCTTGAGGCAGATCGCGCATTTCGACGTGCAGAAGAAGGTTGATCCGCGTCGTCTCATGAGGTCGCTGAACGCGGTGCTTTCCCCTGACGTGCGGATAACACGGACAGCCGTTGCCCGTTCCTCGTTCCATGCGCAGTTTGACGCCGTTGCCAAGGAATACCGCTACTTCATCTGGAACGGCGAGGTGCCGAGTCCCTTCGATCGGCGCTACCGTGCGCACGTGCGCCGGCCGCTCGATGCGCCTGCCATGGCGGTGGCAGCCCGAATGCTGGAAGGAGAACATGATTTCGCCGCCTTCACGGCCAACCCGAACCGGAACGTGGAAACCACCGTAAGGTCCATTATGAGCCTCACGGTGCACAGCCGCGGGCCGCTCATAGAAATAAGGGCGCTGGGCCGTGGGTTCCTCTACAAGATGGTCAGGAGCCTGGCGGGTTTTCTCATAAGAGTGGGGGAGGGCGCCGAGAAACCGGCCTCGGCCGGCGGGATACTGGAATCCCGGACCAGAACGGCGAGGGTTCCGACAGCGCCTCCAAACGGCTTGTTCCTGTGGCGGGTCTACTACCGGGAACCGGCGCCGCGCCGCCGCCAGCGCACATGATACGTCACCTCATCGACTTACCTTGATCGCCGAATTTGACGTGTGTCAACACGCCGCAATCAGGCCCTCTTCGGCAAGCCGTTGATCTGACGCACCCTGCGCCATCTCACGACGAAGAGCATGAATAATGAGCGCCAGGCCCACGCCCATTCGGTCAGGAATGGCTGGCGTGCCGGCCGCGCTTTTGTCATACTGCGCCGGATGCGAATACGGATACTCCCTTCACTCCTGGCGGCTGATTTCGGCAATCTGGAGGCCGCTGCAAGACGAGCTGAAAAGGCCGGAGCGGACGCCCTGCACATCGACGTGATGGATGGGCATTTCGTTCCGAACATCAGCTTCGGGCCGGGGATCGTGCAGATGGCCAGGCGATGCGTTACGATTCCGCTGAGCGTCCACCTGATGCTGTCGAGACCGGACAAGTACATCTCGCGCTTCATCGAAGCAGGCGCTGACGCTTTGCTGATTCACATTGAATCCGAATGCGATGTGCCCTCCGCACTTCGGGAAATACGGAAGCTCGGAGCGGAGCCTGGCATAACGCTCAACCCGGCGACGCCGGCGGAAAGCGTTTTCGGCGTTCTGGACGACGTTGACGAAGTGCTCTGTATGACGGTCAACCCGGGCTACGGTGGTCAGTCGTTCATGCCGTCCGTGTTGCCGAAGATAAGGGATATCCGCGACAGGGCGGGAGAGCGGGTGTCCATTCTTGTTGACGGCGGCATAAACGAATCCACTGCGCGCGAGTGCGCCGGCAGCGGGGCGGATTCCATGATTGCGGGCACGAGCCTGTTCGGCCTGGGCGACATGGCCGAAGGAATCAGCTCAATGCGGGCGGCAGCCCTCAAGTCAATGCGCCTCTGACCAACTTTGCCCGGAATGGAACGAGATGATATCAATAGAACATGTTAGGAACTTCTGCATCATCGCCCATATTGACCACGGCAAGTCCACACTGGCCGACAGGCTGCTCCAGTTGACCGGCACTATCGAGGAACGTGACTTCAGGGCGCAGGTGTTGGACGGCATGGACTTGGAACGGGAGCGGGGCATCACGATCAAGTCGCATCCCGTCACGATGAACTACAGGCTCCCGGACGGGACAGCGTACACGCTCAACCTGATAGACACGCCGGGACACGTTGATTTCGCCTACGAGGTGTCCCGCAGCATGGCGGCGTGCGAGGGGGCTGTGCTTGTTGTCGATGCAGGGCAGGGTGTCGAGGCGCAAACGGTGGCAAACGCTTTCATGGCGATGGAACGGGGACTCGAGATCATCCCGGTGATAAACAAGGTTGACCTGCCGAGCGCCAACGTTGATGCCACGGTGAAGCAGATAGAGGACATCCTGGCCATCCCGTTCGATGAGCCACTCCTGGTCAGCGCCAAGACTGGACAGGGCATCCAGGATGTGATGGACGCGATCGTGCGCCGTGTGCCGCCGCCGAAGACGTCGTCCGATCCGGCGGAAGCCAGGCCCAGGGCTCTGGTGTTTGATTCGGTGTACGACGCGTTCAGGGGCGTCGTGACCTACGTGCGAGTGTTTGACGGAACTCTGTCGGTTGGCGACAAGGTCCGGATGCTCGGCACGGGGGTCGATACGTACCTCAAGGAAGTGGGCATTTTCAAGCCGGCCGCGGTGCCGACGAAGATCTTGACCGCCGGCGATGTCGGTTATTTAGTCGGGACAATAAAGTCGCCGTCGGAGATCCGCATCGGCGATACCGTGACGCTTGCCGACAGGGCGTCAACGGAGCCGCTGCCTGGCTTCCGCGAGGTCCATCCGATGGTGTTCTGCGGACTGTATCCGATCGACTCCAACGAATACGAGAAGGTGCGCCAGGGGCTTGAGAAGCTTTGCCTGAACGACTCATCCGTGCAGTACCGCTCGGAAACCTCTGCCGCGCTCGGGTTCGGATTCCGGTGCGGTTTCCTGGGGCTCCTTCACATGGAGGTCGTGCAGGAGCGGCTCCGTCGCGAGTTCGACCTGGACATCATCGGCACGACGCCCGGAGTCGTCTACAGGGTCCACCAGCGGGACGGCAGCGTCGTCGAAGTGGACAACCCAGTGCTTCTGCCGGATCCGGCCCTGATCGAGTTGATAGAGGAGCCGATGATCAAGGCGTTCATCATCTGCCACAATGAAAACATCGGCGACCTTCTGAAGCTGGTGATGGACCGCCGCGGCGAAGTCACCAAGACCGAATCGCTGGACACGTTGCGGGTGATGATGACTGCCCGGATGCCTCTTAACGAGATACTGACCGACTTCCATGACTGTCTTAAGAGCATAAGCCACGGGTACGCCTCCATGGATTACGAGCACAGCGGGTACCAGGATAGCGACATAGTGCGGATGGACATACTGCTCAACGGAGAACCGGTGGACGCTTTTTCATGCATGGTGCACAGGAGCAAGGCTGCGACTCGTGGCCGGCAGATATGCAAGGCGCTTGCGGATTCAATCCCGTCGCACATGTTCACTATCCCTGTTCAGGCTGCATTAGGTAGAACGATCATCGCAAGGGAGACAATCAGGCAGTTCCGCAAGGACGTCACGGCGAAGCTGTACGGCGGGGACGTGACTCGAAAGCGAAAGCTCCTGGAGAAACAGAAGGCCGGGAAAAAGCGGATGAAACAGTTCGGGAAAGTGAACGTTCCCCAGAAGGCATTCATCTCTGTGCTGAAATCGGGTGGGGCATGATCGCCGGCTATCTTGCAGCCAGACGGGCAAGGAAGCACGCCGCGAACCTGCTGCGGCACGCGGTTCACCTGAAGAACATGCGCGGCGACCTTCTCTGTCCGGAAGACCTGGCGAGGCTGCATTCAATCATCGGAAGGCTACGTGCTGCTGCGGCGCAGAAGGACCTATCCGGAATCGGCGATGCGAACAGCGAAGCAGAGGAAGTGATCCTGCAGCTTGCGCCGAAACGCGGCTCCGCCGTACTCCGCGAGAACATGGAAATGCTCTTCGTCGCGGTGGCTGTGGCAATGGCATTCCGGTCGTACTTCATGCAGCCGTTCAAGATCCCGACAGGTTCTATGCAGCCGACGCTGTACGGGGTGCACAGCCGGATGCAGGACCATCCGGGGTGGACCGACCGGGTGCCCTGTAAGGCCGTGAAATGGCTGGTCACCGGAGAATGGTATCGCGAGGTCAGGGTAGGGGCATCCGTATCGGACCATTGGCCGTTCAAGCCGGTAAAGTACCTTCTCACACGCAGGTGGTACCGTCCGTTAAGAGGGAGCGCTCCACTGCTCGGCCCCTTCACCTCCGAGGCCACAAAGCCGGAGTCATTCATCTTCGTGGTGGGGCCGAACCGTTACGATATCCCGAAGGACGCAGTCATGCGGGGTGAGCTGGCAGTTATGCCCGGCCAGTATGTGCAGGAAGGCGACCTGCTCTGGCGCGGTGTTGTAACATCCGGCGACCATCTCTTTGTGAACCGTGTGGCATGGAACTTCACTCGTCCGTCACGCGGCGATGTCGCTGTCTTTTCGACCAGCGGCATACACGACCTGATTCAAGGCACCCACTACATCAAGCGTCTCATCGGGCTTCCCGGTGAGACAGTTTCCGTGGATCCTCCCGAGGTCTTGGTTGACGGTCGGCCGGTTGAAGTTCCCGAGTCAGTCGGCCGGATCAGCAGGCGGGAACCCGGATACGAGTTCGGCTGGACCCTCGCGACGTCGCCTGATGCCATCCTTCGCCGTCCAGGCGACTCGTTGCGAATTGGGGCTGCTTCGTACTTCGTTCTTGGCGACAACACCGTGAACAGTCGTGACGGCCGCTACTGGGGCACGGTTCCCGACAGGAATCTGGTCGGACCGGCGTTCGTCGTCTACTGGCCAATCTCAAAGCGGTGGGGCCTCATCCGATAGGTATCGCGCGCACCGGACTCCGCCTGTAAAGGCCGGGAGCCGCGTCCAGACAGGTTCGCTTGCTCCTGGCATTACGGCGGTCCAGCGTAAATAAGCCAGACTGAATCTCGCAGATCAATTCTCGCAATCCTCGGGGTTACGGCACGTCGCATAATATATCTTATGTCTACTCATGATGCGGCCCGGCCACAAAATGTGGGGTTCGGGATGGCTGTAAGGCTGTCTGACACACGAATACAAGAAGACCGTTCTGGGCCGCGGCATGGCAAACAGCAAAGCCTGCGACCGGAATCCCGTCTACGTCTTGGCCGGAGGCAAGTGTGTCGAGCCGTGGGCGCGCGATGATGGTGTTTGAACGGTCGTGATAAGCGCCAGGAATGTAGACGTTCGGTTCTCGGATGGCGTACATGCAGAACCTCAGTGACACGGCGAGTCAGAATCGCGCAGCCAGAATTGCTGGCCGTGGCGTGTCGCAGCTAGCGGACCTCGTAGACCAGTCGCATGTCCTGTCCGTCGCGGTCAACGTCGAGCACGAAGACGTTTGCCTTGTCCTGGACGAACTGCGAGATCAGGAACTCAGCGCGGCGTCGGCTGCTCATTTCTATCGAGTTCGCCTTCCTGACGATGTCGCCTTCGCGCAGGCCCACTGAGTCGAAGAATTCCTTCTCGCCCTCTATTCCGAGCCTGTACCCATTTATGCGGCGGTTCTCGCCATACACCGGCTTCAGAGAGTCGAATACGGCGACAAGCCGCTCAGGGCTGTCTCGAAGGGTGCTGTAGTAATCAACGAGCGCCTTTCTGCTGTAGACCCATCGGTTCTCACCCGTGCGAACTCCGCCGAACGCGTCGGGCGATCCAGGAATGCCTGACGATGCAGCGCCGACTAACCCGGTGGAATCGTGTGACACGGCTTCCGCTGTCGGCCCCGAGAAAGTAAGGAGCAGGTCCTCTTCGACGCTGCCGAGTTTCACGACCACCTTGTCAGCGGAAATTCTCACTATGACGGCATCTCCGATTGCGCTGCCTTCGGAGACGACGTGTTGTGCTCTTGCCGACAACTCGTCAATTACCGCGCGTCTGTGTTCGGTACCGTCGTCGTCGCCATCCGCCGTAAACGTTCCGGCCAGCCGGAACCGTTGGGAGACGGGCCCGCCTTGCAAGGTGCCGGCCCCCACCCCGCCGAAGACGCCGGCATTCAGACTGCCTGGAAGGAAGGGCGTGACCCAGTCAGACGACGACATACGTTCGCGCTGAGCCGCGTTCTCCTGCATGCCTGACGCGACTTCAGCAGAACGCCGCAAGAGGAATACGGAGACCGCCGCGGAGGCGGCGAGAATCAGGGCCCCAGCGCCTGGTCTGAAAAAGAATGAGTGTCGGTTGACGGGAGTCATAAGCCGGATTCTGTATCCGAATGAACGGACCCGGTCATTTGTCTGATGCGATCTACCCGGAACTGTGCTCCAGACGTCTGAGACGCCGGGAGACCGGAGCGGGCAGCTCCCAGTCCCCTATTTGATCTTGCTCCGGACGGGGCTTGCCTTGCGGCCTTCATCGCTGTCGGCCCGGTGGTCTCTTACACCACCTTTTCACCCTTACCCCTGTGCTCCCTGGAGAGCACGGGGGCGGTCTGTTTTCTGTGGCGCTATCCGTCTCTTCCGCTTCACCGGAAAAGCCCCCGCTTGCGCGGGGCATCCTGCCCTTCGGAGTCCGGACTTTCCTCCACCGACGCATTGAGCGCAGGCAGCGACCGGTCATCCCGTCAACCGACACAACTCAGTATACCAGGCGCCCGCAGTAACTGCACTTCACCATTTCAGCCTGCTTGCGGGCGTCGTGAACTACGAACCGGGGCACCTTCATGTGGCAACCCCCGCAGACGCCGTCCTCTATCGGCACCAGCGCCAGGTCGCGCCTGGAGAAGATGGTCCGGTATGTCGATAGCCAGACCGGGTCAATCAATGCGGCCTTCTGCTCACGTTCCGCCTTGAACTTCGATATTTCAGACTCGATCTCCACAAGCTTTGCTTCCCAAGTATGTATGTCCTTGCGTATGACGGCCTCTTCGGACGCCAGGCTGGATCGCGAGTTTTCAACGGAGGTCTTTGCCTCCTCCGTTTCCTGCATGAGGACGAGTTCCCGGTCCTCCAGTCCGTTGATCTGGGCCTCTATCCCCGAGATTTCGTCCTGTATGGCCTTGAATTCCTTGTTGGTCTTGAGATCCATCTGCTGCATCCGAAGCTTCTTGATCTTCTCGCGAAGGCACCCCGCGTCGACTTCGATGTCCTTTACCGCGGCCTGCTTCGTCTTCAGGTAATCCTCCGCCGCCTTCACGGCTGCGCGGTGACCGTCAAGTCTGGATTCCTCAAGCGCCTTTCGCGCCGGGATGTCCGATTGCAGCCGCTCCAGCTCTCGAATGCGGCAGTCCGTTTCTTGCAGGGAAAGCAGATTCTCAATTTGGCTCACGGTCCGTTGGTCCCCCAGCGATCCGACAATCGGCTGTCGTCAAGGACGCCGACAATAACGTCGCTGAGGTTCTCCTGTCAACATCGAGGAGGATGGAAGATAGCGGTCGGGTGCATGACGGATTTCTAGCAAAGAGCGAAAGAAGGGCTTGCATTGGCCATAGGGTCCCTAGTAGCCTAGGGACATGACAGACACCAGCCGTTCGTTGTCGGAACAGCGCCG
>VGWI01000019.1 GCA_016873655.1 Lentisphaerota bacterium
GGCCCGGCCATCCAGCAGGATGGGAGCGATGTGCCCGACGCCCAGTGGTCTGCAAAGATGTGGGCCGGTTGAACGGCGACACCATGTCTGATTGCGAGAGACTGGCAGAAAGAGACCTGGTTCTCGATCGATGGAAGCGCCGGTGACTTTTCTTCCCTGCAACTCCGGGCGTATATGGATGCCTTGATCATTCGTGCCGTTCCGTGAGCGCATGTTGCCATGCGGCGAGCGGGCGGGCAATGTCCGCCTTCAGGATGGCAACTGATTGCCCGTGAACTCGAAGGCCGCGCCGCTGTTTCCATCCCATTGACATCCCACAGGAATCCTGATCGTAATCATAATCATCTGCTACAGAGAGGATTACGATGAGGATTACGAAGGGAAGTTCAAGAATCACAATATCGCAGACTATTTCAAAACATCAGCAAATACGGGGTTTTGTGATCGTGAAACGTTCCCTATGGGATGCTAGTGTTTCCATCCTTGCCTGTCAGCGTTGTTCCCGCGGGCGAAGAGTCGTCCATCCTTGGAAACACGGTGACTGTGCCGGTCAGTTCAGACCGCTCGGCCGACACGTGGCAGCCGTAGGCCGACTGGAGAATGTGCTCGGTCAGAACGCTTTCGGGCGCTCCGTCCGCGACGATGCGGCCATCGAGCATCAGTAGAAGCCTGTCGCAGAACCGCGCGGCCAGATTCAGGTCGTGGGATATCATGACGACCGTCATTCCTGCGTCCCTGTTAAGCCGGCGGACTATCCGCATCACGTCGAAGCAGTGGATCATGTCGAGGTGCGAGGTAGCCTCATCCAGCAGGATAACGCGCGGCGACTGGGCCAGTGCCATTGCGCAAACAGCCCGCTGTTTCTCGCCGGCGCTCAACTCTGTGAGCAGGCGCGAGCGCATTCTGAGCATATCGGTCTGGCGGAGAGCGGTTTCGACCGCGAGCGAATCCGAACCGGACGGCCCGTGCCAGCGGGGCATCGAGGCGGTTCGCCCGATCTGAGCAAGTTCCTCCACGGTGAAAGCCATCGGCGTCTCCAGTTCGGACGGAACGACGGCGGCGAGCCTTGCCCGCTCCGAAGACTGCATTCGCGACACGTCATGGCCGAAGAGAGAAACACAACCCTGCGAAGGCCGGCACAGGCCCGTGATGCAGCGGAGCATCGTTGTCTTGCCGGCTCCGTTTGGGCCGATGAGGCCGACCATCTCGCCCTCCGCGATCGAGAGAGTCACGTCCCTCAGAACCGGTTGCGAGCGGTAGCCGGCGGTGACCGATCCGAAAGTGATTGCCTCGCGTGAGTTGTCCGTCAGTCCACCCATCCGCGTCTCCTGCGGTTCTGAAGAAGTGCAAGGAAGAAAGGCCCTCCAATGAGTGACGTAATTACGCCGACCGGGAGCTCGCGCGGCGCGAGTACAGTCCTTGCCACAGCGTCGGACAGAGCCAGGAACACGCCGCCGGCGAGCATCGACGCCGGGATCAGACGGCGGTGATCCGGGCCGGTGAGCGTGCGGGTGACATGCGGGACCACCAGCCCCACGAAGCCTATCATTCCGGAAAGTCCGACGGCCGCCCCGGTTATCAGCGTGGCAAGCCCGAGTCCAAGCGGCACAACAACGGCGCAGCGAACGCCGAGGTGGTGCGCGGCCTCGTGTCCCAGGGTCATGGCGTTCAATTCGCGCGACATCAGCCACAGGATTCCCGAGGCCGGAAAAATCGCCAGCGCGCACGCCTCGAGGAGTGCCGGGTCGGATACCTGGAGGTTGCCGAGCATCCACCACAGGACCGAGTGGAGGCCTCTCGCCGGCGTCACGGTCACCATGAACATCAGCAGGCTGGAGGCGACGGAGCTGACTATGACGCCGCTCAGTATGAGTCCGTATACCGATATGCGTCCTCCCCATGCCGCAAGAAGGTAGACGGCGAAGAGGGCGAGTGCGGAGGCCACGAAGGCCGACAGCGGCACCATGAACACGTTCCATGCCGCCAGGCCGGTGAGAATGGCGCCTGCGGCGCCGAGTCCGGCCCCGCCGCTTATTCCCAGCACGTATGGCTCGGCGAGCGGGTTGCGGAGAATTGCCTGCAGAACAGTGCCGGCGCAGGCGAGCCCGGCGCCGACGACAAAACCGGCGGCAACTCGCTGGAGGCGCAGGATCAATATGGATCTGCCGAGTTCCGTGCCGCCGTCGGGCAGTATGAGTCCGGCCGGGCCGAAGAGAACGCAGGTTGCCAGCACCAGCGGGGTTGCGACAATGAAGGGCCACAGCGGGATTCTGCGGGCGTGCATCATCGGTTTCTGGCCTCCGAAACCACTTCATCAAGCAGCCGCAGCCCCTCGATTATCCTCGGGCCGGGCCTGAGTAGGACGTCGGGATTGAGGTCGTCGCGGACCATTCGTGTCTTCACTGCCGCAACGCCGCGCCATCCGGGCCTCTTCCTTACAGAGTCAGCCGCAGCCCCGGAAGAATGGAAGCAAAGGATGATCTCAGGGTTCTTCATGATGACCCACTCAGGCGAGACCTGGTAGTAAGCCGCCGCCGACTCGTCGCCGATATTGACGCCGCCGGCGAGGCGTATTGCTTCAGACAGAAAGGACGCCTTTCCGGCCGTAGTCAGAGGGTCGTCCCAGATTTCGACAAATACCCTTGGGCCGGGAGGGGGAGTGACGGAGCGTCTGCGTTCAAGTTCCGCCTTCAGCGACGATGCCAGCACGGAGGCCTGTTCGGAGCATCCGACTATGGCGCCGATCTTCTCCACGGCGGCGGGTATATCGTCGAGTCTGCCGCACTCAACGTGCTCGATCCGGATGCCGGCGTCCGCGAGCCGTCTCGCGTCGGCCTTGTCCTGCAGATCGCTTTCCAGCACAACGTCAGGCCTGGCGGCAATGAGGGATTCGATTGAAGGAACGCCGAAATCGGCGAGAACGGGCACGCGACCGACGATCTCCGGCGGATAGTTGCAGGCGCTGGACCTGCCCGTCAGCCGGTCTCCGGCGCCGACGGCGCATACTATCTCGGTCAGGTTGGGCGCGAGCGAAACCACGCGGGGTCCGGAGCCTGCCTGTCCGGGCTCCTGCTGGCGCGCGCAGCTGAACAAGACGGCCGCAACCGCCGGCGCGGCGGCCTGGATGACTCGTGAGTATGGGGCTGAGAGAGTTTTCATTCGTCTGTCCAACTGACTCCGGGACGATAGATTGCCAGGGACCCGTGAACAAGAAACTTGTGCGGCTGTTCCGGCGGGCAGTGTGAATGCCGGCGGGAAGCGCCGGGCAGTGCCCCGGCCGATCACTTGCGGAAGATGGCACTGAAGAACGAGGCGGCATCCTCCCTTCGCAGTTCACCGAGCGCCACAAGCAGGAAAAGATAGATCGCCGACATGACGGCCAGTTCGACAACGGCGGCAAACCCGGTGGCGGAGATAGCGAAGCCCGGCGCGGCAGCACACGATGCCGCGGCGGCGGCGCGCAGGAATGATAAGACCGGAACCCGGAAAGGCAGTTCGCGTCTCACCGCAAGGATGCCCGCAACCGCGCCGACGGATTGTGATGCCAAGGCTGCGAAGGCCGCGCCGGTGAGCCCGAAACTCCGGGTGGCGAAGAAGGTGACAGGCGTTGCGGCGGCGAGGGTGGAGACAGCCAGAACCAGCGCTCTGCCCGGCCGGTTCGTGGCGCCAAGCAGCGAAACCGCAAGGGCAAGCGTCGATGTGGCCGCCGCCGCTGCCATAAGGATGACGAGATACGGCGCGGCCGCGGAGTAGGGTGGAGAGAACACCAGGGCGCAGATGCCGGGAGCGGCGGCCGCGGTAAGCAGAACGGCAGGCAGGAACATCAGCGCCAGCAACCGGAGCGACTCGGCTGCCACCGACCTGGCTCTCGCCGCGTCGTCCTGCGCCAGTGCCGAGGAGACACGCGGGAAGACGCTGGCGCTCAGGCCGCCCGCGGAGACTATCGATATGCGTGAGAGAGCGAACGCCGCGCCGTACAGCGCAAGACCCGTCGGGTCAGACGTAAGACACTTGGCAAACCACAGGTCCAGGCCTGCTATCGTGGCGATGGCCATGGAAGTGGGTAACGCCAGCGCGCTCCACGCGGCTGACCGGCGCATCAACTCGGGGTACTCGTCAGTGGCCTCCGTCCCTGCGCGGGCGGCAAGCACAAGGAATGTGCCGAGAATTGCGGCCGCGGCGGCGCCGGCCGCCTGGCCTGTCATGGCGCCCAACGTGCCGAATCCGGCGACGATGAGCAGGACCGCCGCCGTCGTGCGCACGAGTGCATACGTGAAGAGTATCGCCGAGGCGGACGCATAGCGCCTGATCGCGGTCAGGACATTGCGAGAGAACGACAGTCCGCCTGCAAACGGGACCTCGCACGCCGCGACCAGGAGAACGGGCAGAAGCGCGCGGTCGCCGAAAATCCCCGAGATCGCGGGTGAAGAGGCGAGGAAGACCGCGAAGATGGCCGCGACCGCGAGGGCGTACGCGCGGCCGCCGCGCCGAAGCACGTCGCCAAGCCGTGAATGGTCTTCGGAAAGTATCTTCGGGAAGCTGGACACGATCGCGTTGGCGACAGGGATCTTAAACCAGGCTGCAATCGAAATTGCGAGAACAAGCCTTGCGTAGGAGCCTGCATCCAGCATTCGGGCTCCGACCATGTGAATAGCCGACCCCAGCGCAAGGGCCGTGAGTTCGGCCGAAGAAAGGAATATCACCCCCCTGGCTGCAGGGGCGTGGCGCGGCGCGGCGTTTGTTTTGGCGTCCTGCGGCATGGTAGTCAGAACTCTATCCCGCGGATTGATGCGGCGCCGGAATCGAACTGGTGACGCAGTTGCTTCATCTCCGTAGCGATGTCGGCAGCCTCGATAAGGGCTGAGGACGCGTCGCGGCCTGTGACTACCACATGCATTCCCGCGGGGCGCCCCCTGATGGCGTTGAGGACTTCGGAGTCGGAGAGGATGCCGTGCTTCACCAGGTATGTCAGTTCGTCGAGAACAAGCACGTCGAAGCCCGGCGCTGAGAGGAGCCTCTCCGCGAACGCCCATGCCCCTTTCGCAGCGGCAACATGTTCATCGCGGCGGGCGGGTGAGTCCCACGTGAACCCCAGGCCCATGGCATGGACTTCGGCGCGGTCGCCGAAAGACCGCAGCGCATCCAGTTCTCCGGACCGCCAGGGGCCCTTGAGGAACTGGATCATGCATACGCGCATGCCCTGTCCGAGCGCGCGCAGCATGCAGCCGACTGCCGAGGTGGTCTTGCCTTTGCCGTCGCCCGTAAGAACGATCAGAGTTCCGCGCTTTTCAGAGTCCATCGTTTCCGCCATTCCGGCAATGCCGGACACAAGGGCTTTACTCCCCGCCAAGCACCAGCGGGGCGACAGCCTCTATCGCGTCCGCGATCGGAGGAAGAGACAGTACGACATTTGCCGCATAGGGAACCATCGGTCTCAAACGCCATGGCGGATGAGAACCGGTTCAAGCCTGCCAGGGCTTGAAGACGGCCACACAGTTGTTGCCGCCGAACCCGAACGTGTTCTTCACGACGGACGGACGGTCCGGCACGACCATACCTTCCCGCGGAAGGACGATCTGACATTCGGGGTCCGGCGTGTCCAGGTTGATGTTGGCCGGAATGCCGCCGCGGTTCATGCCCAGGATGCAGACTATCGTTTCCACGACGCCGCAGGCGCCGAGGAGGTGGCCGAAGTAGGACTTGTGCGAGACCACCGGTATGCGATCCGCCTCGGCACCCATGGCGATGCGGATTGCGGCGGCCTCGCTGGTGTCGTTCGAGCGCGTCGCCGTGCCGTGCGCGCTGATGAATCCCACTTCGGACGCGGATATCCCGGCCGAGTTCATCGCGGCGGTGATTGCGCGCGCCTGGCCTTCCTTCTCCGGACGTGTGATGTGCGAGGCGTCGGAGCTGTCGCCGTAGCCGGTCATCTCCGCCGCCGGGGTCACTCCGCGCGCGCGGGCATGCTCCTCGGATTCGAGAAGTATCGCGCCGGCCCCTTCGCCGAGGACGCAGCCGTCGCGTGCGGCGTCGAACGGCCGGCATGCCTTCTGCGGGTCCGGGTTGGACGACATGACGCCGAGCTTGCTCCAGCCATTGAAGACGAGCGGGTCGAACAGGCAGTCTGTTCCGGCGCAGATCACCGCGTCTGCGTAGCCGTGCAGGATCGTGCGGTAGCCCGCCCCGAGCGCCGCGGTGCCGGATGAGCAGGCGGACATTACCACGTAGTTGGCGCCGGACAGCTTGTAGCGCATGGATACCTGGGCTGACGCCGCGTTGGGTATGAATCGGGGCAGCGACGACGGCCGCACGGCAGCCGGTCCTTCGCGGAAGAAGAGTTCCGCGATCTCGTACATGCTGCGCCACGAACCGTGGCAGGCCACGATGCTGGTGATGTCCGTGGCGGTATCCGGCTGGAGCGATGGGATCGCCCCGGCCGCTTCGAGCGCCTGGCCGGCGGCGAGGACGCCCATGTCAACCGCGCGGTCCATCGGGCGGATCTTCGCCGCCTTGAACGCCGGCAGCAATTCGCCGTCGTCTATCTCCGCGCCGGCCGATTCCTTCAGGCCCGAGACATCGAACGCCTGTATGCGGCGGATGCCGCACTTCCGGGCGACCATGTTTTTCCAGAACGTTTCGATATCGAGGCCGACGCTGGTGACGACGCCCATGCCCGTCACAACAACCCTGCGCTTGTCAGTCATCGCTTTTCTCCGTGCGTTTGTTACCACATCTGCAGGCCGCCGTTGACGTGCAGCACCTGTCCGGTGACGTAAGACGAGTCGTCCGACAGAAGATACAGGACGGGGCCCGCCACGTCTCCCGGCGTGCCGAGCCTGCCGAGCGGGATTCCAAGTCCGGCGCGCATTTCCTCCGTCAGCATGGCGGTCATATCCGTCTCGATCACGCTTGGGGACACGGCATTCACCCGTATGCCGAAGCGCGCAGCCTCGAACGCGAGGCTGCGGGTGATGCTGACGAGCCCGGCCTTGCTCGCCGCGTAATCGGCGCCCATCCACTTGCCCGGCCCGTGCGCGGAGATCGAGGCGATGTTCACGATTGTTCCCGTCTTCCGGCGGCGCATCAGGTTGTACGCCTCGCGGCTGGCCTCCATCGCAGACTCGAGGTTCGTGGCGAAAGTGGCGCGCCAGTCGTCAAGGTTCATTCCGCGGAAGGATCCCGCCCGGCCGCCGCCGGCGTTGTTCACAAGGCCGTCAATCCCGCCGGCTGCGTCGGCGAAACGGGTCACGGCCTCCGCGGCGGCCGCGGGGTTGGCGAAATCGGCCGCGAGGGGGACGGTGCGCGAGGCGTCGGGGCAGAGCGCGGCGCAGCATTCGGCAACGCGGGCGGAGTTGCGGCCGTGGATGCCGACTGTCGCCCCTTCGCGCAGGAGCGACCCGGCTATGGCAAGGCCGATGCCGCGCGTGGACCCGGTAACGAGGATGCGTCTATTTTCAAATCGGTTCATTGTACGGTTGCGGGGCGGTTGCTCACGTGGCCAGGATGCGGCGACCCTCGTCGAGGAATATGCCCTGCAGGTTCATGCGCAGCGATTCGGGGCTTGTCGCAAACCGCATGCCTTCCTCTTCGGTGATCTCGCCTTCGCGGATAAGTGTGTAGATCGAGTGGTTGAACGACTGCATTCCGTCGTCTCTGCCGGTTTCCACCGCCGCCGCGAGGGTCGGAAGCTGGTTCTTCTCGATGAGTTTGCGCACGGTCGGGGTGTTGATCATGATTTCGACAGCCGGCACGACGCCGCCGGAGATCCCCGGGATCAGGCGCTGACATATCACAGCGCGCATGTTTGCCGCGAGCGCCATGCGGACCTGGTCCTGCTCCTCGGACGGGAAGACGTCGAGCATGCGGGTGATTGAAAGATCGGCGGTTGACGAGTGGAGCGTGGAGAACACGAGGTGGCCCGTTTCCGCCGCCAGCAGGGCGGTGCGTATGCTAACCGCGTCGCGCATCTCACCGATCAGTATGACGTCCGGGTCCTGGCGCATGAGGTGTTTCAGGGCCGACTCGAAGCTCTGGGTATCCAAGCCCACCTCGCGCTGGCTGATTACCGACTGGTCATCAGCGAACAGGTACTCGATCGGGTCCTCGACAGTGATGATCCTGCACCGTTCCGCGTGGTTGATTTCGCCGATCATTGCCGCGAGCGTGGTTGATTTGCCCGACCCGGTTGTGCCGGAAAGCAGCACGATGCCCCGTTCGGAATGCGCGATATCCTTCAGTTGATCCGGGAGATGGAGCGACTCGACCGTCGGGATCTCAGTCTTCACATGCCGCATGGAGATGCATGGGATCCCCTGTGTCATGAACGCATTCACACGGAAGCGCCCGACGCCCGCCTCCTGGTGCGAGAAATCCGCCTCGTGCTCTCTCTCGAAGACGGGGACGATGTGTTTCGGGAGGATATCCTGCAGAACGGCGAACATGTCATCCTTCGACAGCGAAGGCAGATCGGTGCGGGACAATTCCCCGTGCACGCGGAAGAGCGGGGGAGAATCCGGCTTCAGGTGCAGATCCGAAGCATCGTGATTGACCACTTCGGCCAGGAGGTCGTGAATCATGGACATGGCGGCGGGCCCCTTCTGTTTGGCGGGAGGATAGCCGAGAACACCGTTGCCGGGCAAGGGTTGTGTCCGGCCACCGCCCAGCCGACTGGCCCGGCAAGGCCAGGCCCCTGTGACAACGCCGCCGTTCGGTCCCGGGCGGCCATCCTGCCGGAGCCGTGTAAGCCCCTGTGAACCCACCTGCCGTTGCAGCCGCGGGTCTGTAAAGCTCCTGGCCGAACGCCAGCATGGTGCTGGGGTATGCAGGGGAGGGGCAGGATGAAGAAGGATGCGAGCAAGGAGCAGTTCTGGCGGGAGGCGATAGCGGGGGCGGGGAGCAGCGGACAGAGTGCGCTGGCGTACTGTCCCAGAAGTATGTTTGCACGCTATCCGTTCCCTGCCGGCTGGTCCGGCAGGAACGGCAGGTTGTGTAGGCATATGCAAACTGCTGGTCCCCGCAGTCCCGCACCTGCGCCGCGGCACCTGTGCTTCAGCAGCCAGCCGGCCGTATTAAGACAGCGGGTTTGTTAACAGAATCTAGGTTCTAGGTCTGACTCTGGGAGGCTCTCGTTGAATCGATCCTCTTAGGGCCTTTCCAGATGATCAGGAGCTTGAAGGCGACCGGAATCACAGGAATCAGTAGCGCCGACTTGAGCCTGTCATGGGAGGTGGCCGCAAGGAACACGCAGATGAAGACAAGCATGGCCATTTCCCATCGGACCCATTCCCATGACAGGGGGTGTGGTTTCATTATCTTCTTTCTTATCCTGATGCCCCAACGTACCACATCAACCACGGCTGGTCACTTGGTGAACATCTCCTGAAGTGTATCCAGGACCTGGTTCTGGATTCCTGCGGAGATGGTTCCGAGCCTGCGGATCAAGCGTGTCTTGTCCACCGTACGAATCTGGTCAAGGACGACCTGTCCGCGTTTGCCCTGGAACATGCAAGCGATGCGTGAAGGATAGGGCCGCCCCCTGGTGGTCATGGGCGCGACAATGACGGTCCTGATATGATTGTTCATCTCGTCGGGCGAGATGATGAGGCAGGGGCGGGTCTTTCTGATCTCGCTTCCTCGCGTGGGATCAAGCGAGATGAGAAACACGTCAAAACGGCTGGTCACCATTCCCATTCCTCCTCATCCCACGTCGATCCTGCCTCCGCGACGCGATCGAGGAGTTCATCATCCCCGCATTCCCTCATACGAGCGAATGCGCTTGCCCAGCCTTCACGGGGAAGGGAGGCTGAGCGAATCACCAATTCGTGGTGTTTCACCTCCATCTCTACTTCGTCCTCAAAACCGCACTGCTCAATCACCGGCTTCGGAAGGCGAATACCCCGGCTGTTTCCTATTCTGACAAGGGTTGCTTTCATGATTACAATGTAATTACTCGGAAGCTCCGTGTCAATCTGTGTGCTGATGCCCCAACGCCCACATCAACCACGGCGCGGCTTCCGCGCCGAAGCGTTTGAGGCAGTTGTGTACGCCCAGCATGGGCGTGAACTCATGGGGTGCAAGTCCCCTGCAGGGGGCCAGTGTATGAAACTGTGAGCCGAAGGCAACTGCGACGCCGCGACATGCCGACCGAAACGTTCAAGCTCAAGACGCATCGCCGTAACGCCATCGAGGGGAGTGAAAAGCCAAGTCTCCCCTGGGGACCGGCATCGGAAAAGGCAGATGAGAAATATGGAACGATACCTGACCGTGCTTCTGGCCCTTGGCGGCGGTTTCCCGGACCGTGGAGTCTGCTGGCGGATGTGAATCAGGAGAAGCCCGCCTTCGCCCTTCGACAAGCTCAGGGCTACGGCGCGGCATTCTTCGCATCACGGCGAAAAATGGTGGAGGCGGGGGGAATCGAACCCCCGTCCGAAATGGAGTCACATCAGCATCTACGTGCGTGTCCTGCCCTTATTGTCTCGCCCGTTCAACTGCCGGAAGGCGGGCTATTGAACCGGCCAGCGTCCACGCCCGCCTTCGCACAAGGCTAATGCGGGTTTTTATAGTTTCATCCGCGAACCCGGTCGCCCAGCGCACGGACTAGCCTGCTGTCGTCGTTTCGATCCGCCCATCAGGCGTCGGCGGCGAAACGTCACGGCTTAATTAGGCCGCGAGAGCCAGCTCTTCGTTGGCTTTTGTGTGTTTTGCCCGGATGATTAACGAGGCCTACCGGACGTCCTCGGCACGCAACTGAAGCTTCAACCACCCCGTCGAAACCAGTCGCCCCCGGATGTGAAAGATCTGCGTATAGAATCGCGCATTCGGGGGGAGGAGTCAATTCTGGTTGTAGGCCCGGCCGGCTTGCTGTATCCAATGCGTGCGGCGTGCGGGGCTGTCTGCCCGGCATGGAGGTCGAGCATGAAGACCGGCTACAGGATCGATGGCAATGCGCTTGTTCCCTGCGACGGCGGAGAGGCCAGCGTTCTTGTCTACGGCGAGCTTTCGGACGACGAGAGGTCCGAACTTCTGCGGACGTACGACATCGACCCGCCGGACCTGGACGGCGTGTTCGACGCGGACGAGGTGCCGCGCGTCGAGTTTACCCCTGAACGGACTTTCATAATCTGGAAGCGCCCGGACAACGCCACCCGGGACAAGACGGTGCAGTTCGAGGTCTCCTCTTTCGGGCTGATCTACACCGAGTCGCGGGTTGTCGTCATCGTCTCGCGCGGCACGCTCCCGTTCAGCGGCAAGGAGTTCAGGAAAGTCGGTTCGAACGTGGATTTTCTTCTCCGGGTCATGCTGTCCTGCGTCCATCACTACCAGGGCCATCTCAAGGCCATAAAGCTGATATCCCAGGAGTTGCAGGCCAAGCTTGTCACGTCCATGGAGAACCTGTACCTGCTCCAGATGTTCTCGCTTGGCGAGAGCCTGATCTACTACCACAACGCGATCGAAGCGAACCATGCGGTTCTCGGCAAGTTGCGTGGCGCGGCTGAGCGCCTGAAGTTCTCTCCGGAACAGATCGAGATGCTGGATGACGTGATGATTGAGAACCAGCAGGCCGGCAAGCAGGCGAGCATATACTCGACGGTCCTTTCAGGCCTCATGGACGCACGGGGCAGCATCATCAACAACAACATGAACGTCCTGCTGAGAAACCTCACCATCATCAACGTCGTGTTTCTGCCGCTGAATCTCATCGCCAGCATCGGGGGGATGTCCGAATACAGCATGATGACGCGCGGGGCCGACTGGCGGATTGCCTACCTTCTGTTTTCGTTCGCGATGGTGGTCATGGGGTGGGGGACATGGTGGTGGCTCAAGCGCACCATGCTTCACGAATACGGCGCCGGAATGAAGAAGGGCCGCTGACAAACTCGCGCCGCAGGCTGAAGAAGAGAATGGCCGGCGGGACTATGACGGGAAGCGTGCCGTTGTCAGTTGAAGATGCCTGCGCGGAAGCGGGGAGATGTCCTGATTTCGGCGCTGAGGAGCGCGTCGAGGGCCTTCTGGACGGAACCAGGCTTGCCGTCACCGACAGGCCGTCCGTCGAACTCCACAGCCGCTGACACGTTCCATGTTGTGCCGACGACGAGCATTTCGCGCGCGGTCTGGATGGCCGAGCGCGGAACTGGGGCGAAGCGCGCCGAGGCGAGCAGTCCGCGGGGCACGAGTTCCTGGGCCAGGGCCATCACGCGCAGCATCGTTGTCCCGGCCAGTACGCCTTCTATGTCCGGGAACACGAGGTCGTTGCAGGCTGTGACGAGGCCGACGTTCTCCGTAGCGCCTTCGGCCATGCGGCTCTCGGCGTCGAATGCCAGGGCGAAGTCCACGCCCGCATCCTCGGCTTCCATTTTCATGAGCACGTTCGGCAGGTAGTTGCAGCTCTTGACGCGTGCCAGGAATGGCGGTTTCTGGGGGATTGCGCTCGTAATCCCGCGCGCGCCGCCGGGGTGCGCCTCCATGAACGGCGTACGGGCCCGGGTGATCATCACGAAGAGCTGTGCGCCTACCGAATCGCGCGGGTTCACCCCGAGACTTCCCGGACCGCGCGAGACGTAGACGTTCACCGACGCATCGCGCTGTCCTGCCGCGCGGGCCGTCTCGAGGATGATGGACGACATCTCCTGTTTCGAGACGGGGCAGGCGATCCTCATGCTGGCGGCCGAGTGATAGAGGCGGTCGATGTGCGCGTGCAGGTTGTAGATGGCCCCGTCCACGCACTTCATCGCCTCGAATATCCCGTCGCCGCGGTGGACCATGTGGTCGTCAATCGGCACGAGCATCAGTTCCGGATCGGTCACGATGCCGCCGTACATGCTCGAATACATCGCAAAGTAGTTCTTGTGGTGAGGGCGGCGCAGAGCCTGCAACAGCGTATCGGAATCCTTAATCCCGTAGACTTTCATCCTGTCTCCATTTTTCGATCATTTCTTCCGGACCGTCTAGGCCCGGCATCAAGAAAGGCATCCTGTTCGGGCGAATGGTACGAGCTGCGCACGAGCGGTCCTGTAACTGCCACCGCGAATCCCATCGAAAGCGCGGCCCGGCGGTATTCCTCAAACACATCGGGCCGGACATACTCAACCACGGGCGTATGGCAGGCGGAGGGGCGCAGGTACTGGCCGGCAAAGAAAATGTCGCACCCGGCGTGTCGGGCATCACGCATGACCGCGACGACCTCTTCGGGGGTCTCGCCCAGTCCGAGCATGAGGGCCGTCTTTGTCACTGATCCGGCACCGTGCGCGCCGGCAATGACATCGAGCGACCGGCGGTAGGACGCGCCCGGCCGAACCTTTGCGTAGAGGGAAGGGACCGTTTCCAGGTTGTGTCCGAGGATTGCCGGCCCGGCGTCGAGAACCGTGCGCAGGGCGGAATCCGATCCGGCGAAGTCAGGTACAAGGGCCTCAACGCGTGTTGCCGGGGAGGCTTCGCGGACGAGTCGAATCGTTTCGGCCCACAGCGCGGCGCCGCCGTCGGCGAGGTCGTCGCGGGTGACGGATGTGATGACAACATCGCGCAGAGCCATGCGGCGCACGGCCGCCGCGACGCGGCGCGGTTCGTCCTGGTCCGGCGGCATCGGCGGTTTCGCAGTGACCCCGCAGAAGGCGCAGCCGCGGGTACACAGGTCGCCGAGAATCATTATCGTGGCCCGGCCGTGTTCCCAGCATGTGCCGCGGTTCGGGCAAAGCGCCTCTTCGCAAACCGTGTGCAGGCCGCTTTCGCGCAGAAGCCGGGCGGTGGACGTGTAGCCCTTGCCGCAACCGGCGCGAACCCGCAGCCAGTCCGGTTTGGGCGGGTTCTCCGCGCTTTTCCGTGTCGCCGCATTCATCAAGAGCCGCCCTTCTTCTCCGCACCGGCGAAAACGCCATCGTATCCGAAGGCCCAGGCGAATGCATCGGCAATTCGTTTCTTCACCTCGGTCATCTCCATGTCTCTCTCCAGCAGAGACAGTGACGTGACACCGCGGTCGCGGATTCCGCAGGGAACAATCCCTGAATACCGAGTCATGTCCGGGCGCACGTTCAGCGCGAAACCGTGCGTTGTGACCTGGCGCGAAACCCGTATGCCCACAGCCGCTATCTTCTCCGTACCGACCCACACGCCGCGGTGGTCCGGGTCCGTGCGCGGCTCGATTCCCAGTTCACGAAGGAAGCTGGACACGGCAAGTTCGATCATTCCGACGTAGTCGGCAACGCCGATTGCCAGCCGCCTGAGGTTCAGGATCGGATAGGCCACAAGCTGGCCCGGACCGTGGTATGTGGTCTGTCCTCCGCGGCCCGTGCGCACGATGTCAATCCCCTGCCGCTCCAGTTCGTGTTTCGGCAACAGGAAGTCGGTATCCGCGGCGTTGCGCCCGAGAGTGTAAACGTGGGTATGCTCAAGGAGGATCAGCGTGTCGCCGCGCGTCTCCTCCGCGCGTTCCGCGGCCATGCGATCCTGCAGTTCCATTGCCGGGGCGTAGCGCATTACGCCGAGATCCAGCACGGCGAGCCGGTCGGCGGGTCTATGCGGTAGCGGATCGGGTTGCCGGTTCCCGGTCATGCAGACTCCAGGTCCAGGAGTTCAGGGAAGACACGATGCCGTCTTCGCTCCATGGCGAATTCCGGCAGGCGCGCGGTGACTGTTCGCATATCGTGCATGGAGGGGCATGTTACTCCCGTATCCTCCGCCGGGCAACAGGATGGAGAGGGGCCTCCGGATGAATGGCGAAGGATGTGGCAAGCGCGAATGCTGCGCGTTAGTATGTGCCAGGTTTCAGATGCGGAGGGATGATGGGCGCGCCGAGTGTAGTGGTAACAACATATGACTCGCCTCGCACGCTGCGGCTCGTTCTTCTGGCGCTCGCACGCCAGACGCTGAAGCCGGCGGTTGTCGCCGTGGCTGACGACGGGTCCGGGCCCGACACCGCCGCCATGCTGCGCCAGGCGGCGTTGGCAATGCCTTTCCCCATAGTGCATGTCTGGCAGCCGGATGACGGGTTCAGGCTTGCGCGCAGCCGGAACAACGCCTGGCGGGAGCTGCCCGAAGGCCGCGTCGCAATGCTTGACCAGGACATTATTCCCCATGCCGGATGGCTTGAGGCCCATGCCGCGCCTGGGAAGGGACGCGTCGGGCTCGGCGCCGCCATGGATCTTCCTGAATCCGCCGTCGTGGAAATCACTGAAGACGCTGTTACGTTCGGCCGGTTTGAGTCCATTCTTGCCCCCGGAGAGATGGGCCGTCTGCGCAAACTGCGGAGGAAGTGCGTTCTTCAAGCCTTCCTGAGGGCCGTCGGGCTGGCACACAGAGCCAAGCCCAAACTGCGCGGCTGCAACTTCTCGGCTGACCTTTCCGATCTTCGGGCCGTGAACGGGTGTGACGAGGAGTTCGTCGGGTGGGGGCAGGAGGACGACGATCTCGGTATGCGGCTCTACATGGCCGGCGCCAGGCCGGCCATACTTGTTGACAGCGCGCTTGCTTCCCACCTGTGGCATCCATCAAGGGCGACCGGACGATGGAAGGACGGGCCGAACGTACGGCGTTTCCAGCGGCGCGACATCGCCGCCCGCTGCGAAAGGGGCATGGATGGCGCGCGTCCGGACGTGAAGGTCTTCAGGTACCCTTCCGGTCAGCCGTAATTCCGATCGCCACGGCCGGCAGCCACAACTGAAGGACGTAGGCCAGGTTGTCCGGGAAGTCGCCGAGTCCGTAGACAAGAAGCAGGACGGCGATGCACCACGTCACGCCAGGCCACAGTCGGTCTCCGAACCCTGTCTGGCGGGAGATATGGCGCAGCAGCAGCGAGGAGACCGTGAACCACAGCGCCATGCGCAGCGCAACTCCGACGCATCCGAGCTCAAAGAACGCCTTTATCCAGTACTGGTGCGCGTGGGGAAACACGAACGAAGCTGGCGGCGGATTGGACGCGTAGTAGACATCCTGGAAGAGCTTCTTCCCGTAGCCGTGTCCCAGCACCGGGCGACGGAGCGCCAAATCCATCGTATGCGACCACACCACGCTTCGCTCGTTCAGCGAGCTGACGTCGCCATCCCCGAAGCGCGGGTTGATCAGCGAGATGTTTGCCACGGCGGCTGAGACGGCAGCCGCGAGGAGCAGGCACCACAGGAGTTTCTGGCGGCGGGTCGGAAGTATGACCCCGGCGGCTGCAACGGAGGCGGCGAAAGCGATCTGCGGACCGCGCGAGGCCAGCACCATCAGGTACAGCAGGTTAAGCGCCGCGCCGGCGGCGCATGCCGTCCGCGCGGCCGGCCTGCGCCCGGGTTCAACCGTCGAGGCCGACAGCACGAGCAGCGCCGCCGCGGCCATGATGCTGGCGACGTTGGGGTGGTTCATGACATAGGGCCGCGCGAAACGCGCCTCGGCCATCAGTCCCGGGCCGAGCTGGACCGCCAGGCGCGCCAGGTCGACGGCAAGGTAGGATGTGACGGCCCAGGCGCCGGCGACCATTGCGCCCGCGAGACGGCGCGGGGTGAAGAACACGACCGGGATCGCGATGGCGGCCAGGGTCTGCGGAAGCACCTTCAGGAGCGCGCGTGCCGATGCCGCCGGCGAGACCGAGGCCGGCAACAGCGCCAGCGGCACGGCGACCAGAATGAGCCACGCCATGCCGGCGGGCGAGCGCCATGCTTTGAATCGCGAGCGGTCCGCGGTCAGAGCGACGAGAAACAGGCAAACGCAGACGGCGAAGTGCGCGAAATGGGAAGGCGCGGTCCAGACCGCCATCGACAGCGCGAACGCGATCCCGGCGCGCGCGGCCGCCGGGGCGGAATCGAGCCTGGACATCAGCCGGCCAACAGCGTTCTTCACTGCCTGCTCCCGTGTGCCGGCGGGCGCGGCGGCTTGCCGGTTATTCTGCGGATCCACCTGCGCGGTATCCACCGCTTCTTGCCGCGCAGCCGGTCCTTGAGGAAGTGTTTCAGGTCATACCTCACAAACGGCATGAAGAAGGCGGGGCCGAACCTGACCATATTCTCGTTCGCGTAGGCGGCGAGGAACAGGCGGCGCCCCTTCCAGTTCAGAGGGTGCAGAACGCGTCGGAGATCGCGCAGGCGGCAGCGGGGCGACACGGCGTGGGTATGAAAACGAGCGCGAGCGGTGTCGATCAGGCAGAAGACAGGCCTGCCGTTCTCAACGCGCATGAGAATGTTGCCGGCGGAGAGGTCGCGAAAGTACACGCCGCGCCCGTGCATGTTGCCCAGGAAGCGGGCGAGTGCGCGGTGGACCTCGATTGGGGCGAGCCCGAGATATTCGGTTCGCCCCTTCTTGAAACCGTCGAGCGCTTCGCGGACCGAGCCCTGCGAGTCGAAGAATTCAGTGGCGAACAGGCCGTTCGTCAGCGTGTCGGCCGGCTGCCAGAGCGCCACGGGGCGGGCGGTGTTGACGCCGCGCCGCAGCAGTTCCGCGGCCCCGTTCCAGCTCTTCAGAGCCCGCCCGACCCGCCAGCGCTGCATGAACCGCTTGTGGCCGGCGCGGATTCTCACTGTCTTGACGACGATCCGGCGCGTCGGATCGGAAGGATGCTCCGTTTCAATGACCTTGTTGCGCCGGTCGCGCATGACTCTGCCGGCCGCTGATTCCAGCGCTTCGCGCGTCAGGTCCGGATCAGGGCCGTTACCGGATCCGGCGCAGACGAACAGGCCTTCCGGTGTTGTCCTGCACGTGAAGCGGACATCGGCGGCCGGCCAGACACGGAGCGCCTTGACGACCGCGGCCGTGGGCATGACTTCAGGCGCGTCGTCCTGGGGCCACACAAGGTAGACCGGCGACTCGCCGAATGAAGGCGGAGCCGAATCCAGGGCTTCGCCGTCGCGGGAGTACACAGAAGCGTTTCGCAGGGCTTCGGGCGTGTAGCAGCGCTGCGCGGGCGCGCAGAGACCGTTGGTTGTCCAGACGACATGGATGACGCGGCCGTCCTTCCGGAAGCAGTGTATCTCCAGACCGTTCCCGGACGACGGCGAACGGTCGTATGTTGCTCCGGCTGTGAAGAGGACGGCGGCGCGCATTGAGTGGAAGGCCGGGCGAATGCGGTAGCGGCGGGGAGAACCGGGCACGCGTCCGTAGAAGGTGACGTGCGGGACATCCGGGTACTCCATCGTGCCGTCGTCTATCAGGCCCTCGCGCTGGCTGATGAGCGGGCCCCAGTAGATCCTGTCCGGCGCGCCTGCCGCAGCGAGAAGGCAGAGGTAGCGCGCGCAGTAGTCAGCCTGCTTATCCTCGGTGTCCGGCAGTATGCGGTTTATGCGGCGCAGGCTCCATGCGACGTGAGTGCTCCAGGTTCGGGTCACGCCGTAGAGCGCGCCGATGCGCGAGAGCAGAACTGCCTTGCGCACCGTGTTGCATTTCGCGATGCCGGCCATGCCGCGGCCGAGTATCTTCGGGTCAAAGGCTTCCGGTTCCGTTGCGCGCTCAGCGAACAGGTTGTTCGTATGAATGTCAGGCAGCATCCGCATGTCGCGCAGGATTCCGAGGAGTCCCGCGTTGTAGACGGGTTCGAAGTCGGTGACATTGGGGCCGGCGAGGGTGACGCCCCTGCGTCTCGCTTCGCCATGGGCGGCGGCCCACGCCGCGAGGAAGCCTTCGGGGCTGTAGCCTGTCCAGCGTCTACGATTGCATGTCGATCCGATCTCAATCGCGTCCAGGCCGTTGCGGTGACTGTCCAGCATGTCCGAGACAAACGAGCGCCAGCGCGAGACCGCAGCGGGGGATGGCATCAGCGCCGCTTCCTCGAACGGTTGCACGAGGTGCAGGCAAATCCGGTAGCCTTCGGCCGCGAGGGCCTTGAGAAGGGTTTTCGCCGGTGTGTTCGCGGAGGTCGGCGAAAAGTCAACGCGAACGTTGCGGACGTTGAGATCGCGGAGACGGTCGAGGACATATCCGACTGAAGCCGGATCATCCCCTGCCGCCACGCAAATTCCGAAGAAATCGCCTGGCACCGGGTGCTGAACTGCCGGTGCGACCGGAAGGCGCCGGAGCAGTCCGCCGGTTCCCCACGCGCGCAGATTGTGCGCGGCAAAGGACGCGGCCAGTCTTTTTCCTGTCGGGATTCCGCTCATTGCGCGGGATGGTAGCCTGCCGTTTTGAGGAAGGCCAGTTTGATGATGGGCGCGCCGCGTCCGGAGGCGCGGGCATGGCGCATGGGGGATGGCACAAAGAGCGGCGCGGCCTGCGCGTAACGCGTCCACGGCGCGGATTCTGCTTTCGTTCTGCGCTTTGCAGGCTAGTATTTGCGCTGTTGCCGGTGATAGTGCCGGCTGAACAGACGGAAGGAGACGGATATGGCGCTCAAGAAGGAAGTTGAAGCGATTCTGAACGAGCAGATCGTGAAAGAGTTTGACGCCGCTACGGTCTACAACGGCATGTACATCTACTTCGAGATGGAGCTCTTCAAGGGTTTTGCCGCCTGGTTCAAGGACCACGTGGGCGAGGAGATGTCGCACGCCGGGCGGATCATTCAGTACATGCTTGACCGCGGTGTCGCGCCGGAGATTCCGGCCACGAGAAAACCGAAGACGTCCTTCCCGTCGGTGTTGGACGCGATGAAGGCGGCGCTGGCGCACGAGCGAACCAACACGGCAGGAATTCACGAATGCCTCAAGGTCGCGCAGAAGGCCGGCGATCCGGCCACGGTCGAGATGCTCCAGTGGCTCGTGAAGGAGCAGGTTGAGGAAGAGCAGTGGGCCGAGGAATACGTGCAGATGGTGAAGAAGGTCGAGAAGTCTGTTGGCGGCATGTACGCATTTGACCACGCCGTCAGCAAGCGAGTGAAGGCCTAGTTTGCGGTCATGACGCCGGCTGCATGTCTCAAGCGTGCAGCCGGTATCTTTTTTTGGGAGAGGCTCATCCATGCCGTCGGCCCGGCCATGAACCCGATACAGGTTGAGGATCTGGCTGTCTCTTACCGGACGCGTTCCGGGGTCGTCGAAGCCCTGCGCGGCGTTTCCTTTTCGGTGGAGGAAGGCGGAGTCGTCGGGTTTCTCGGTCCCAACGGCGCGGGCAAGACAACCACTCTCAACGTTCTTCTGGGCTTCGAGGAGCCGACTTCCGGCAGGGCCCGCTTATACGGTTGCGACAGTACATCAAGCATCGCCCGCCGCCGTGTCGGTTTCATGTGCGAGCATTCCAGGACGCATCCGTTCCTGACCGGGCGCGAGCTGCTTGTTATGGCCGGGAGGCTGTTCGGTATGCGCGGAAGCGCGTTGCGCCGCGCGGCGGACTCCCTTCTCGAGCGTGTCGGACTTTCCGGCGCCGCGGACAGGCGGACGGGGACTTACTCGCGCGGCATGCTCCAGAGGATGGGGCTTGCGCAGGCGTTAATCAACGATCCCGACCTCGTGATTCTGGACGAGCCGACCAGCGGGCTGGACCCGGTCGGGCGGGCGCGTGTGCGTGAGCTTATCGCCGGTCTGAGAAGCGAAGGAAAGACGGTGTTCTTTTCTTCGCACGAGTTGTCGGAAGTCGAGCTCGTGTGTGACCGCGTGCTGATGCTGGTGGCCGGACACATTGCGGCTTCGGGCAGTGTTGATGAGCTCGTCAGGGACGGAGAGAGCCTGGAGCGTTACTTCCTGAAGCTCGCCGCCGAGCGCGGCGGGGAAGGGGGAGTGTCGTGACGCGGCCGTTAGTGCTTTGCCACGCCGTTTGGCTGGAGGTCTTCCGCCGCAGGGATTTCTACGTTCTGCTCATCCTCATGACGGCGATGTTCGCGTGGCTCCTGTCGGCCGATCTTTTCGGATCATCCGCCGCGTCGCGCTATGTGCTGGACGTCGGCCTGCTCTATGCGTGGGGCGGTTCACTGATTCTTGCTGTTACCGCCGCCGCGCGGCAGTTGCCCCGCGACGAGGAGATCGGCGCGGTCTTCATGATGCTGGCCAAGCCGGTTACACGGTGGGACATGGTGTTCGGGAAATGGCTCGGCACATGGTCTGTCAGCGTCGGCGCCACTGTGGCGCTGTACCTCGCCGTGCTCGCCGTTTCGGCCCTGCGCGGGCGGATGCCTGACGCAGTATCCGTCTGCCAGGCTCTTCTCCTGCACGGCTGCGCTCTTGGCGTGGTGTCGGCCCTGGCGCTGGCCATTTCGACAAGAATGAGTTTCGGCGCTGCTTCGACAACGGCTTTTGTCCTGCTTGCCGCCGACTACGCGGTGGTCCCGAAGATCCCCGAGCTGATCGGCGGCGAGACCGGGCTGAGAGCGGATCTGCTGCTCCTTCTCTACAAGGGCCTGCCGCACCTGGAGGTGTTCGATCTGAGGCGCAGGCTTATACACGGCTGGGGCGCGGCGCCCGCCTCGGCCATTCTCATTTCCGTGGCCTATGGCGTTGCCGTGACCGGGGCTCTTCTGGCGCTTGCATGGCTCGGATATCGGAAGAAGCGTTTTCCGCGGCAGGGGGGCTGAGCATGGACGGGTGGACGCGCTGGTCTGAACGCGGCGATCCGCGCGCTGGCTGGGCCGCTGTTGTCCTTTTTGCAGGCGCGGCGTTCGCGCTATCGTGCCGCCTGGATCCTGAGGCCGTGATCGGAACCGGTGCAGGCGTTTCCGGCGTTGAGCGCGCACTTGGCGGCGCAAGGTCGCTTTTGAGTGCAGGCCTGTACGAGCGCGCGGACCAGTATTTTCACAAGGGCGTTCCCCACAGGAGACGGGCTGCCTACAGGGACTTCTTTGTCCGCCTGAGGGAGTTGGTGTCGCCGGATGCACACCTTCACGCCGAGGGGGCCGAGATGGCCGAAGTCATGCCGTGGCTGAGTCTGGCCGCCCGGGCAGACGAGAGAAACGTTGAAGCGTACAACGTGGCTGCCTACTGGCTTCTGAAGATGGGGGACGATCGTGAATCCGAGCGGGTGGTTGCCGAGGCGGTATCGAAGAACCCGCGCGACTACAGGCCGATGGTTGAGCTGGCGCGAATCCGGCTTTTCCGCGGTGAATTCATTTCCGCCGCCAGTGCGATAGACCGCGGGATAGCGCTCTGGCCGGTGCCCGACACCGAGGAAAGCGAAAGTGCACGGCACGATCTTTCCTGGTTCCTCGACATGCGCGCTTCTCTATACGAGTTCCAGGGCCGTGGGAGCGAAGCCGTGGCATGTCTGCGGCGTGGCCTGAGCCTGTTTCCGGCTAGGACCAACTCACTGGGGCGCATTGCGCGGATCGAAAGTGGCGAACTGGATCCGGCTGGCGCGGAGCGCCAGCTCCGCAACGTCTTTGGAGGCGGAAAGACCGTGTGCGCGCGTGAAGAGGATGAAGCGGACCACGAGCACGAACACGAGCATGAGCACTAGTGCGGGTGCGGGGAATGATTCCGTTCCGGCGAGGCGCTTCCTGCCCGCGAACCCGACCTATTCACGAAGCCGCCTCGTGGATAGGTCGCCCTACGGGTTTCGACTCCGGCCCTGCGGGCCTGCGCTCAGGGTAGCCCTGAGCAAGGTGCGCAGCACCGCGTCGAGGCCTGCTGCGGCGCGCGTTGCGCCGCGGCAGGCGGTTGTGAATGAACGCGCAGCGTTCATGAATAATCCGGGCTAAACCGCTGAGACGGTCAGGCCCGGCGTCCGCCGGACGACGGCGGTTTGCCGGAATACAGGTGCGGATACATGCGGCGTTTGCAGTACGGGCACAGGTCGGACGTGATGCGGGTGCCGGCCTTGTCCTGGACGTATGTCTCGAGCGGTATCCAGTCGCCGTGGTGGGTGTGAACCCGTTTGCAGTTCGTGCAAAGCGTCATTTCCTTCCCAAGCATCCTGGAGAGCGCTTCATGGAGTTCCTTCTCGGTGAGAACATGCATTTGATTCGCGGCGAGCCTTCTTTCTGCGGCGTGAAGAAGGTCGGCGACGAGTTTCAGCAACAGGATGTCATCCTCATTCCACTCCCTGGCAGCGTGCACATCGTCAAACCCGAGGAAGCCGGACGGCGGGCCGTCGCCGGGGACAGGCACCGCGAGGAGCGCGCGGATTGACTGAGATTGGAGCATCTTCTGTTCGGCCGCCGCCGCGCGCGGCATTGAGGCGACATCGCCAATGAGGATGTTCCGCTTGGCCCTGATCATTTCCGTCCACCAGGGGTAGCCCGAAAGCGGCAGGTTGCGGAGCTGGCGAATCACCGACTCCACGCCTGGAGCGCACCACTCGTCAGTGTTGTTCATTGTGCCATTATCCCAGTCGATCCTGAAAATGTAGGCACGGCCGCACTGCACGGTCGACGCAAGTTCGGCAAGAAGTTCCCCGGCCGGTATGTCCGCTGAAGAGATAAGCATTCCCGAGACGCGGGCCACGGTGCGTTCCATCTTCAGACGCAGTTCGAGGGCAGCCTTGAGCGTTTCGCACTCCGACTCCAGTGCGAGTGCCCGCGCCTTCAGGGCCGCCTCCGTGTCCGGGTGGTGTCCGGTGACCATCAGATAAACCTCCGGTCAATTCGCGAATGTAGGAATTACCCTACACGGTGCACCCGACCCGGTCCAGCGGAAAACCATGCGCAAACGGGAGCAAACGAGAACGGAAACAGGGATTTCCGTGCATGGGGGGGAGACGAATGGAGGAAGTCAGGGCGTTGTGGCGTCGGCGAGGATGCGGGCCACGGCATGTTTCCATGGGATTCCCGCGGCTGCGACGGCGGCGGGGAAGGCTGCCTGAGACGATATGTCGGGGTTTGCGTTGACCTCGATCACGAAGACATCGCCGGAGACGTTCATCCGGAAGTCCACACGCGCGTAGCCGCGGCAGCCAGTTGCCAGCCATGTCCTGCGAGCGATGTCCCTGATGCGGCCTGACAGTTCCGACGGTATTGGCGCCGGGACGCGGCGTGGCGAGACAACGCCTGGGATTGTGCCTTTCACCCATTTCACCGCGTAGTCCACTATGCGCGGTCTGCCCGGCGGCATGAGACCGAAATCTATCTCCGACACAGGCATTGCTTCGACGTCTCCGTCCAGCGCCAGGAGCGAGACGTTGAACTCACGGCCGTCTATGAAATGCTCCACGAGGGCCTGCTGAGAAAAACGGCCGTGAACCCGTTTCACCAGACGGTCGAGCGAGGAGGCGTCCTGCGCGATAGAGTCCACCTCTATCCCCTCGCTCCCGTCGGCCTGGTCCGGCTTGACGATCCATGGCGGAGGCGGAAGCGCGTCGCATGCAGGAATCGCGGCGCCTGGTTCAACTGTAAGCCCTGCGGGTGTGATGATCCCGGAATCGGCGAGCACGGCTTTTGTGCGAGCCTTGTTGAACGTGAGCAGCAGATTCTCGGACGAACTGCCGGTGCAGCGGCGGCCGTGCGAGCGGCAGACTGCCGGAACCAGGTTGAAGTCATGGATATCGCCTTCCAGTGACTGGACAAGGTTGAAAACGCACTCCTCGCGGCCGAAACCAAGAGTCGCCGGTATGTCCGACAGCCGCCTCACGCCCGCCACGCGGTGTGGAATGCCGAGGGCCGTGAGTCCTTCGACTGCCGCGCCGACTTCCGCGAGCACGCCGAACTCCGACTCGTGCCAGGCCGACTCCTCACGCGGGACATTGTGAAGGACAAGCACGGAATTCATGGCGGTGCAGAATAGCCGCGGCGGACGCAAAGGGCAACACGGCGCGGTTCGAGAAGGTCCTGATCCGCGTTGCTGGATGATGAGCGTGCGTCTGCCATGCGGACCTGCGTTTCCCGGGGAGTCCTCGCCAGGACGGAGAGTGGCGAATCCGGCTGGTGACTGAACGCGTGTCGCTCCGGCGTGCCGCGGAATTGCGTTGAGGAAAGAAATGCGTTCTCCCGTGCGGGCCGGCGGCAGCGGTGTCGGGGCTGTGCGTTGACACCGGCCGAGCGCGTTTGCGATAATCCGATCTTCGCGGGGCAAGGATTACGGCAGGAAAGGACAGATTCCAAGTGGCCACAGAACTGAACGACGGACAGAAGTCGCTTGTTGCGGAATGGATCAAGGCCGGCGCCGGTCTTTCCGAAGTGCAGAAAAGGATACTCGGAGAGTTCGGCATCTCCATGACCTACATGGATGTCCGCCTTCTCACGATCGACCTTGGCGTGCAGGTTAAGAACAAGGTCGAACCGCCGCCGCCGAAGCCCGTGGAGCCGGAGCCTGCGTTGTCGGATGTGGAGTCTTTTCCGTCCGCAGCCGGCGACGTGCTTGAAGATGGCGCTGATGATGGCGCGGGCGGGAATGTGACCGTTGGTGTTGACCGGATAATGAAGCCGGGCAGCCTTGTCAGCGGCACGGTGAGGTTCTCGGATGGAGTGTCCGGCACATGGATGCTGGACAGGATGGGGCGGTTGGCGTTGCAGACGGACACGCCCGGCTACAGGCCCAGCGCGCCCGACCTGCAGTCGTTGCAGGTTGAGTTGCGGAAGGCTCTTGAACGCGCCGGGTTCTGACATGGGACATTTCTTTGGCGTGGCGTCACGAGTAGACGTGAGATGACCGATATCCGGCTTATTGTCTGCGACTTCGACGGCACGATAATCGGTCGCCAGGACGAGCACATCCTGTTCGAGCGGTTCAGGGACCAGCTCCGGCGGCTGAAGGAAGAGAAAGGCACTCTCTGGGCGGTTAGCACGGGGCGTTCGTCCGACAGTTTCTGGCGGTGTTTCGGGCCCATGTCGTTATTCGGCATGGAACCGGACGTCGTCATAACCCGCCACGCCTACATAACCGGCGGGCGTCTCGGCAGGACGTGGAGGCACGTGCTGTGGAACCTCAGGATTCATTACCTTCTTCTACTCACGCGCGCGAGGATCCGCTTCACGCTCAGGAACTGGCTGCACGAGATTACCGACGGCATTCGCGGTGCGCACCCGATAGCGCTGACTGAAGACAGGCTGTGCGTGCGTTTCGACACGAGGGAGGCGTGCGACGTTGCCGTCGACATGCTGAACGGGTTGGCCGCCGAAAACCGGCACCTGATGGTGTTCAAGTATCTCAACGAGGTGGACGTGCGATCCGTGCCGTTCACCAAGGGTTTGGCGGTCGCTGAGCTGGCCCGGCACCTCGGGATAGCACCGGGGCAGATACTTGTTATCGGGAACGGTCACAACGACCTGAGCATGATGCAGCCGGACGTGGCGGGCATGGTGGGGTGTCCGATGAACTCCGAGGCGGAGGTCATGGAACACGTGCACCGCGTGGGAGGGCATATCGCCGGCCGGCCATCGCTTGAGGGGGTAATCGAAACGATTGATGCCGCCGTGTCGGGCGCCATGAACAGCATGCTCCCTGAGTGGTGGCGTCCGGCGTCGGTCGGCGTCAACCCCAGGCCGGCGAAGCGGCACCGGCAGAAATGGCCGAAGGGAAGAAAGGCGCGCATCGCCCTTGTCATAGGCGTGATCTACATCGTCCTGCTTGTTTTCTGCGAGTTCGGTCTCATTCCGAAGGTCGGCGGATTGATCAGGTGGCCGTTCACTCTTCTTTCGGGTTTTGTCGAGAGTATGGGGAAATGGCTATAGGCGGCAGGGAGGAGCGATGAAGATAGGGTTCATAGGCGGCGGAAAGATGGCTGAGGCCATGGTTGATTCCCTGATCGCACGGAAGGTGGCGGTTCCCCGGGCGGTGACGGTCAGCGATATAAGCGCTGCGCGGAGGCGGGCGCTGAAAAAGCGATACGGTGTGGCCGTAACCGGCAGCAACGCGGAGGCTGTTCGTGTTTCCGACGTAATCGTGCTCGCGGTGAAGCCGCAGGACCTTGCCGGGGTTCTGGCAGGTCTGGCAGCCTGCCCGGCGTTGCGCGGGCTGGTGATTTCGATAGCGGCGGGAAAGACTCTTGCCTTTCTCCAGGCGGCCCTTCCCGGCGCGCGTGTGATCAGGGTGATGCCGAACCTGGCGTGCCAGGTATCGGAAGGAATGAGCGTGTTCTGCGCCGGACGGCGCGCGACGGCTTCCGATCGCCGCACGGCGGCGCGGGTACTTGGCGCGATGGGACAGGTAATCGAGCTTCCCGAGTCGAGGTTCGACGCCGTAACCGCGCTCAGCGGGTCAGGTCCAGCTTTCCTTGCCTATGCCCTGGACGCGCTAGTCGAGGGCGCTGTGGAGCAGGGGTTGGAGCGGCGTGACGCGGTGCTGCTTGCATGCCAGACGATGCTCGGGACGGGGCTGGTGTTGGTCCGGAAGGGGCTTCGGCCCTCGGAGTTGATCGCCGCTGTTGCCTCGCCAAACGGCACGACCGCGGCAGGGCTGGCGGTGCTGGAGAAGTCAGCCCTGAGGCGGACGCTGGCCCGCACGGTGCGGGCCGCGGCCAGGCGCAGCCGCGAACTGAGCCGCTAAAGAAGAACGGCCGCCCGGTTGCCCCGGCGGCCGTCCCTGTCGTCTTTCCTGATGTGCGCCGTCAGACCGACGCGGCGGATGCCTTGATGATGTTCAGCGCGATGACTTCGCGCTGGATCTGGTTGGTGCCTTCGTAGATCTGCGTGATCTTCGCATCGCGCATCATCTTCTCGGCGGGATATTCCTTCATGTAACCGTATCCGCCGAAGATCTGTACGGCATCGGTTGTGACCTTCATGGCGACGTCCGACGCGAACAGCTTGCTCATGGCGGAGATGCGGGAATAATCCTTCGCCCCGCTGTCAATGTAGCGCGCGGCCGCATACACGAGGGCGCGGGCGGCCTCGACCTGCGTTGCCATGTCGGCGAGCATGAACTGCACGCCCTGGAAGGAGCAGATCGGCTTCCTGAACTGGCGGCGCTGGCGGCTGTAGGCCGTTGCCTCGTCCAGGGCGCCGGCCGCGATGCCCAGCGCCTGGGCGGCCACGCCGGGGCGCGACTTGTCGAGGGTCTTCATCGCCACGATGAAGCCCATGCCTTCGCGGGCGATGAGGTTCTCCTTCGGGATACGGCAATCCTGGAAGATGAGTTCCCGTGTCGCCGAGGCGCGGATACCCATCTTGTTCTCCTTCTTGCCGAAGGTGAAGCCCGGGGTGCCCTTCTCGACTATGAAGGCGCTGGCGCCGCGCGCGCCCTTGGCCTTGTTCGTCATGGCGATGACGGTATAGATATCCGCCTCACCGCCGTTGGTAATCCACTGCTTGGTCCCGTTCAGGATGTAGCTGTCGCCATCCTTGACCGCGGTTGTGCGGATGCCGCCGGCGTCGCTGCCGGCTTCGGCTTCGGTCAGGCCGAAGGCCGCGATCGATTTGCCGGACGCCAGACGCGGAAGGTACTTCTGCTTCTGTTCTTCCGACCCGTGGAGGATGATCGGGTACGTGCCGAGCCCGGTCGCCGCAAGGGCAAGCGAGATGCCGCCGCAGACCTTGGAAAGCTCCTCGACCGCGATGACGGTTTCCATGACGCCGCCGCCCATCCCGCCGTACTTCTCCTCGATGGAGATGGCGAAGAGGTCCGACTTGCGGAAGACTTCAACCGCCTCCCACGGGAACTCGTTCGCCTCATCGTACTTCTCGCGGATCGGCTTGAGTTTGTCTTGGGCGATCTGGCGGCTCAGATCGCGGATCATTTCCTGCTGCTCGGTCAGAAAGTAGTCCATGCTCATTCTTATTTCCCCCGGTATTGTGCATTCCAGCCGCCGCCCCCCGTGACTAACGGCGCGCGGCGTAAATGGCGCGCGGATCATAGGTTGGGGGGGCGGTTGCGGGCAAGCTCAAATGCCGTCTTTGCGGCTTGTGTCGGCGGTGTGTCGGTACGGGTGGCTGGCCAGGGGATGTGGCGGGGCGGTCAAACCCGGTTGCGGGGCGATGGGTTGAGGGGTAGAGTGCCTGGCCTGATGACAATCCGTGAGACGAGAACGAAGCAGCGCGCGCTTACGCAGTCCGAGCGGATGCTCGATGCCGCCCGCGGAGCGCGGAGTTATCTGCCGGCGGAGATGCTTGAAGAAACGCGAAGCTTCCTGCGCCGTCAGCAGGGGGCCGGCGGGGGGTTCATCGGGCGCGGCGGGAGCGAGGATCTCTACTACACCGTCTTCGGAATAGACGCGATGCATGCCGCGGGGATCGAGCCTGACGCGGGGCCGCTCGGCAGTTTTATCCGGTCGTTCGGCGACGGCAACGGACTCGACTTCATGCACTTAAGCTGTCTTGCGCGGTGCAGGGCCAGGGCGCTGCCGCCCGACCCGGCTGTTGCCGTCCGCGTGTCGCGGCGGATCGAGGAATATCGTTCGCTTGACGGCGGGTACAACCCGCAGAAGGGGGCAGGGCGCGGCTCAATATACGGCTGCTTCCTTGCGAATGCCGCCTGCGAAGATCTCGGCATCGCCACGCCCGAGCCGGCCAAGTTGCTGAAAAGCGTTCTTTCGCTGCGCATGGAAGACGGGTACTTCGCGAACGAGTGGGATATTGACCTTGCCAGCACGAACGCGTCGGTTGGCGCGCTGCTGCTGATTCGGCGCCTTGGCGGACAGCCTGATCTCAAGTCAGTCGAGTGGCTGATGGAGCAGCGGCATGAGGCAGGCGGAATAAGGGCAGGCCCGCTCGCGCCCTTTCCTGACCTGGTTTCGACGGCGACGGGCCTCTTTGCGTTGCACGAGTGCGATTCCGATCCGGGGGCCCGGTTCCGTGAAGCCTGCGTCGCGCTTATCGAGGCCCTGTGGCAGGACGGCGGATTTGCGGGACATCTTCTCGAGGATGCCGCCGATTGCGAGTACACGTTCTACGGGTTGCTGTCGCTCGGGTGTTTGAGCGCTTTTGCGGGCGGTGGTCGGCAGGAGGGCGAACGAGCGGGTGAATGACAGTCGTGAATTCAGGCAGGCGGTTCTTGAGCGCCTGATGGGCGAGCGGGCGGGGCCGTGCTGGGAGGGGCGTCTTTCCAGCAGTGCGGTTGCCGCTGCGGTAGCGGTCTTTGCGCTTTCGGTCGCGGACCGGTCGGGCCATCGCGAAAGGATACGGCGCGGGCTCGACTGGATTGTCCTGGCAAGGAACCCGGACGGCGGCTGGGGCGATTCCCCTGAAAGCCCGAGCAACCTGACCGCGACGGTGCTTGTATGGTCGGCGCTTTCGCTTTCCAGGAACGACTTTCCCGCCCATGTCTCGGCGGCGGAGAGCGCGCGCCGCTGGCTTATCGGGCATTGCGGCGGGGACGACGCGCAAGCCGTGCGGCGCGCGGTCCTGCGCAGGTACGGCGACGACAGGACCTTCGCGGCGCCGATCCTGACGATGTGCGCGCTTTCGGGGAGGCTGGGCCGTGAGTCCGAGGCATGGGACGCCGTGCCACAGTTGCCGTTTGAGCTGGCCGTACTTCCGAACTGGCTCTTCAAGGCGGTACGCCTCACCGTGGTAAGTTACGCACTTCCGGCGCTCATCGCCATCGGGCTTGCCAGGCACAGGCGCGCACCTTCGGCCAACCCCGCATTGCGGGCGCTGCGCAATGCGCTTGCCCGGCGTGTTGTCCGGATCGCCGGTCGGATGCAGCCCTCGAACGGCGGCTACGAGGAGGCCACGCCGCTCACGGCATTCGTCGTGATGAGCCTTGCCTCCGCGGGCCTGAATGAGAACGAGGTGGTGCGCCGGGGTGTCCGGTTCCTTTGCCAGTCGCAGCGCGATGACGGCGGATGGCCGATAGACACCAACCTGGCGACGTGGCTGACAAGTCTCAGTCTGTGTGCGATCGGCAAGGAAGGCGTGGAGACGCTCCTGACGCCTTTTGATCGGCGCGCGATCCTGCAATGGCTGCTGGGTCAGCAGTACACGCTGCAGCACCCCCTTACCTTCGGGGCGGCCGGCGGTTGGTCCTGGACCGACCTGCCCGGGGGGATGCCGGACGCGGACGACACATCAGGCGCGCTGCTTGCGATCCATGCGCTTGCGCCGGATGAGCCTGCTGTGCTTGACGCCGCTCATCGCGGGGTTCGATGGCTTCTCGATCTGCAGAACTCGGACGGCGGCATGCCCACGTTCTCAAGGGGGTGGGGCAAGTTGCCGTTCGATCGCAGTTGCCCGGACATCACGGCCCATGCGATGCAGGCGTTTGTCGCGTGGGAACCGCTTCTTGCCGGTCCGGTGGCGGCTGAGGTAAGGGCGGCGTTCGGGAGGATGACGGCGTATCTCGCACGCAGCCAGGACGCGGCCGGGGCGTGGAAACCACTGTGGTTCGGGAACCAGCATGTTGCCGGCGAGGGCAACCGCACCTACGGCACCGCGCGCGTACTCCTTGCCATCGAGACCCTTGGCGGCGAAGCGGAGCCGCGGATTGCGGCGATGCTTGAGCGGGGGCGGCGATGGTTGACTGAGAGCCAGAACGCCGACGGCGGGTGGAGCGGTGACCGTGCGTGTTCCGCGTCGGTTGAAGAGACGGCGTTGGCCGTGTCCGCGCTTGCACGGTATCCGGGCGCGGCTGATGCCGTGGCCAGGGGAATACGGTGGCTCGACGAGAGAACCCGGGGCGGGACGGAATTCCATGCTGCGCCGATCGGCCTGTACTTCGCCAGTCTGTGGTACTCGGAGCGTCTCTATCCCGTGATCTTCACTGCCTGGGCGCTCTCACGCGCCGGCGGCAGGGGCGGTTGCTGAAGCCGCATTCTGCCCCCGGTTTTCCGTCTGGTTTGGGTTTGAAGCGGTATGGCCTTTCAGCTACACGTCCCGGCACTGTATTGTTGCGGGGGGATGAAGCCGGGGCGCGTGTGCCGGCGCGTGGAAAGACGTGGAAGTCCAATCCGTGACGCGTGAGAAGCTATATTCCTATGGTGTGCAGGCCCTTGCCGTCGGGCTGGGCGTAGCGGCCGTCTCGATATGGGTGGCCGCGCCTGCCGGGGTGCGTATTGAGAAGAGTCTTCCCGGGATGGATGGGCGCAAGGTGGTTGCGAGGGCCGGCGGTGGGGCCGAGGCAAAGGTCTCCTTCAAGGCAATGGATGGCAGACCGTCGGAAATGAAGGGCGCCTGGCCGCGTTTCCGCGGCGCCGACTTGAGCAACGTGGCAGATGACGGTGTGAAGCTCGTTGACTCATGGCCGGAGACAGGTCCGTCCGTCGTGTGGTCTGTGGACCTTGGCGAGGGTCATGCCGGCGCGGCGATATGGAAGGGGCGCGCGTTTGTTCTCGACCATGACGAAACACGCAAGGCCGACTTGCTCAGGTGTCTTTCGATGGATGACGGCCGGGACATCTGGCAGCGCTGGTACGATCTGCCCCTGAAACGCAACCACGGCATATCAAGGACGATACCGTCTGTTACCGACAGCCATCTTGTGACCATCGGGCCGCGGTGCCATGTCATGTGTGTCCGTCCGGACTCGGGCGACCTGGTGTGGATGATCGACATGGTGGAGCGTTACGGCACCACCGTACCGGGCTGGTACGCGGGCCAGTGTCCGTTGATAGACGGCGGCGTGGTTGTTCTGGCGCCCGGCGGCACCAACGTTCTTGTGACCGGCCTGGACATCGAGACTGGCGAGGCGATGTGGGAAACGCCGAATCCCGGCGGGTGGAACATGTCCCATTCCTCCATCGCGGTCATGGAGCATGGCGGACGCAGGATGTACGTGTACGTCGCGATCGGCGGGACAGTCGGCATCGCGGCGGACGGTGACGATGCCGGGTCGATCCTGTGGAAGTCGACAGAGTGGCAGCCGTCGGTCGTCGCGCCTTCG
>VGWI01000020.1 GCA_016873655.1 Lentisphaerota bacterium
ACCATCGTAGCCCAGCGTCTCAAGGGCTCCGGTATGCACTGGTCCGAGCAGGGACTCTCACACATCCTCTCCATCCGCACCGCACTGCTCTCCAACCGCTATGACAAGTTCTGGCGATCCCTGCAACCTGCCTCCGTTGCCGCCTGATGCAGAAATCCGTCATGCACCCATGGCAAGACCCCCGGCCGGCGCTGCCAAACGCCGCATGTACACGACGGAAAACCGTGCTATCATCCGCCGCGTTGCTGAATAACCGATGAACACCGCAGAATTCCAGGCAATGCTTCGCGCCAAGGGCCGCTATGTCTCGCCCGCGCCGCTTCCGCGCGGTCTCTTTGACCGCCTCTTCGGACGCTTCGACACCTGGTACTACTCGGTCCTCTTCGACATCGTGCTCCGCGCCAACCTGGCAGCGCGCCGCATGGCCTACGCAAGACAACGCTTCTCGCAATCATCTTTCGAGACACTCAGACTCGTCGAGCGCTGCGGCGCCACGGTCACGATCGAGGGGTGCGGCCATCTGGCGGCGCTCAGGGGGCCGGCGGTCATCGTGGCAAACCACATGAGCCTGCTGGAGACGTTCCTGCTTCCATCAATCGTAATCGCCTTCGGCGACGTCGCGATCGTGGTCAAGGAAAGCCTTGTCAGCTATCCGCTGTTCGGCCCGGTGGTCAGCGCCACGCGACCGATCACGGTTACACGCCGTAACCCGCGCGAGGATCTGGAGCAGATACTGACACGCGGGGAGGCCATGCTTCGCGAAGGACGGCACGTCCTCATCTTTCCGCAGTCCACCAGGACCACGTTCTTCAGCCCGGCAGACTTCAACAGCATAGGCGTGAAGCTCGCGCGCCGCGCGGGCGCACAGGTGGTGCCGGCCGCGCTGAAAACTGACTTCATGGGCATAGGGAAGATCATCCGCGACTTCGGAAAGATTGACCGCCGTAACCCCGTGCACGTCCGTTTCGGACCGCCCGCCGTAATCACGGGAACCGGACGCGAGGCGCACCAGTCCTGCGTGGATTTCATCAAGACAACGCTTCATGAATGGAATGTGCCTGTGAATGAGCCCGGCGCTACGGGGCCGGAGGGAGGCTCGAATTGACACCTGATCTTCAGGCCAGCCTGCTTTGCGATGACGTGAGGCAGGAACGCAACGGCAAGTTCATGCTGATCGGCATCTTCGACGCAGTGGGGGTCCCGGCGTTCCCGGCCGTCTTCCAGCGCATCTGCGTGGTCAACCGCTGGTGCTGCGGCACCGGCGAATTCCGACAGCGCAGCCGGATAATGTCACCAGACGGAACTACCGTGGTCGCCGAAGGCAAGGACATACCTTGCCTCCTCCAGGACGGCGAGGCAAACGCGACCTGCGTGGAGTTCTTTCTGAACGTGCAGATGAAAACGCCAGGCACTTACTGGGTGGAGATTCTGCTGGATGGCGACCTCAAGCTGCGATACCCGCTGAAAGGGCGGCAGACGCCGATTCCCCACCAGCAGGGCGACCCGCAACTCCAGTGACGGCCGGTGCCGGATGACGAACACCTGGATAGAACTCGACCTTGACGCTCTCGCGGCGAACATCGGTTCCCTGCGCTCGTCCCTCGCGCCGGGCACCGGACTGATCTTCGTGGTCAAGGCCAACGCCTACGGGCACGGGCTGAAACCGATCGCGAGAAAGGCGAGGGACTGCGGAGTCAGTTGGTTCGATGTCGCCCACGCGTACGAGGGTGAAGAGCTGCGCTCCATACTTCCGGATGCCCGCATCCTGGTCTCCGGCGTCCTCGATCCATCGGAAGCAGCGACCGCCCTCAGGAACCGCCTCATCCCCATCGTGGTCAGCCCCCGCCACGGGGAATCGCTGGCGGCGGAGGCAACGCGGCTCGGAGGGACGCTGGAATGCCACGCCATGGTGGATACCGGGATGGGCAGGCTTGGCATGACATGGGACTCGGCGCCGCAATCTCTGGCAGAACTGGCGGGCATCGCCGGGATCGAAGTCAACGGCATATGCTCCCACTTTGCGTCCTCCGACAGCCCTGACCGCGCGCGCGCGGATGAACAGGCGGAACGTTTCGCCGAAGTGCTGCGCAGGTGCGCTGACACGGGCCTTTCGTACCGGATTCGCCATATCAGCAACAGCGGCGGCATCCTGCTGGACAACAACTGGGACTACGATGCGGTGCGCGCGGGCATTCACCTCTATGGTTACACCCCGCGCCGCCGCGGCGCGCGCGCCAAGTCCCGCGAACCGGTGCTGACAAGCCCGATTCTCCAATGGAAGACACGTGTCGCGCAGGTGCGCCGGGTCCCGGCGGGTTTCAGCGTCAGCTATGACGGCACGCATGTCACGTCACGCCCCACCACACTCGCCGTCATTTCCGCGGGCTACTCTGACGGCTATCCGCGTCTTCTCTCAAACAGGGCCTCCGTCCTGATCGGCGGACGGCGCTGCCCGGTCGCGGGAAGGGTGACGATGAACCTGACCGTCGTTGATGCCGGCCCTGACGCGGACGTGCGCGAGGGCGAGGAGGCAGTCCTCCTCGGGCAGCAGGGACAGGAATCTGTCTGGGCCGATGAACTGGCACGGATGGCGGAAACGATCCCCTACGAAATCCTGACCGGCATCCGGATCCGCAAGACAGTGGTCAAAGGCGCCTGACCCGGAATCACTCCGCGCCGCCGGCGAGCTCGATCTCGATGATACGCCTGCCTTCTTCCCAGTCCCGCATGGCGCGTATGTCGTAGATCACCTGGCGCCAGCGTTCCTGTTCAGACGCAGTCAACTCACGCCCGGCCATCGAGGACTGGAGCTCAGCACGTTCGGCCTCGAACTTCGTTTTCCACAACTTGAGGATCAGCCCCTTCACCGCATCAGAGCGGGTGAACTCAATGCTCAGCACATGGTTCTTCCCCGTGCGTATTCCCCTCGTAAGCGACGGGGCCATCTGGACCTCGGCGGCAAAGGCCTGCAGACCGGGCGGATCATCGGCGAACGCCGGGTTGGCGGTCTTCCTGCCCGACACGGCGCCCTGCAGAACCGTCTCAACGAATGTCCGGCTGAAAGGATGTGTCAGCATCTCAGCCGGCAGGTATTGCTTAACGAGTCCGGCGAGATCAGGGGCCTCGCCAAGATGTGACAGGTGTCGGCACAGCTCCTTCTCCTCCCGCGGCACCTCGTCCTGCGGCGCCGGCTTGCCTGCATCCGGCGGTTGTTCCCCGCCCCGCCTAATCGCCCGGCTTCGCTGCAGCCGGAACTCCTCGTACAATGCCGCGATGTTCACCGCAGGAAACGCGCGCCCTATCTCCTGAATCAGGGACTCGCGCAGGATCGGGTCGTGAACGCCGCCCACGGTCTCGAGCACCGCCGCAATGATCCTTCTCATGCCGGCCTCACCGGCGGCGCCGTCACGCCCGCCGAGCGTGCGCATCTGGAATGCCACAACGGATTCGGCCCTGCGAAGCACGCCGGCAAAGCCGTCCGCGCCGTGCTTGCGTATGTGGAGATCCGGATCCTCGCCGGCGGGCAGAGCCGCCACCCTCACGGAGAGACCGGCCTCAAGGAATATCCGCGCGCTGCGCACGGCGGCATCCTGCCCGGCCCGGTCCGGGTCAAAAACAATCACCACGCTGTCGGCATAGCGCCTCAGCATCCTGGCGTGGTCCTCGGTGAAAGCCGTTCCTTGCGACGCCACCGCGCTCCCGAAACCGGCGATGTGACACCGGATGACGTCAATCTGCCCCTCGCAGAGAATGGCCTCGCGCGAATCAACCATCGCGCGCCGGGCAGCGTGCAGGGCATAGAGCACCCGGCCCTTCTGGAATATCGGCGTCTCCGGGCTGTTAACGTACTTCGCCGGTTCGCCTTCGGCCAGTGCGCGGCCGCTGAACCCGATAACCCTCGACTGCTCGTCGAAAATCGGGAACATCACGCGGTTCCTGAACCGGTCATGGTGAGTTCTGTCGGCGCTCGGCCGTTCGGAACGGATTACGAGTCCGCTCTTCTCCATCAAGTCTAGGTCCACCTTGTGCTTGGCGGCCCATTGCACACACGAGTCCCACCTGTCAGGCGCATGGCCAATGCGGAATGGCTTGGCCCCGTCCACGTCCAGCTCCCGTTTCTTCAGGTACGCCCTGGCCGCTTCCGCGCCGGGAAGCTCGGCAAGACATTTCTCGTAGAACCTCGCGATCTCGGCGTGTATCTCGAACAGCTTCTGCCTGTCGGAATGGCCCTCGCCTTCCTCCATCTCAATCGCCACACCTGCCCGAGAGGCGAGCATGCGAATGGCGCCCATGAAGTCCAACCCCTCGTACTGCATCACGAACTTAAAGACATCCCCCCCTGCTCCGCACCCGAAACAGTGGAATATCTGACGCTGCGCGTTGACGTGAAACGACGGCGTCTTCTCCTTGTGAAACGGGCAGAGCGCCTTGAAGTTGGAACCCGCGCGCTGGAGGTTTATGTACGATCCGATAACATCGGCGATGTCGTTCCGGAACCGGATATCCTCCAGCACACGCTTTGGAATCGTCTTCGCCATTCTCCGCAGTCCCTTTTGCCGGAAAAGCCTGACAGATTACGGTGCCGGCGCGCCGGCGGGCTGAGCCGCCCCCTGTACTTCCTTCGCCGTGGACACACCAGCTTCCAGGTAAGGAACGAACCGCACCATGTTGCGACCCACGACCGACCTGACGGCGAAAGCGTGGCGTATCTCGTCCCGCGGCCACACGGTCATGACGAGAAACACGAGCGCCACGGTTCCGCACGCGCCCACCGATCCGGCAAGCAACCCGAACGCCTTGTCGGCATCCGACCCCGCCCCCGCCGCCTCGAAAAGCTTCTTCAGCAGCCACTGCACCAGAAGCACCGCGACCAGCGCAATCAGAACCGTCGCCGCGATGGAGGCAAAACCGACGGCGTCAACCCCGCCAACCGTCTCGATGTTGCCCTGCATCCATCCCGCCACAAAGGGATATGCTGCGAATCCGGCGCACACCCCGGCAACGGAACCGGCCAGATGCGCCAGTTCGCCTGAAAACCCGCGCAGATAGCCGCGCACGGCGGAGACGACGACCCACGCGACAGCGGCAATGTCCGCCCACCTTGCCATGGAAGAGGGATTCATCATGCGTACCAGCCGCCGCACAGTGCCCGACGCGCATCATTCATGGAGAACGCGCGCCATGCCCGCGGTCATCGCTTCAGTTCAGCCACCCACTGCCGCACTGTCGCCGCCAGCGGGTCCGCCGGCGCCAGTTCAAGGAACCGCTCGAACTCCTTCACAGCCGACGTCCTTGCGCCATTTGAACGGTGGATCACTCCCAGAAGCAGATGCGCTTTGGAGTATCCCCTGTCTATCGCGAGCACCTTGCGGGCTTCAAGCGCCGCCACGTCGCTCTGTCCGAGCGCATGCCGGCAAACCGCCAGCATGTAACGGGCGTCCACCATGTCCGGCTGATGTTTTACCGCCGCTGCAAACGCGTCGCTCGCCCCGGCGTTGTCGCCCTTCGCCTTCAGGGCAAGGCCCAGATTGTGGCTGGCGCTCGCCAGCGTCTCATCGGCCTTGAGCGCCTTCCTGTACTCGGCGATTGCGCCGTCCAACTCGCCGGCGCGCTGGAACTTGAAACCTTCCGCCCAGTGCCGCAGCGCAACGCTCCGTCCGCCCCCTCCCGGCACCGGTTCGGCAGACGGCCGCCGAGGCGGCGCGGCTTCTGTGCGGACATGCGGCGGCGCAACAGGCTCCCGAGGCGTCTCCACGGCCGGCCGGGCTCCCGCCAGGCCGCGCGCCCTCGGATCGCCGGGAAACTCCCGGGCAAACAGCGAATACGCCGCCCGCGCCCGGTCGGGCTGACGGAACACCTTCTCATACAGTTCCGCTATCTCCCACAGGATATCGGAATTGCGCGGCTCGGCTCTTCTTGCATCGAGAATTAGTCTCGTGGCCCCGTCCTGATCGCCGCCCCTGGCGCGCTCCCTCGCGCGCTGAAGCAGGTCGGCGCCCGTAAGCTGCCGCGGCGGTGCAATCTCAACCGGCGACGTCGCGCCGGACTCCGCCGCTGCAAAAGGCGCCAGCGACTCTTTCGCGCGCGCCGCATGTGCGTCATCGCCGGCCAGCTCCACGTAGCGCCTGAACCATGTTTCGGCCGTGTCAGGGTCCGCCATGTGGTCGCGGTAAAGAATGGCCGTATTGTAGAGAGCCGGCGGATATCCCGGATCCGTGCTCAGCGCCGCCTGCAGATGCACGCCGGCTTCCCGTGCCCGGCCCGACTTCATCTCGGCAACCGCCATCGCCGTCAATCCGGCAGCGGTCGGTTTCCCAGCCTGCGACTTCGTGAGCGCCTGCAATGCCGGATCCACCCTGCCCGAAGCCAGGTAGGCCCTGCCAAGATATTCCCACACCAGCGCATCGCCGGTAAGATCGGTTGCGCGCCTGAAAGCCTCGATCGCGCCGTCGATCTCACCAGCTCTCCAGCGCGCCACGCCGAGATTGCACCACGCCGTGACGCTGGAAGAATCTTCCTGAACAGCCTCCTGCAGCCGCGCACAGGCGGCGCCGTCATCACCGGCCTTGAGCTTCGCCAGCCCACGCTCCAGTGATGACTTCCCGCCCGAACAGCCCGACGCCAGCGCAAGAAGCGCCGATGCCGCCGGAAGCAGGAGTATGGAGATTCTGCCACGAACCATGTCCCGTAAATACCAGAGCATTCGTGCCGGGGCAATCACCTTCCGGCCGCCCCGGAGATGTTGTTGTCTCCCCGTCGGAATATGTGTAACATCCGCGTCCCGTTGACCCGCCTGCAGCGCTATGCGCAGTTCCGCACGCGCGGAACGGGCCGGTTGGATAGAGACTGGTTTGCGGACAGTTGTGTTGTTGCGCCTGTAGCTCAATTGGATAGAGCGTCAGCCTCCGGAGCTGAAGGTTGCTGGTTCGATCCCAGCCAGGCGCACCACTCGAGTTCCATCGACAATCTCGAACGTCGCATGGCAGAGCACCATGCCTACGCTGGCGGCCGCACCACCGCCATGACCGAAGCCGATCTCGTCTACGTGGAGGCATGCCGGTCTCTGACCGAAGCCCGCCGACGAGAGAAACAACTCAAGACAAGGCTCCTCTCGTGGTATTGGTCGGGACACCATCGCAACGAACTCGGTCCTTCACTGTACGCCAGTTCTTGCCGGTCAGCTTCTCGGCCAGGGCGCGGACACGTTCCGGGTCAATCGCCTCCTTGACGGCCGGCTGCGCCATGCGCAGCATTGCGCTGTTGTGTGCCTTCGGTCTGGCCAGCCACCAATGGAAGACGCTCCGTCAACGCGCGAGGATGAGCCCCCTGCCGGGGGCACGGACTTCGTGTGCCGACGGTGTGGGGCATGCTGCCGATGGCCGGGGTATGTGCGGGTGACGCACGAGGAACTGGATTCGATCGCCTCTTTCCTGAACATGCCCGTCCGAGAATTGACTGAGGCATATTGCCGACTGACCGGGGACCGGACCGGTCTGTCTTTCATCGAGAAGGAAAACGGCTCATGCGTCTTCCTTGCGCCCGACAACCGTTGCCGCATAAACCCGGTCAAACCGCGGCAGTGCGCCGGCTTTCCCGACGCATGGAGTTTCCCCGGCTACGACGCCGTCTGCAGGGGAACCCGCGCAAGTCCTTGAGCAACAAGCGCCGGAAGATCATCAATGCATACCCGAGGTCAGGCATCAACAATGCCTTGCCGGATGGCATACCGGGTAAGACCCACAACCGAATCGCACTTGAGTTTCCGCATCAGGCTCAGGCGGTGAACGGTGACCGTCTTGCCGCTAATGCCCAGTATCCCCGCAATCTGCTTCTGGTTGTGCCCCTCCGCGATCAGCCGCAGGACCTCCCTCTCCCGCCTGCTTGTACGCGAAAATACCGCCTCGCACGGATCTTCACCGACCCGCACGTATTCGCGGATGATCCCGCCCGCTACGGCCGGACTCAGATAGGTACTTCCGGAGGCGACCGCACGGATCGCCGACACAAGATCGTCCGCGGCACAATCCTTCACGAGATAGCCCGACGCACCTGCGCGGAGCATCGCGGCAACGGTTCGTGGATCCCTGTGGGCGGACAGACACAGCACCTTGACCGACGGGAGCTCGCCCACTATCTCGCACGTCGCGTCAACGCCGTTGAGGTCAGGCATCCTAACATCCATGACTATCACGTCCGGACGCTTCTCTCTCGCCATCTCCACGGCGCTCCGCCCGCCGGAAACCGTCGCCACAATACAAATGTCCGGCTGCTGTTCCAGGAGCACCCGCAGTCCCTCGCGAACAACTTCGTGGTCGTCCGCAAGCATAAGCCTTATCTTCTTCTCCCGCATGCGCGGCATGCTACCGCGCGCCGCCGCGTTTCAACAAGAGCGCACTTCCTCAAGTGAGCTCTTTGCCGGCGCGCCGCGCGCAGTCCACACAAGGCAAGTTGCTTGAGCTCCGGACAACTGTGCACAAATAAAAAGGCGCGGGACCGGCGACCGCCGATCCCGCGCCTTGTGCTTGAAACGCAAGTTGTCCTACCGGCCGAAGAGCATCTCCGCGTATGTCGGCAGCGGCCAGCAGTCCGCGCTTACAAACGGCTCGATGCCGTCGCAAACCGAGCGCAGCTTGACCATCGCCGGAATCACTTCATCACGAAAAGCAGCGGCTTTCTTGTCCGCATGTCCCTTAGACGACGCACTGTCCACCGCCGCTGCGAGATCCGCAATGGCGTTCTCCATGTCGGTCGCGGCGTCGTTGAGCTGCTTCAGCAACCCCGCCTGCGCAACCGGCTTCCCTCCTGCGGCCTTGACCGCATTAATGCCGCCCGCGACGTCTGCCGCAAAGCCGATAACACTCGGCATTATCTGGCGCCGGGCCATGCTCAACATCGTTTTGGCCTCGATGTTAATCACCTTCGCGTAGTTCTCGAGCAGTATCTCGTGACGCGCGTGAATTTCCTTCTCGGGCAGGGTCCCGTGCTTTATCAGCACCGCGGCGTTCTTCTTCTCGGCCATTGCGTTGATGGCATCCACGCAGTTGCGTATGTTCGGCAGCCCGCGCTTCTCCGCTTCGGCCACCCACTCGGCGGAGTAGTTGTCACCGTTGAAGATCACGGGCTCATGCTCCACGGCGTACTTCTTCAGAAGCCCCTGCAGTTTCGCGCTCACATCCTTCGCGCCATCAAGGCTGTCGGCTATCTCGGACAGCGTCTCGGCGACGATCGTGTTGAGCACGAAGTTGGGGCCGCCGAGAGACTGCGACGAGCCCACCATCCTGAACTCGAACTTGTTGCCGGTGAAGGCAAACGGCGATGTCCGGTTACGGTCGGTAGTGTCCTTCGGGATCGCCGGCATGTGCGTGACGCCAAGCTTGAGCTCGCCGCCGTCCTTCGAACTGCCCGCCGTGCCCTTCCTGATCTGGTTGAAGATATCGGTGAGCTGCTCGCCGAGAAAGATGGACACGATCGCCGGCGGCGCCTCGTTCGCGCCAAGACGGTGATCATTGCCCGGCGTCGCCACGGTCGCACGCAGCAATGTCGAATACTTGTGCACCGCGCGGATGACGGCAAACAGGAACACGAGGAACTGCATGTTCTCGTGGGGTGTCTTGCCAGGGTTCAGGAGGTTCACCCCGTCGTCCGTGCCGATCGCCCAGTTGTTGTGCTTGCCGGACCCGTTCACGCCGGCGAAGGGCTTCTCGTGCAGCAGGCATACGAAACCGTGCCGGCGGGCAACCCTCTGCATGAGCTCCATCGTGAGCTGGTTGTGGTCCACGCCGATATTCACCGTCGCGTATACCGGCGCAATCTCGTGCTGAGCGGGCGCCACCTCGTTGTGCTGCGTCTTCGCAAGCACTCCGAGCTTCCACAGTTCCTCGTTGAGTTCGGCCATGAACGACGCCACACGCTCATGCAGCGATCCGAAGTACTGGTCCTCCATCTCCTGCCCCTTGGGCGGCGGCGCGCCAAACAGCGTTCTGCCGGCAAGGCGAAGGTCCTCGCGCTTTTCCACGTACTTGCGGTCTATGAGGAAGTACTCCTGCTCGCCTCCAAGGGTGGCCGTCACGCGCCTGCTTGCGTTGTTCCCCAGGATACGCAGAACGCGCAGAGCCTGCTTGTTCAACGCCTCCATCGACCGCAGCAGCGGTGTCTTCTTGTCCAGCGCCTCGCCTTTGTATGAAGCAAACGACGTCGGGATGAACAGCGTCGTGTTCGCTCCGTCGGTCTTGACGAACACAGGCGAAGTGCAATCCCATACGGTGTAGCCACGGGCCTCGAACGTCGCGCGCAGTCCGCCGGACGGGAACGACGACGCATCCGGCTCGCCCTGCGTGAGTTCTTTGCCGCTGAACTCCATCATTATCTGACCGTTTCCGGTCGGAGAAATGAACGAATCGTGCTTCTCGGCCGTGATCCCCGTCATCGGCTGGAACCAGTGACAGAAATGCGTCGCGCCCTTTTCGATCGCCCAGTCCTTCATCGCGTTGGCAACGACATCGGCAATGGATGGATCCAGTTCCTTCCCGTCGTCAATCGTTTCCCTCAGCTTCCTGTACACGGCCTTCGGCAAACGCGTCCTCATGGCGGCATCGTTGAACACGTTCGATGCGAACATCTCGGTCAAGCGATCCATGTCTGTCTCTTTCCGGTCCATGTTCCCTGCTCCTTCCTGCACAACCACACAAGAACCATGATCCTTACTGCCTCACTCAGAAAACCTGAAACAAAACAACTCCCCGCGCCACGTACACGCCGCGAAAAGGATGCCACCTTCTTTCGCAACAGCCGTGCCAAACCGTGAACAGCTTACCTAAGATACTGCCCGGCAGAATCTTCACACACCAGCCCGCCCGCGCCCAGCGCATCACACACGAACACAACTGTAGCTTCAACCACAACGGAATTACAATATTGTTACCGAAACACCCAACGGATTCCGCGGTGAAGTCCTTGTTGTCGAACATGAGGATGTTCATACCGCCCGGCATCTCTCCCGGCAGCGGAAGCCGTGGACACCCGCGGATCCGGAGCCACAGTCCCCGCCCCCGCAACCGAGATGAATTCCCTGCGCGTCACCGGCGTTCCTCCGCCCACAGCCGCCATATGCATCCTCCCCGGAAGAGCGTCAACACGGGTACGGATACACCCGGCAAGCGCACTTTTCGACACAAAACGCGCCCCAACGGTAATCTGGCAGGGTAGAGACCGTCGGATCCCGTGCCCTTCGTGGCCGCCAGGAATGAAACCTTGATTCCGACGCCGCGAGATAGGAGGCTTGCGCTCAACCGGCACACTGCAATGAGCGCAACATGAACGAGGGTGCGACAACGATCCCCATCGCGGCAGTCTTTCTGCTGCACATGGCCGTGTGGCTTATCTGCATTGCCGGGATCGCCGCGTCGTGCCTCTCTTTCACCGGAACATGGCTGATCTCCATCGCAGCGGTGATCGCGGCGTGGTTGAGCGGGCCCGGCTTCCCCGGGTGGATAACAGTCGCCGCACTGCTTCTTCTCTCCGCCGCCACAGAGGTGATCGAAACGCTCGCGGCGCACTGGGGCGTTACAAGCCGCGGCGGCTCGCGGGCCGCGGGTGTCGCGGCGGTCGCCGGCGGCCTGCTCGGCATGGTGCTGGGCTCATTCCTTCCCGTTCCCGTGGCCGGTCCGTTGCTGGGGATATGCATCGGCAGTTTCGGGTTGGCATACATGGTCGAACGCCGGCGTGAGCGCACTCACGGCGAGGCCGCCAACGTTGCACTGGGCGCGCTGCTGGCACGCGTGGCGGTGCTTGTATTCAAGACGGCCGCATCCGTCATCGCAGCCACGGCACTGCTCGGCGGCTTCTACTTTGACCTGCTTCGCTGAAACTTCGCGTTCGACGTTCGCTTCGATGAAACTGCACAGCACTCTCGTATCTCTTGATTTCACGTCATGGCGGCGGGCATAATCGCCGCGTCAGGCGTTTGGATCGAAAATGGCCATGGACTACAACCCGAAACCTGCGGACGCGGCGGATACGGTTCTTCCCCGGGATGTGACCGACGCCGTCGAGACACTCGCCCGCAACATCCACGACACATGGGCGGCGCGCAAGCTGGCGGACGGCTTCACGTTCGGCGCCGAGGACGATCCCGTCCGCCGCACGCACCCGTGCCTTGTGCCGTACGAACAGTTGCCGGAGAACGCGCGGGAATACGACAGGGCAACCGCGCTCTGCACCATCCGGACCATGGTCGGCCTCGGGTTCGAGATACGAAAACGGAAGGGAGGTGCGAAGTGAGCGACAAGATGGGCATGTTCATAGTGAAGACCGGCGATTCATCAAAGCCCGGCTCCCGCCTCCTCAAAATGGTCGACCTCTCCGTGGCGCTGGTTCGCCGCGGCGACGAAGTTCTCACCTGCTATAACGACAAGTGGGGTGCCTTCGCCCTGCCGATGTCCAAGCGCCGCGAGATCAAGGATCCCAATGCAAGGGATGATGCCGGCCGCCTCGAGGACGGCACAGACGCCGCCTTCCGTGCCGCCGCGGAGTGGATGGGCCAGACTCTGGTGGATACGCCGCCGATGATAATGGACATGGCGGAGTTCCAGCAGAGCGACCGCGATTCGGTTTGGAAGCGGTACCACCTCCAGGTCTTCGAGTTCAGGGTTGAAGACGACTACGAAACGCACCCGGCCCGCGTGGTCGAATGGCTGACGCCGGACGAGATACTCGACGAAGGAAGACGGCCTATTTCCCACACCACCCGCCACGTGATAAACGAGCTCCGATCGAAATCGCTCCTCTGAAACGACATGCCCGGCACCAAGACAGAAAACAACGGCCTGCGCGTCTCTGAAGGGGCACTGGCCCTGATTACCTGCAGGTTCGGGAACGACGACTGCTGGTTCGCGCGATGGAACAGGCACTGGGCGAAGTACAGCTTCGTCGGCGGCCACCGGCACGACAATGAATCTTTCCGCGACTGCATCGTAAGGGAGCTGGAAGAAGAACTCGCGCTGCGAAGCGGCGACGATTACCGGCTTGTCGACTCCGAACCCATCGCGCGCCTGTCATACGAAGCATGGTCGCGCAGCGCACGTTGCGACACGCTCTACCGGATGGAGCTTTTCGGCGTGGTCCTGAACGGCAACGCCGCCGGCCTCTCAACGAAGAGGCCCGTACGCTGGCTGACACGGGCGGAAATCGAAGCTCTCCAAGCCGGCGACGGCAGACAGGTCAGCGAAACGATGCGCCGTATTCTTGAACAGATACACTGGCGCGTACTGCCAGGAGCGTGAAGCGGGGCGTACGAACAGGGGGGGACAGATCATGGCTCCCAGAATTGTCTGGCTGACGGCGGCCGCCGACAAGGTGGAAGAGGAACTCGTCGCTCCACTCGCCTCCGAATTGCGGCAGGTCTTTCCCAAAGCAACCGCAATCACCGTCTATGACTGCTTCGGCGGCTACTCCCAGAACCATGCCGAGCGCATCGTGCTCGGCGTCGAGGTGCGCGGCGGCAACGACTACCGCACCCATGTCGTCAAGATCGGCGACAGACGCTCCGCTGCTTCAGACTACGACGGATGGCGCCGCTGCGTGCTTCGTCGCAACTTCTCCAGCCGGATCCTTGTTTCTCTCTCCCGTCGACTCCTGCCGGGCGGACGTATCGCGATCGTCTACGAAGACGCACACCGCTTCTTCGGGTCGCCGGAGGAAGGCCAGGGGCCCATCTCCCTTGAATCGGCCGTCTTCAGCGCGGTGCTGGACGACAAACCACGCGCGGTCTCCGTCGAACGAGTGGTCAGACAGATATACACGGACCTGTATCGCTGGTTCTACCGCGGCGCGAAACCGGGCACCGCGGCCGCGATCCGCTTCTACCGCGCGCGCCTCCGCCGCGCGCTGACTCCATGGAAAGAGCAGGCATGGCGCGTTGGACTGCGCCGCGACATCATATGGCTGCTGTGCGGCCGGGACCGGCCCGACGCACCATTACCCTGCTCATACATCGACGCGGCTGACTATGTCGAGTGGGCGATCAAGTCGGGGAACGTGCCCCAGACACTTGTCGGCAGGTCGCACGGCGACCTGCACGGACGCAACGTCTATGTCGGCGTTCAGCGCGAGGAGGCGGAGTATCCGGCCGTGTTCGACTACGGCCACATGGGCGGCAGCAACGTGGTCGTGTGGGATTTTGTGAAGCTCGAGACCGAGCTCAAGGTGCGCCTGCTGATGCCGCTGTTCCACGACCCGGACTGCCGCAGGTCCATCGAACACGCCACGCGCGGCGTTTCGACCGACACGGCGGCCCAGGCATCCCCGGACCGGCCTTCAGCGGAAATGGATACACGCACACTGCGTCTGGCACAGCTTCTCTTCGCGTGGCGGTTCGAATACCTCCTCAACATCCTCTCGGAACGGGTCAACCAGATATCCGACCCCGAATCACCGGATCCGCCCGGCGGCAGGAATGTCACCGGCAACCAGCGGCTCGACCGCGCATTGTGCCTGCTGTTGCGGATACGCCAGGAGGCGGCGCTGTTCCTCGGAGACCGTCAGCCGCAGCGCGGAAAGCGCGCTCTCTGGAGGGACGAGTACGGGTTCGCCCTCGCGGTCTACGGCCTGTGCACAGCGAAATATGACTACAAGGCGTCGGAATCCGCCTTTGCAGCGATCTCCGCCGGCGTGGCGGCGGCATCGACCACATCCGCGGCGCGCGCGATCCGCGCCGGACTGGCGGCAGGCGCGGCGTCGACCGACCACCACCCGTCATACCGGGTTCCCCTGGCAATCGCGCACCACATCTGGAAAAGCTCGCGCTCACGCAGCAGTGTCCTGCGCGGGATAGGGATTCTGGAACGCGCCTCGCACCGCTACCCGCACGCAGTCCCGCTGCTCCAGGAGTACGCACTCATGCTCTCGGAAGCAGGACGCCAGGAGGCGGCGCTGTCGCTCCTGAAGCCAATCGAGGAACTCGGAATTGTATTCCGCGACGAGGAAACGCTCTGCAGACTTGGCAGAACCTGCAAGGACCTCGGCGACAGGGCGTTGTTCGATAACCCGGTCCCGGCGCCTGAGGTATCCTCGCACCCCGCGTGGCAATGGTACAGGACGTCCTACGGTCACTACCTCGAGGCGTTCGAGGGCGGCGGCCGCTACTACCCTGGCATCAATGCCGCAACGATGGCGCTTCTCTGCGGCTATCGCGACAAGTCCGTCGAGCTGGCAGGCCGCACGCTGGAAATATGCAGGGAACTCGATCTTGCGGCCCTGCCGGCGGATGGCCGGTTCTGGGCGCTTGTAACCCAGGGCGAGGCGATGGTTCTGGGCGGATCCTGCGACAAAGCGGCCGAGTTCTACAGGCAGGCACTGGCAAACCTCCCGCGAGGCGACGCCGGCCTCGCACAGAGCGCATACGGGCAGGTCTGCAGACTTGCATGGGCGCTCGGGCCTGCAGTCTGCCCGGTTCTCGATGAGTTCCGCACGGTCCGAAGGCGGTTCCGCAACACCGACTCATCCCGGTCTTTCTGCAACGCCGCCTTCCGCAACGCAGCAGGCAAAACCGCTTGACCGGCCATTCCCGGAGCTCAACGCCGCACGGCCGGCCGGCGGAAATTGCCCGCCCTGAACCGCCTGCCGCGCCGTCACTTCCGGGCTTCCGGGGTTTGGAATTGCCGCACCATCCGCGCGGCATGTAGAATTCCCCGATCATGTCACGGAAGTTTCGCGTGCTGATCAACTCGACGTACTGCAAAGCCTGCGAGCTTTGCGTGGCAGTCTGCCCGAAAAGCGTGCTCGCCGTTGGCCGGAGCACCACGTCGAAAGGCATTCACTGCGCCGAGACGGTTGCGCCGGATTCATGCATCGGATGCAAGGCATGTTCAGACATCTGTCCCGAGGCCGCGATCGAGATCCGCGTCGAAGGCGACGGGCAGGACAGGAAGTGATTGGACGGACAGCGCTATGGGTGACAGGGTTCTGATGACCGGGAACGATGCCGTCGGCGAGGGCGCCGTGCGCGCCGGATGCGACGCGTACTACGGGTATCCCATAACGCCGCAGAACGAGCTCACAGCCTATATGGCCCTGCACATGCCGGCGAAAGGCCGTGTCTTCATACAAGCCGAGAGCGAAGTTGCGGCGATCAACATGGTTTTTGGAACGGCGGCGGCCGGCAAGCGGGCCATGACCAGCTCCTCGTCGCCGGGGATCAGCCTGAAACAGGAAGGAATATCTTTTCTCGCCGGAGCCGAACTCCCGGCCGTCATCGTCAATGTCCAGCGCGGCGGGCCCGGGCTCGGCAATATATCTCCTTCCCAGGCCGACTATTTTCAGGCGGTCAAGGGCGGCGGCCACGGCGACTACCACCAGATTGTCCTCGCCCCGGACTCCGTCCAGGAGATGCACGACCTGACCATCCTCGCATTCGAGCTTGCCGACAGGTATCGGACGCCCGTGATGGTCCTGACCGACGGCCGGCTCGGCCAGATGATGGAGCCGCTTGTTCTCAGCGAAGGCCCCGCACCGGCGCCGCCGGACAAGCCGTGGGCCATCAACGGCGCGGCCGGACGGGAACCCAACCTGATAAGGTCCCTGTACCTCGTGGAAGGCGAACTGGAGCAGCTCAACATCAGGCTCCAGAAGAAGTACGCGCGCATCTCTGAATCCGAGAAGCGTTGGGAGGAGAGGGATACCGGCGACTGCGATATTCTCCTTGTCGCCTACGGCACAAGCGCGCGAATAGCCAAGGGCGCCGCGGCCGAGGCAAGGGCGGCGGGGATAAGGGCCGGTGTTTTCCGCCCCGTCTCCCTTTGGCCGTTCCCGGGCGAGCGCCTCCGTGAACTCGCCAGCCAGGCGAGACGGATACTTGTCGTCGAAATGAGCGCCGGCCAGCTGATCGAAGACGTGCGGCTGTCAGTCGGCGAACGCGTCCCGGTTGACCTCGAAGGCAGAATGGGCGGCGGCATACCGTCCGTAAGCGACGTGCTGGCCCGGTTGCGCGCGCTGGACACGGAAGGAAGGTAGCCCGTGGAAGAAAAAGCGATCTACTCACGGCCTGATTCGCTTACCGACCGCCCGATGCACTACTGCCCAGGCTGCGGCCACGGAACCGTACACAAGCTCATAGCTGAAGTCGTCGACGAGATGGGCATCCGCGAGAAGACCATCGGCATCGCGCCTGTCGGCTGCGCGGTGCTCGCCTATTTCTACATGAGATTCGACGTCATGGAGGCGGCTCACGGCCGCACGCCCGCCGTGGCCACTGGCGTGAAGCGCGTTCTCCCCGACAAACTGGTCTTCTCGTACCAGGGCGACGGCGATCTCGCCGCCATCGGCATGGCGGAAACCATCCACGCCGCCAACCGCGGGGAGAACATATCGGTGGTCTTCATCAACAACGCCGTGTACGGCATGACTGGCGGCCAGATGGCGCCGACAACGCTTACAGGCCAGAAGACGGCGACATCGCCCGGGGGGCGGCTTGTCGAAACCATGGGCCCCCCGGTCAAAATGTGCGAACTCCTGAACACGCTGGACAGGCCGTACCACATAGAACGCGTCGCGCTCGACGGACCGGCGGGAGTGCGCAAGGCACGCAAGGCGATTAGAACGATCTTCGAAGCGCAGCGCGACGGAAAGGGATACGGTTTCGTCGAGGTGCTCTCCCCCTGCCCCACCTACCAGCGCTGCACGCCGGTGGAGTCGCTGAAATTCGTCGGAAATGACATGGCGGCGACGTTCCCCCTGGGTCTGTTCCGCCGCGGCGGAGAACGCATAGATGCTTGAGCGCATCCTCATAGCCGGGTCGGGCGGACAGGGCGTTGTGCTCGCAGGGAAGTTGCTCGCCTCAGCCGCCGCGCGCGACATCCCGCACGTGACATTCTTCCCTGACTACGGCGCCGAAGTGAGGGGCGGGACGTCAAAATGCCAGGTAACCCTTTCGTCGCACGAGATCGCCTCACCCGTATCCGACGCTTTCGAAACCATGTTGATCATGAACTCCGCAAGCATGGATTCCTTCACGGATGCGATGCCCGCGAAAGGCGTAACGTTCCTCAACTCGTCACTCTGCACGCCGCCCGCCGATCTCCCCGGCCCCTTCATTCTCGTGCCGGCCACGGAAACAGCGGATGGCCTCGGGGACGTCAGGTCCGCCAACTTCGTGATGCTCGGCGCCTACCTGAAACACCGCCCGTTCGTGCCCGCACGCGCGGTCGAGGAAGTTCTCCGCGCCGCACTGTCGAAGAAGGGGAACTCACTCGTTGACTTGAATCTGAAAGCTCTACGTGCTGGTATGTCGGCATGACTCCTTCCAGAAAACCACGTCTCTGCGGCTTGATCCTCGCCCTGTCGATCATCTCCGGCTCGGCGCTTCCCACCGAGGTGCATGTGGCTGTAAAGACGGGCGATCTGGCCGGACTGAGCTCCGCACTCGACTCCGATCCGGCCATGATAAACGCGCCTGTCCGGGGAGGAGTCACGCCCCTGCACGTGGCGGCATCGATGAACCGCAGGGACGCAGCGGAGCTGCTGATCGCGCGCGGGGCCGATGTCAACTCCCGCACTGACTCCGGCTTCACACCGCTGCACTGGGCCGCGAGCCGTGATGCCGCGGACGTGGCGGACCTTCTCATCAGGTCCGGCGCCGACATAAACGCGGCCACCCCCGCCGGCATCACCCCGCTCCACTGGGCCGCTCAGCGCAACGCCAGGAAAACCGTAACAGCCCTGCTCGCGGCCGGCGCCAGGATCGGAATACGGACCGCCAACGGCTACACGCCTCTCCATTGGGCGGTGATGAAGGACGCCAACGACACGGCAACCCTGATCGCCTTCAAGGCGGTGTCGGACGAGATGGCGTCTTCCCCGCCGCCGGCACAGGATCTGGACCCGGAGCCGCAGACAAACCGGGAAGAAGCGCTCGTTGAGAACCGGGCCGCGGCGTCCCCTCTTGTTCTGCCCAGCACGGCGTATGGCACAATCCTCATGGTATCGCTGGACTTCGGCGAATTCATGTCCTTCGTCTGGGTCCAGTCTCTCGGCATGTGGGTTGGCCAGTACGAGGTGACAAACGGCCAGTTCCGCAGGTTCCGTCCTTCGCACAAGAGCATGTTCTACGAAGAGTTTTCGCTCGACGGCCCCGACCAGCCCGCCGTCTTCGTCTCGTGGGAAGACGCCGACAACTTCTGCACATGGTTGAACCGTCTTCACTCCGACCGCATACCGCTGCTCTACCAGGCCCGCCTCCCGACCGAGGGAGAATGGGCGCAGATCGCGCGTTGCGGCGACAACCGGGCATATCCGTGGGGCAACGAGTGGCCGCCGAAGTACGGCAATTACTCCGACCTTACTTCGCGCCGCTATCTTACCGACTGGCACGGGATCAGCGGCTACGACGACGGCTTCGTCGTCACCTGCCCCGTTTCGAAAAGCGGTGTAAACGAGTGGGGCGTCTACGGCATGGGCGGCAATGTCTGGGAATGGTGCGCTGACTGGTACGACAATACCCGCTCAACGAAGGTCCGGCGGGGGGGGAGCTGGGACTTCGATACCCGCCCCAACCTGAAAATCGACGCGCGCGGATACGACAGACCCGATGCCCGCTACGACACCATCGGCTTCAGGGTCGTGATCGCAAAGAAGCCCCCGCGCTGAAGCGCGCCCTCGCCGCCCTGTCCGCGCACTCAGTTCCGCAGGAGAACGTCCCCGCTGATGCTGAAACCAGGCGGCAGGCGTTTTCTCAACTGTTCCCGGTTCGAGGCGAAACACGGGTCAATCTCGATCTTCATTGCCGGCAATCCGTCGCCGTCGCGCGGAACTTTCACCCCGCACCACTCCAGCCAGCGCGCAAACTTGAGCGCCATGTCCCGGCGCGTTGTCGCTGGCGAGTCGGCCCCGTTGGCGTTCTTGACGGGAGAAAACTCATCCCCGCGCTCGAATGCAAGGTTCACCACCGTTCCTGCATCTGGAAGAACGTCGAATATGAACTTCTCGAACTTGAACCCGTTGGGCGCGTCGGGCTTGACTGCCTTGCCGTCCGCCCCGACGAACGGCACTTTCTTGTGCGCCACATGAAGCGGCAGATCCCGCTTCGACTCGCCGACGAGGAAGTCCAGGGAGAAGACATGTATCGCCACGCTGCCGTAGAGAAAGCGGAGCCTGCCGTCAGCCCCCCTCGCCTCCTTCTGGGCTGAGGACAGCTCCGTGTACTCCACGATCGCATTCCGGCCGTCCTTCTTCACGACCACGCCAAGACCCTCGCTCGGATCCCGCTTGGCGCACACCTTCACCGACACGTCGGCACCGCGAATGGCATGCAGGCCGATGAACGCCGGGTCAGCGACCTCCACCATGGGGTTGTCCACCTGGAAATAGAACAGTGTCGTGATGCCCCGTCTTTCCATGTCGCGGAACATCCCGTTCTCGGCAAGCGCCCTGAGAATGCCGCCATGACCGTCCGGGCTCATGAAGATGTGACCCGGCTCATCCAGTATGACACGCCCGTCACCGTCCAGCGCCGGCCACATCCCTTGCACGAAGAATCTCACCCGGTCCGGACTCAGCCCGAAAAACGCCTTCTTCGAGAAGAACTCCCTCGTTGCGGCGTCATTGATGTCGCTTGTCATTATGTACAGCGGAACATGGCATCCGAACGCGCGCTCAAGCGAGAGCACCTTTCGCGCATGGATCTCGAAAAGGCTTGCATCAGAGACCGGCCCTATTTCGTAGATCCCCTTCGGGCCGTCAAAACCCAGCCTAGACCCCTGTCCACCCGCCACAAGGAGCACGCCGACTTCACCGGCCCGAATGAGTTCCTCGCCGCGTGCAATTGCGACGGCCCGGTCCTGACCCCCAAGTTCAACCACATCCGCCGGCGCAATGCCGGCGGGCGCGGCAGCGGGACCTTCCCCGCGCAGCATTGCCGCCATCCGGCCCAGAGCCGCGGCATCAAGCGCCTTCACTTGCGAAAGAAGCGACTGCCGGCTTTCCTCGCCAATGGAATCCCACCATTCAAGGACGTGCGTTTGCCCGCACAGCGCGAGCTTCTCCCTCGCTTCATCAACAGTCATCCGCTTGTCTCCTCGAAAGGCCGGCGAAGCATCACTTCCCGGCGGCACGCTCAGCTTTCTTCTTCAGATTTCTAACCGTGCGCTCCATGCTGCGCGCGCGCGGCCGCAGGCGCCTTACGGCCTGATCGCAAAGTTCAACCGCCCGATCGGGTCTGCCATTCTTCAACTCCATCTCCGCCAGGTTGACGTACGGCTCCACGTCGGAAGGTTCAAGAGCAACGGCCTGAGTGAAAAACGCATAGGCTTCTTCCTCACGGCCGGTCCCGAGCATCACTACGCCGAGGGTATCCAGCAGGTTCGGCGATGAAGGTGCAAGCTTCAGCCCTTCCCGTGCAAGACCTTCGGCCTCTGCGTACCTTCCCCCTATCTGCAGCACCCAGGCCAGGTTATTCAGCGCTTCCGGCGTCCTTGCCTTCGCCAGGCTGCGGCGCAGAGAAACCTCGGCCTCGTCGTACCGCTTGTCGCCGATCTGGATAGTGCCGACGACGTAGTGTCCGAAGGCATTGCCCGGGTCCGCATTCAGAAGCGCCCTGACGTTTGCATGAGCGCGGGCAGGAAGCCCCTCCGCAAGCTCAAGCCGCAGCAGCGTCTCCAGGACGGTAACCTGCGCCGGCCGCGAATCCGACGCCATCGAGAACTGGTTGCGCGCGGACCTCGGGTCGCCGTCCGCAATCGCAAGGTAGCCCTTCGCAACGTGGAACAGGTACGGATCCGCCCCATCGAGCTTGGACAGACGGTCAACACAGGAACGGAGCAGCGCCGGGTTCTGTCTGGCGACAGCGACATCCAGCAGCATCGCCCACGTCGGCCAGTCACGCGGATCCGAAGCAAGTATCCTCTCGAGAACGCCCTCCGCCTGCTCCTGCTTCCCTTCGGCCAGGAGCGCTTCAGCTTCAACCCGGTCGGAATCAACCGCCGCAGCGCCGGCCGCCCGCGCGCTCGCAAGGAAGAGCCTGGCCTTGGCCGTGTCGCCTTCCTGAACGGCTATCCTGGCAAGCCCCAGGTACGGCGCAGGGCTCGCAGGCTCCAGGCGTCGCAGTTCGGCGAAGCACTCACCCGCCCTTCTCAAATCGCCGGCGGCCATGCACGCGTCCGCCAGCCGGGAGAACACAATTCCCTTCAGGTTCTCCGGAGACAGCTTCAGCGCTTCTTCGAGGCTGCGGATGCCTTCCTCGATCGCGCCCCGACCTACCTCGTTCCAGCCGCCCTGCGCAAGAAGCCTTGCCGAACGGGTTGTTCCTCCGCCCTCCACGAGCGCCATCATCCTGCCGGCAATGTTGGGATCGGCATTGATCGCCTGTATGTCCCGGATGATCCTGTCTTTTTCAGGCGTCTTGTATCCGCGCTCCACCATCGCGAGCATGTTGTAGAGCGCGCTCACGTTCAGCGGATCGAACTCCCTGGCGCGCAAATAGCATTCAAAAGCGTTCTCGAGTTCGCCGCGTTCCTCCATGAAGACACCGAGGTCGTTGGCGATCTTGCCCGTGTGGTGAAGTATGCGAACGTGCATGCCGGAAATCTTCCTGGCGCGGTCGGCGATCCTCATTTCGCGCCCGAACTCGTCCCAGAACGTCCTGTGCCTCTCCATCAACGCCGCCGTGTCCAGGATGTCCGTCTTTCTCGCGCCGCGGTAAACCAGCCTGTCGGGCACGGGCAGAAGCCCGGCTTTCCGCCATGTCGTGCCGTCAAGAAAGACAGAGGCCCGGCGCACGGCTCCGGTATCCGAAGACAGCCACTTATTGACCAATGCGCCGACCCCGATGTCGGCAAAAGACCTGATTGCCGGATCCGTGAAGCCGGCCGCCACGTATCGCCGGTACAGATCGTTGTCGTCGCTTCCGGTGTTCAGAACGCGAACAATCTTGTCTTGTTCGGCTGCGGCTATCTGGAACTGCCCATCCATGTTGCCGCGTGTCACTAAAACCGCGCCATCGTCGAGCATGGACACCACACGCCGGGCGAAGGCGCCAGCTTCCTCCGCCTGGGAGCTGTCCGCGTCCTTGGCGTTCCGGAACGGCGCGGCTGCAACAGCAACCACTATCGGCAGCGCCAGCACGCACCCGACCCACGGGCGCAACCGTATCTTCCACGGTTCCTCGGCGTCACACCACAGGTTGAACGGCCACTGTATCCAGAACGCAACGAGATAGCCTGTCAGCATGGTCGCCAGAACATACGGCGTGATCAGCATCTGCCGGCCGCCCAGGAGCGGCCATGGCGCGATGGGGGCATTCAGGATCACCACCAGCGTCACGGCTGTCATGACCGCGTGAACCGAGAAGAATGACCAATCCTCCTTCTCGTTCAGGCCGCGCCGGGCCGCCATCAACCCCATCGCCCACGGCACAACCGACGTGAGAAGAACAAGCAGCCATCCGACCCGCGGCAGTCCTCTCGACAACAACACGTACTGATCCCTGAGGATCACGTACAGCAGGTGCCAGTAGCCCCTGTACCCCCTGAGCTGATATCCCTCCGTCCCGATGAACAAGCCTGCCGCAATGAAGTAGAATGCCGTCCCGGCAACAAACAACGCCAACAGGATGCCCAGGTACCTGGCGCTCAGGATTTCCGCGGACACCATAGCCGCAAGAAGCAGAACCAGAACCAGCGGAGCAAACAGGGCAACAGTCGGAAACTCGACAATGCTCGCCCCGCACACGAACGCCAGAAGCATCGGCCTCCATCCGTACGGCCGGGCAACGCACGAGACAAGCAGCCTCAGCACAACCAGCAGCAGAAGAGCGTCGAAAGTGGTCGTGTCGGCATTGGTAGACGCCACCCAGAAAGGCGATGAAAACGCGAGCGCCAGCGCCGAAACCGCGCCGGCCAGCCATGTTACCGCGAAGGCCCGCCGCTCGACCGACGGCGTAACGCGCCAGACGGAGCGCAGCGCTTCCCTGACAAGATCATTGAGAACCCACACACACAACCCGCCAAAAACCGCCGAGAGCAGGTTCATCTTCCACGCGAGCATCCCGACCGGCAGCGAGTTCACCGCCGAAACGATCGCGCTCCAGACCGGGTGCGCGGCGCTGAGCCTGGGGAATAGCCCTGTGTACTGCACCACCAGCGCAGCGGCACGGCCGGGCGCGGTGCCGTCGGCCACGCCGGCAAAGTAGACGAGGAATGCAAGCAATCCGAGTAGCGGACCCGTATACCGAGAGAGCATCTGCAGCCATTTGACAGTCTTCATTTGCACAGAAGCGTATATCGGACACACCCCCGTTCATCAACGCCATTCTACCCCCGTTGACGGCCCGTGCGACGCAGGCAGATGGTCTCTCCGCTGGCGTTGCGGAGGCGAGACAAGCGGTGTTACTCTCTCAGCCGCAATGCACAGCCATTCCGTCAGGCTCCAGAACGTGCTGGCCGACCGCGGCATCGCCTCTCGCCGTGCCGCCGCCGGAATAATAAATGCCGGCCGCGTTTCGGTGAACGGCGCCGTTGTTCTTCAGCCCGGCGCCAGAGTTGACCCGCGGCGGGATGCCGTAATCGTTGACGGAAAACGTATTCCCCAGGAACGCGAACGGCTGCGCACGATCCTCCTTAACAAGCCCAGGGGCTATGTCTGCAGCGTGTCATCCAACGAGGGCCGCAGCGTCATGGAACTCGTCCGCGGCGTGAGAGAGCGCGTCGTCCCCGTCGGGAGGCTCGATGTGCAGAGCGAAGGCGTGCTGCTTCTGTCCAACGACGGCGATCTCGTGAACCTCCTCACCCACCCGCGATACGGGAAGACGAAGGTTTACGAGGTGGCGGTTGACGGGCCCGTCTCACGGGAAGCGCTCCGGGCGCTTCGCGCACCCATCCTGATCGACGGCAGGACAGCCGCCCCTGCCCGCGTCCGCGTGGTGGATCAGGCAAACGCCGATGGGCCGGTCATTCTGGAGTTCACTCTGTCGGAGGGCAGGAACCGCCAGATACGGAAGCTGTGCGAGGAGGCCGGGCTGAAGGTGAGGAGGCTTGTCAGAACCAGCTTTGACGGCCTCGCCTGTCTTGACCTGAAGCCGGGCAGATGGCGCGACCTTACGAGCAGGGAACTCGCGGCCCTCGGCGGAACTCGACACAACGCTCCTTCGCCAGGTGCGCGTGCCGCCGCTCCGCCCGTACTCAGTCCCCCTCGGCAGGGGCGGGCTGCTCCTTCACCTTGAGCCTGCGCGGCTCCACCGCGATTCCGGCTTTCCGGATAAGCGGCTCTGATACATAACGGCAGTGAGGGCAGAGATTCATGCCCTTGGCGTCGAGTTCCTCCAGCGTGGCCGATTCCGAAAGAGCGCAGAGCGGCAACGGGCACGTCTTCATGCCGACAAGAGCCCCGACCATCCTCAGTGCTTCACGTTCGCTTCTCTGGACCGTGACCTCGTCGGTCCCGGGACTTCTCGGGCCGCGCGGCCTGTACCCGGCCAGGTTGACAACAGCGTATCCCTCCGATGAAACATCCAGCGCGTTGCTGCACACGGCGGACGGCTCGTCAAGAACCACCAGAACCAGCACGTCTCCCGCTTTCCTTGTCGCCCTGATCAGCGGCGTCATTCCCGCATCGGTTCCCGGAACGCCCGCATCCAGCAGAGAAACGGAAGTCGCACATGTGAACGACTCGCGTACGGCAGATGCCAGTCTCTCGCCAAGCTCCGCCTGCACGCCTCTTCCGCACATCACCGCCACACGCCCAACCGGCTCTCCAGCCCGCGATCCGCCATGGATAAGCAGAACCGCCCCCAATGCAACCAGCGCGCAAACAGACGCTTTCCGCATGTCACCGTCTCCTTTTCCGTTACGGCAGGCCATCCCCGACCGCAAGCAGTCCGCTCGACCACTCCGCCTCATCAATCCTGCGTACTTCATGAAAGCCATGCGCGGCGTAAGCTGCAAGAACATCCTGATACTGCGAGCTCAACACGCCGGCCAGCGCAAGCAGGCCCCTGGACAGCCCGGAGACCTTCGCCGCCTGCTCGACAAGAACCGGGGCGAGGATGTTGGCCGCCACCAGGTCGTAGCGCCGACCCGTACTCAAGAACGCAAGATCCGCCGCCCGGCACACGAACCGGGAGTCAACGCCGTTTGCGGCTGCGTTGACCAGCGCACAGTTCACCGCATCCGGATCAATGTCAACTGCCAGGACGTCGGAAATCTCCAGCTTCGCGGCGGCAATGGCCAGTATGCCGGACCCGCACCCGATATCCAGGAACGACCGCACACGTCCCCGGGCATGCATTTCGTCCAGGAAGACAAGACATGCCCTTGTGGTAGCGTGAAGCCCGGTCCCGAAACTCATTCCAGGGTCTATGGTGACTACACGGTCATCCCGCCGCGCAGGGAACTCTTCCCACGGGGGCCTCACAACAATCCGGTCCGATACCCGTCTGGCATGGAAGAACTCCTTCCACGACTCTTTCCAGTCCCTGCCCGCAAGCGTTCTCGTGCCGACGGTGACCCCCTTCAGTCCCGAGGCCGCCACGGCTGTCCCGGCCTCTTCAGCCGCCCGATCCGCCTCAGCGCGGCTCTGGAGATACAGTTCAAACCTGGCAGCGCCAGTGTCTTCGTCCTCCCATCCGACGTACGCGGGGTCAATCGCCAGAACGAATTCGGAAAGGTCCTCGCCGGCCCTCCCCGAAATCTCGACCACGTACAGGTCGCCCTGTCCCTCATCAACCGCGTCATCCATGCAACAGCCTCCGTTAGCATTCCAGGCTCGCACAAACGATCCGCACTGTTCAACATTCTCCAGCAAAGAACAACATGAACATGCTGCTCCTGAAGGAAGATGAAGTGTCGGCGGACGGCCGCGTGTCTCTATCCGGCCCGCGCGCGGAGAAACTGCTTCGCGATGTGGGCGTGGTGTCCGGCATGAAGATAAGCGTCGGCATAGTCAACGGCCATGCCGGCTCCGCCGAAGTCCTGGCCACGGGTCCAGGGCACGTCGAACTGGCCTGCGGATTTGACGGCACACCCACACCTGGCGCCTCGGGAATCACCCTTCTCCTCGCTCCTCCGCGGCCAAAAGTCATGAAGAGACTCTGGGCCCCTCTTTCGGCGCTCGGCGTGGAACGCATCGTCCTGACGATGGCGCGAGGCGTGCGTCCCGAATACACTGCCACCCACTGGCTCTTGCGCGAGCACTTCGAGCCGCTTCTGTTCGAAGGGCTGGAACAGTCCTGCCGCACCGTCCCTCCCATCGTATCGTTTCACTCACGGTTCCAGGCGGCAATTGACGAGCTTGGCCCACCCGCCGCCTGCGCCGCCAGGCTCATGGCGGACCCTTCGGCGGAAATTCCTCTGCTGGACGCCGTCAGCCCTCGCGCCTCCAACGTCGTCCTCGCGGTGGGGCCCGAGACCGGATGGGCAGGAGGGGAACGCGAAATCATGATCGGAAGCGGCTTCGCGCCGTGCTGCCTCGGCCACCACCCGCAGAGAACCGATGTCGCATGCCTCGCCCTGCTTGGGGCCGTTGCCGCCGCCCTTCAGGCGGGAGGACGGCAACGCAACCCTGGACCGACGTAGCGCCGGAGGCCTTCAGAAATTCAGCACAACACCGCCCTCGATACCGGCGTATTCGCCCGTGATCTGAGGAATGATCGGCCAGTCGGTGTAGACGTCGCCGTCCTGGTTGGCACTTTCCACCCCGCCGCTGTCCGCTATCAGGCTTGCGGAACGTATCGCCCCGAAAATCCCGACTGTTTCGTTGATCTGCCAGTTCACGGACGCGTTGATGAGCACGCCAAGTCCCGATGCCTCATGGGAGAAGCGGTAATTGCGCAGCATCCAGTCGCCGTCGCCCTCGGCATGCATGTCCGGCATGAACACGGCATCGAGCTTCACGGTTACGCCTTCAACAACCTGCAACGACGCAAGCGCGCCGACCCTGAACCCGGAGAATTCCACCTTGTAGGTCGAAATCGGCCCGGGAATGAAGAACCGGTCAGTGCCGTATTCGTATGAAGCGTCAAGGTTCCTGTCATCGTAGTCGAAGCTCTGCATTCCGTACCCGGCGAACACACCTATCTCCAGCGACGCCAGCAGATCGCTTTCGACATCCGCCAGCGGCCTGAACGCCGCCACCGCGTCCAGATCCCAGATGGAGACGTCAGCATCGCTGTCGCACTCGCTGTAGTGGGAACGCAGTCCCGGAAAATCAAGATAGTCCGAGTCCTTGCTGGTTCCTTCGTAGGCAAGCTGCGTCGAATAACGCCCCCTCGCGCGAACATCAAAACTCCGGCTTGTGAACAGAGGCGCAGACGCCCTGATCTCGGCAAGAATGCCGTCCATCGGATACTCCAGCTCTGAGATCACCCAGATCGGACTGCCAACCTGGAAACCGCATTGCCCCGAACTCATCCACACCGACGCCTCCACGCTGTACCCGCCGCCGGAGGAGGCGGAAACGGAAGTTCCCGGGAAGACGAGACCTGCCGCACAGGCTGCGATGAGCGTGATCGGATAGAAGCGTTTCATGTGAGTACCTCCTTTGGTTCTGTGCGCGGGAATATACCAGCGCCCCCCCTTTCCGGTCCATCCAAACCGCGCAACCCGGTGTCCATCGCGAGCCCTGCGCGCGTACCTTGCTCAAGGCAAACAGCGCAAACGGCTCCGCAAACCGACGCGATCCAGAGCTGAACCGCATCCCGCGGCGCGGCCTCTCCCGTGTCGGCGCCGGTGATGCGCCCGCGGGCGGAATCGTGTTCCCGCAGACGAAAACGACAAATCGTTTGACCGGCGGGTCCCTGTCGCTAACATGCGGCGGTGTCTCGTAACGCCTTCCCGGTGCTGCGGCGAGGAGAAGGCATCCGACTCAAGCAAGCGGGGTGCATCATGGGCGGGTTTTTCGGCGTTTCTTCGCGGGATGATTGCATAACCGACCTCTTCTACGGCACTGACTACCACTCGCACCTCGGAACACGCCGCGGCGGCATGGCCGTCCTGGGCAGGAAACGCTTTGCGCGATGCATTCACGACATCACCAACGCCCAGTTCAGAAGCAAGTTCGAGCACGATATCCAGCACTTGAGGGGACCGACAGGCATAGGCGTGATCAGCGACACCGAAGACCAGCCTGTGTTGGTCAGGTCCCACCTGGGCGACTACGCGATAGTAACCGTCGGACGCATCAACAACGCCCAGGAACTGGCGGATAAGGCCTTCGCCAGCCGGCATACGCACTTCGCCGAGATGAGCGACAACGAAATCAATCCGACCGAACTCGTGTCATCGCTGATCAACCAGGGGAAGACCTTTGTTGACGGAATCGCCCGTGCTCAATCCGCGATAGAGGGATCGTGCTCCATGCTTCTCCTCACACGCGAAGGCATATACGCGGCCCGTGACCGTCTCGGCCGCACCCCGGTCATAGTCGGACGCAAGGCCGGTTCGACCGCCGTCACCATGGAGACCTGTTCCTTCCCGAACCTTGGCTACACGACCGTGCGCGATCTCGGCCCGGGCGAGGTCGTTCTCGTCACCGCGAAGGGCGCCAGAACGGTTAAGCCGGCCGGAAAGCGCACGCAGATATGCGCATTCCTATGGGTCTACTACGGCTATCCGGCCTCGTCCTACGAAGGCGTGAACGTCGAGGAGGCGCGTTGCAGATGCGGCGAGATGCTTGCCGGCCGATGCCCGGCGAAGGTTGACATGGTGGCCGGCATCCCGGACTCAGGCACCGGCCACGCGATCGGGTATTCCAACGCCGCCGGAATCCCGCACGGCCGGCCGTTCGTCAAGTACACGCCGACTTGGCCCAGGAGTTTCATGCCGCAGGACCAGGAACAGCGTGACCTCGTGGCAAGGATGAAGTTGATCCCCGTGGCCGAGATCATCCGAAAAAAAAGACTGCTGTTCTGCGAAGACTCCATCGTGCGTGGAACACAGTTGAAGGATACCGTCTGCCGCCTTTTCCGCAGCGGCGCAAGGGAGGTCCACATGCGACCCGCCTGTCCACCGCTCATCTACGGCTGCAAGTTTCTTAACTTCTCACGAAGCAGGTCGGAACTCGACCTGGCTGCAAGGACCGCCATCCAGAAACTCGAAGGCGGACGCGACGTGGATCACCTGAAGGAATATGCCGACCCTTCCTCGGACAGGCACGCGGCCATGGTGGAGGAGATCAGGAAGCGGCTTGGGCTTACCTCGCTGGCATACCAGCGCCTCGACGACCTCGTCGCGGCAATCGGCCTGCCACGCGAGAAGCTTTGCACCTACTGCTGGAGCGGCGAAGAATAGTCAGTTGTTCGCTGTTGAGTGTTCAGGAGCACGGTCTCCCCGGCCGCATACCGATGGATCCATGCAGCCGGCCGCCCAGTAACTGCCATTCGCGGTATTGATGGGTTTTTCTTCTTGGGAAGGCATCCACAGTTTGCATACTATCTCCGCTGATGATTTCAGCATCACAACTGCGTCCGATCTTTGCGCTCTTCGCGATCTTCATCGTTGCGGCGGGAACAGTCGCGTGCGACGGGTCAAAACTCCCTTCCCGCTCCACCATCTTCAAACTGGCCGTCGCGTCGGCAGGCGAGGAAGGACTTCTCCCGTCCGACGCAACGATCCTGCCCGTGGAGGAGTCCATCTTCAGCATCGGCAAGAACGCGGCGCGCGTTGACCTCGCCTACATGCCTTCGGGCGAATCGTCCGGCGTCATCCGCCACAGCATCTGTTTCAAGCGGGTGGCGATGACATGGCGGTTTGAACGGGCTTACCCGACACCGACCTATACCGACCCGGCTCAGTCGGCGCCGGCACCCGAAGTGCGCTGACAATCCGACCTGTTTCTGTTTGCAAATCCGGCCGCCGCGCCACTATCTTCGCTCCCACGGTCGGCGAAGCGTGCCCGTAGTCGGCCGGCATCAAGGGAGGAACCGAGCATGAAGAACCGCAGGCTTCGCATGGGGATGGTCGGGGGCGCCGTCGGCGCGTTCATCGGTCCTGTTCACAGAATGGCCGCCACGTTGGACGGCGAGGCCGAACTTGTTGCAGGCGCATTTTCCTCCAATCCCGCCAAGTCGAGGAAAACCGGCGGTGAATTGATGCTGGATCCACGTCGCACCTACGACAGCTACCGCGAAATGATCGCGAAGGAATCGAAACTGCCACCTGGCGAGCGGGTGGATTTCGTTTCGATCGTCACACCCAACGCGTCCCATTTCGACATCGCGTCCGCCTTCCTGAAGGCCGGGTTCAACGTCGTGTGCGACAAGCCGATGACCACATCCCTGAAACAGGCGAAGGACCTGCACCGTCTTGTGCGGAAAACCGGCAAGGTCTTCGCACTGACGCACAATTACACCGGCTACCCGATGGTCAAGCAGGCGCGCCACATGTGCGGCAAGGGCATGCTCGGCAAGATCAACAAGGTCGTCGTCGAGTATCCGCAGGGCTGGATGGCCGGGTTCATCACCAATCCCGGCAACGCGATCGGAATGTGGCGCATGGACCCGAAAATAGCCGGCGGCTCCTGCTGCATCGGCGACATCGGCATCCACGCCGAGAACCTCGTCCGGTACATAACCGGCCTGGAAGTGGAGGAGCTCTGCGCCGACTTGAGCACGTTCGTGAAGATCAACAAACTTGAGGACGACGGCAATATCCTCATCCACTACAAGGGCGGTGCGCGTGGAATCCTCTACGCCTCGCAGATATCGGCCGGAGAGGAAAACCCTCTCTCCATACGCGTGTACGGCACCAAACTCGGACTGGAATGGCGACAAGAAGACCCGAACTATCTGCACGTCAAAGACCCGGCCGGCTACCGCACGCGCTACTCCAAGGGCAACGATTACCTCTGCCCCGAGGCAAAAGGGGCGGCCAGGCTGATCTGGGGTCATCCGGACGGCTTCATAGAGGCGTTCGCCAATATCTACCGCGAAGCCTACCGCGGCATCCGCGCGGAGATTGCAGGCAAACGCATGCCGGTGTGCGATCACCCCACTTCGCTGGACGGCGTGGTCGGACTCGCCTTCATCGAAACGGTTCTGGCAAGCGGCAGGTCGCGCTCCAAGTGGACCCGGATGAAGTCGTAAATTCCCGCGCGTCAGGTTGTGCGTGAGAAGACGCAGCATTCGGAAAATCAGGATAGGAATAATCGGCGCTGGCGGAATGGCGCGATACCACGTGA
>VGWI01000021.1 GCA_016873655.1 Lentisphaerota bacterium
CGGCCACCTCGCTCCCTCGATCGGCGATCCCCATCTGCCTGGACAACCTGCGCCGCCACGCGGCCGGCCAGCCGTTGCGCTTCGTCATCGATCCGATCGCGTACCGGCGTCAAACCTGAGCGCCGACTTCGCACCAGGAACCGGAAAGCTTCGCCTCTCAATGCCCTCCCGGCGCGCCGACCATTTCCGATGGGCAAGGGTCGTAGTGGGGGTGCGGAACGCGTGGCACGCGCATGCCGCCGCATTGATATTGTGATGGCGTCTCCCTGCAGGTCAGCCGCAGGACGGGACAAACCGGATCGGCTGGCGCCGCAGGCAGTCGCGCGACCAGGCGACCTCCATCCTGCTCAAACGTGACCGGCCCATAACCCAGGACTTCCGCTGCCAGCACTTCGGTTTCCAGCCCGCTCAACACGAACCGCTCCCCGGGATAGAGACGCAGGAACACGAACAGGTCACGGTCCTTCACGGAGCAGGGACCGTGTTGATTCCAATCACCCAGATGCCCGCCGCGGGTCTGAAGATCGAAACTCCACACGTGGGTTGTTCCGAAAACCGCAGCGCGATTGGTCTTCAACCATCCACCGACGGCACGCAGGCGCTCGACGGCTTCCGGCAGCAGCGATCCGTCGCCGCGCGGGCCGACGTTCAACAACAGGTTGCCGCGCCCGGCCGCGGCCGCGGCCAGCAGGCCGGCAATCTGCCCCGGCGACTTCCACTCCCGATCGCCAGCGTGGTAGCCCCAGGAGTTGTTGAGACTGACGCAGCCCTCCCACGGACGCCACGGCTGCGGCGCGGTCATGTGGCCTTCCGGTGTGGTGAAGTCACCTGGCAGTCCGTTACGCGGGTTGAACAGGATATCAGGCTGGATTGCGCGAATCTTGGTGTCGAGCGCTTCGGCCTGCCAGCCATCGGCGTTGAACGGCCACCATCCGTCGTACCAAAAGATGTCCATGGGGTAACGCTCTGCCAGTTCGACACAGCGGGCATGGGTCGCGGCAATGAACCGATCGTAGGTGGCTTTGTCCTCCAGCGCGTCAACCGCGTCAGGCTGGTCCATCCAATTGTTCAGGCTGTGATAAAGACCGAGGCGCAGGCCGCGCTTGCGCGCCGCGGCCGAAATCTCCGCAACCAGATCGCGGCCGCAGGCTTCCCATGTGTTAAATCTGGAAAGATCCGTGCGATAGAGGCGAAACCCGTCATGGTGCATGGTGGTCAACACCACGTAGCGCATGCCGGCCTCCACGGCCAGATCGCAGAGGGCGTCGGCATCGAAGGCCTCGGCGGTGAAGTCATCCGCCAACCTGCGATACTCGCCACGCGGTATCGACTCTCGATTCATCGCCCACTCGCCGCGGCCGAGCAGGCTGTACAATCCGTAATGTATAAACAGCCCGAAACGGGCATCGACAAACCAGTCTGTTTTCATTTTCTATCTTTCCATTTCCGCCTGAGGCGGGCTGTTGCACGCAGCCCAACCTTTGCCGCGAGCATTGCCGGAGACCTTGTCGACAAAGGTAGCGACAAAGATCTATACGACGGTTGCCTCGACCAGGACGGGGCCCTTGACCGCAAACCGAACGAGGTCGCCCGCTACGGCGGTGCCATTCACCTTCAGGCGGACACAACTGCTGTCGAGGTGGTTGGGGTTGTTCACCGTGACGCGATACTCCACGCCGCGCACTTTGCGTGTCACCGTGTAGGTGTCCCAATCGGCGGGAACACAGGGGATGATGCGGAGTCCCTCAAGGGTATTTCGAATGCCGAGAATGTATTCAAGGCCAACCTTATAGAGCCAGCTCGCCCCACCGGTAAGCCAGGACAACTGGCCAGTGCCATACCGCGCATGCTCCGGGCCGTAGACCCAGGACGTGAAGGCATAGGGCTCGTTGGCATAGCGGTCAGGATCGGCGGCGGACAGGTTGACGGGCAGGATCTGGCTGAAATACTGCCACGCACGTTCCCGGTTCCCAAGTACGCACTCGGCCATGATCGCCCAGGTGTTGGCATGCAGGAAGAGCCCCGCATTCTCCCCTGCCCCGGGCCCGTTGGACCGGAAAGGAGATCCATCGTTCATCTTCGTGAATCCAGGCGAGAAAATGCGGATCCCGAACGGCGTGGCAAGGCGCTCCGCAACCGAGTTCATGGCTGTGCGGAGCCGTTCCTCGGGAAGTGTTCCGGCAAGCACAGCCCAGCTCTGGGTGTTGAGAAAAATCTTTGCCTCATCGCACGCGGCGCTGCCCATCGGAGGTTCATCGGTGAAAAGGAGTCGCCGGTACCAGGCGCCATCCCACACCACGTCCGCGGATAGGGCTTCGGTAAACTCCCGCATGGCGGCCTGCAGGTCCGCCACCGGGCCTGCCCGGTGGGTAGCCTGAAGGATCTCGATCAGCATCCGGGCTGCAAGGATATACTGTTCCGCCACCATTACGGTTTCGCCGCCCTCGTAGTCGGCGGAAAACACCTGGAGCATGTCATTCCAGTCCACGTTAAAGAGCTGCGGCAACCCGTTGGCGCCACGATGGGCGCTGATAAAGGCCAGGCTGCGGACCAGGTGCTCGAGCACCGTGCCATCTCCCCCGTCGAAGTAGGGAACCACCTTGTCCAGCAGTGAGTGGTCACCCGTTTCGGCCAGGTATTGATAGACAGTGAAAACGCCCCAGACGGCCGCGTCGATGCGCGTGAAGCCGGTGTCGTTGCCCTTCAGCGTTACGGGGTTGATCTGCATCACGGTCCGCCCGTTGGCACACATGCTCACCATGCACTTCTCGATGATTTCACGTGCCTCGTCGGGAAACAGAATGGCGCAGGAAAGTGCATCCTGCAGCGTGTCGCGGTAACGCATGGCCGCGTCCGTGCCCGTGTGGCGGGTCGAGATCGAACGGGCGTTGCGCATGGTCACGCGCACATTGTTGGGCAGCCACGTATTGAGGAGCACGTTAACCGCCTTGTCCGGCGTGGCCACCTGGGCCGCGGCAAGCGCCCTGGCCCAGTACGCATCGATCCCCTGCCGGGCCCGGTCCAGGTCTTCGCAGCGGGTGTAAGCCTTGAAGATCCGGGTTGACTCCTGCAGGTTATCGGACACGGCATACTTATAGAAGAGTCGCTTCGATTCACCCGCGCCAAGCACCAGCTTGTTCTCCACCGCACAGCAGGCGTAGGGGCCGCCGTTGGGGATCTCCGTACAGGACAACCCGGACTCCAGGCCGATCGGGTTGGCCTCGGTACGCCCGCGTCCAATGAAGCGCTCCCGATGGAGCTCGAAGGATGTGAATCCCTCGCTGGCGCCAAACATCCCCTTGCCGGTGAAGGGCGACTCAAAGGCGAAGTAGTCCGAAACCAGGGCATTCAGCCCGGCATCGTGCCGGTAGCGCACCTGGTTGCCGCACACCAGAAAATAGCAGGCGTCTTTGTCCCAATCGTGGAGCGACAACTCCATATACGGCGTGAGCGTCACCTCACGCGCGGACTTACCACTGTTCGTCAGCGTGACATCCCAGAGCATGACGTCGTCCGCCATGGGAATCGTGAAGGTGAGCGTGACGGCGAGTCCGTCCTTCTCCGCCTCGAACCGGGTGTAACCGAGGCCGTGGTGACAGGCATAGCGATCGAGCGCCACCATGCGCGGGTAATAGGAAGGATTCCATACCGTTTCCCCGTCGCGCACGTAGAGATAAAACCCGGGTGAATCCACGGGCAGACCGTTGAAACGGTAGCGGGTCATCCGCCCGCAGTTGGGTTCGCCATGCCAGACCATACCCCCTGCCCCGTTGGAGACGAACGCCTTCAGGTTCTTCCCCATCAGGTAGTTGATCCATGGGGCGGGTGTGGCCGGCCGGGTGATGACGTATTCGCGCGCCGCCTCGTCAAAGTATCCGTATCGGTCCATAATCTATGCCGATTACGGGGCCAGAACCGCATCGGGCCCGATCGTCATGGCCGTCTCGATCTTTCCAACCTTGCCTTCCGCACGCACGATCAAGGCCTCGGCCGCGATGGGCCGGTAACCTGTTGGGTCGAGCAGTGTGAAGCGACACAAACCATAGCCGCCGCTCTCCAGAGATTTGAGCACGTGCGGCTGCAGCGGAACACGGACCTCCGCCCTGGCGCCCGGCGCGCAGTTCACCTTAATGTCCGTGAAGTTCCTGAGGCAGGTCATCCAGGTGCCGCCTCCGCCCTGCTGAACACGCAGGGTGCACTCCGCCAGGTCGATCGCGTTGTACTGGTTCTCCACCGTAAAGGACAACTCCGTGTCGCCCGGGTTCCAGGTGATCCGCTCAGGAAACCACACCGGGCTGAACAGCACGCGCATGATCCAGAAAAAGGGTTTCGGCAACAGATCGGCCGTGATGACGCCCCAGTCACAATCCTCGCCCCAGCGGACCCAGCCCCAGGGATTGCCCACGTCCGCCCTGCCGGCGCCGGAAGAGAGCCACGGAAAGAACGCGCCGCCAAGGCACGTCGGCTCGCCGCGCATGAAACCCCATTCCCGCCGCAGTCGCTCCTCGAACACCACAAAGGTGCTCTTGTCGGACGGCAACACCTCCGGAACATCATCGATGATCGACGCATGCGGGGAATGATGCAAATCGGTCATCCCGTTGAAGAGGCCGTACTCGGTGCTCATCCAGCAACCGGACCAGCCCCGTTCAAGCGCCCATTCGCGCGTGTGAACGACCATGTCGGCTTCCCAGCTATTCGCGTTCTCGATCTTCCCTTCAGCCAGAAAGCGCTTCACGTTTCCGAAGACATAGTGCGTATCGGCAATGTCGCCCAACTGCAGCTCCAGGTTGCCTTCGATCTTGTTGGCCGGTCCGGGCGGCGGGAACACGGTCGGGCGGCTGGGATCGATCCGCTTGACCAGCGCGTCGAACTGCCGCAGATGATTCCAGCCCGCCTCCGCGACCGCCTTGGTGTTGGGCATGTTCTCATTGCCCACGGTCCAGATCATCAGGGAGGGATGATGCCGGTCGCGACGCACGGCCCCCTCGATGCGCAGCCATGCCGGCGGCATCCACTCGGGGTCGTGAATATAGTTCGTGCCCCAGTCGATGGCCAACTCCTGAAGCAGGTAGATCCCCATCTCGTCGCACAGCTCGCTCAGACAACGCGGCCCGGTGTAATGGGTGCGAATCATGTTCACGTTGCACCGCTTCATCATAGTGAGGTTCTGGCGCAGCCATTCCCTCGGCGTATACAGCCCGTGTTCGGGGTGGAACGTCAGATGGTTCACGCCCCGGAACTTCACCGGGTTGCCGTTCAGACGCGGACCCTTCGGCGAGAGGTCCAAACGCCGGAATCCCGTGCGATAGCTCATGGTTTGAGCAGGCTGCGCTCCGGCATTCAGCGTGATGCGGACGGTGTATAGATTCGGATACTCGTCATTCCAGAGCTGAGGGCTCGCCAAGGTCAAGGACAGCGACAACGACGCTTCGGCGCCCACCGCAACCTTCGTCTGCGCGGCGGCCTTGGCCACTGCATTCCCGGCCGAATCGATCAACGCGACCGAGACCTGGGCCGGCACCGCATTGGCGCCCGTGTTGGCCACCGTCACCGTGCCGCTGACGGTCCCCGTCACAAGGTCGGCAGCCAGCGCAGTGAGCAGGTGATCCTCTACAATGTGGCACGGTTCGACGGCGAACAGCTCGGCCGGCTGGGACAGCCCGCCAAACTCAAGCGAATGCCGCACCATGTCCATCTGCACAAACCTGTGGCGGCGAATAAGCCGCACGGCGACCACCGCCTCCTTGCCGGCATGGACGCGATCCGTCACATCGAACTCGACGGGCGTGACACCGCACATGTGTTCACCCAGGCAGTGCCCGTCCAGGTAGAACCGTCCCGCGGGGAAGACCGCATCGAAGCGCAGAATGATCCGCTTGCCATCCCAGTCCGCGGGGATCGTCACACGACGGCGCATGACCGCGCCGTCCTCGGGATCAATGTGGGTCAGCGTAACGCGATCCCAGTTTGGGATATCCCGATTGTGCGCTTCCGGATCGGCATAGAAAACCTTGCCGGGCTGAGCAACCGACTCCCAGGCCGTATCGTCCGTTGCCGGCGCAGCCAGCCGCACTTCGTCCGTGGGGAACGGCCATCTTTGCACCCGCCAGTCGCCGTTCAGCGACAGCCTCGAGCCGGCTGCGTCCGTGGGGGGGATCTGTCGAATCGTGGTGTCACGCATAACAGGTGCTCCAGTCCATCCTTTTGGGGGTGTCAACGTAGCAGAGATTCTCGCAGCGGATCGAAACGCTCATCCGCCAATCCAAGGTGTAAGTGCCTGATCCAGCCTTCGGCAAAAGCGCAATTCCCATGCTTCCGCCCTACCTCGGCGCTCATCGTGCGGAGGGTTTCCAGGTAGGAGTCGAGGCCCTGGCTGACATCCAGCCACTCTTTCTGGCTGCGATGGCAGGCGAGCATCTCCGTCTTGCGGTCTATCACGGGCGAGATGTCCACGCAAAAGTCCGGGGTCACCTCCCGCCGCAGGGGGTCGCGCAGCCCGTATGGCATGCAGTGGTAAAGGGCGACCGGCTGGGATGTCGGCTTTCTTTCCGGCGCCGTGCGGTAGTTCACCATGCCGCGCGCAAAGGCCGCCGTGAGGGCCAGGCGGGCCGTATGGGTATGGTCTTCCATGTAGTCGTCCGGGTAGTGCGTCAGCACGATCTCCGGCGCCACGTCGCGAACCACGGCCGCCACCTTAACGAGAAGCTCTCTCGCGTAGAAGATTTCGAGATCATCCACGATCGGCTCATGGAACACGGCCCCGGCCAGCCTGCATGCCGTCATGGCCTCTTCGCGGCGGATGCGCGCAATCTCGTCGGAGGGTAAACGGTCCGTACCCTGGTTGCCGGAACCCAGATTCCAATAATGCAGATCCCAGCCGTTCTCCTTGAGACGCAACATCGTCCCGGCCATCATGAACTCGATGTCGTCAGGATGCGCCGCTATGGCCAACACTGACCTGCTCACTCAGTGCATCTCCACTGCGCACTCACCCACCCCGGAACGAAGGTAGCTGAACTGGACGTTGGGATGGTCGGCCAGCAGGCTCATGGGCACGGCTGTGTCCGCGATCCGCTTGGAGATCATCAGGGCAGTGAGGCGAATGCCGAATGGATTGTCGTGGTGACCGGGATGCCATATGGACACCTTGTCGGCCATCCACGTCTGCTTCGGGCCGACGGTAATCGCGCTATCCGGAACGTTCTGAACGACGCCGCCGCCGGACGTGCGCGCATTCTGGATGAGGGTGATGGGATGCAGATCCACCCGGCGCGTGCCGAGCCGGCGGTACTCTGCGGGGGTCGGAGGCGCCTCCTTGTAAGCGCCCTCGCGCTTGAAGGGGTCGTTGAAGGCCCAGTGCTTCACTTCGCCCTGGCCGCCCTGCATCAGGGCGCACCGCACGCACTCCCAGCTCGCCTCGTACGGCGCCACATCCAGTGCGGGAAAATGCATGTTTTCGGCCGGCATCGCCAGGTCGCCGCGAATGCGGTTGAAGCAAAGATCCATATCGGCCTTCTTGAAGCCAAGCGCAAAGGTCTCGTCCGCTTCCTTGCCGTCCACCACCCATTCGTCCATGCCCCAGAAGTGCGCATTGTGAAGCTTGAGTCCCAAGGCATTGACGATCTCCGCCACCAGTGGAAGCTGTTCCGTGGGCCCGATCGGGCCGCAAACGCCAACCGGACTATCGGCCGTGGCCTGCCGCCAGGCCGCAACGTATTCCAGCGCCTCGGCGCAATAGAATTCCTGCGGCGTCTCGTAAAACCGGACGGCGAATCCCGGCCGGCTGAGCTGCTCCAGATCCCGAACCGTCAGACGGGCTGCATCGTCGAGAATCTCCCGATCAAGGGTCGTATAGTCCCACCAACCGGGCGCCACCTTGCTGATATTGCGCATCACATCTGTCCTCACTTCTCGCTGGTAACACGACTTACCGTATTGCCCCGCACCAGGTCTACACCCAGCACCAGGGTGCGACGGACCGCATTGGGATGCTCGATGCGCCAGTAGACAAAACGTGTTGCCTCGGCGCCAAGCTCTTCCAGGGGAATGGCGCAGGTGCAGAGTTTCGCCGTGTCATGATTGGCATTACTGACCCCATCGAATCCCGCAACACTGATGTCCTCCGGCACGCGCACTCCGAGCTCTCGCAGGCGATTGATGCCGTGAACGGCGAAAAAGTCATTGTAGAACATGATCGCCGTAAAGCGTTCACGGAGCACCTCGGGCCGTGTCTCGCCGCCAAGCAAGTCGTCGACGGGGCCACTCCCCTGGCCACCAGCGCGCGCGCGCAACCGCACTGCATCCAACGGACATACACCGCCGAACCGTTCAAGCCCGGTACGCAACCCGGCCAGTCGCTCACGCGCCAACTTGGTTTCCGGCCCGACGAACGCCACCCGGCGATGACCCATTTCACCAAGGTATGCTCCAAGCTGAAGGCCGCCGCCGTAATTATCCACCGTCACCACATCGACGTCCCCCGGCCCATCGAACAAGTAAACCTGCGGTACGGGACACGCGCTCTGCGGCAGTGGCGAACTATTGTCGCCCCACAGAAGAACCACTCCGTCGACCTGCTTGCGCGCCACCACCGCAGGCCAGGCACTGACCGACTCCGGACAACTCATTATCTCGCTGGCACACTCACGCGCCCCACGACGCATCCCGTCGTGCAAGCGTCCGAAGAACTCCACCCCTGATCCCGCGGCCCCTTCTGAGTCACCCATGATACAGAGCGCATGGAGCAAGCTTTTGTGATCCAACAACCTGGGAGATGGCGGCAGAGCCAGTCCGGCCTTGCGGGCAGCACTAAGAACCATCGTCCGAGTCTTCTCGCTTATCCCTCCCTGGCCGCGCAAGGCGCGGGAAACGGTCATCTGCGAGATACCAAGTTGCTCAGCAATGGCACGCTGTAGAACTGCCATATGCCCTCCATTAACTCCCGTACACTTTAGATGAACGGTATCCCATCGTTTCCGGCATGTAAAGCAGTAACGTCGCCCGACCGCCTTGCGCGTTCCACCCAGCGCAGAGGCAACGGATTGGGAGCAAGTTGCCGGACGCGTAAGCAAGCACAAGCCACGTCATACCACGGCATTCAGAGTGTTCCTCATTCTCAACTTCCTCTCCCTCGCATCAGCGACGTTCCACAAACGTTACAGCACCAACGGAATCTCAGATCGCGCGGTCGCGGCTTTGACGATCGGATTCTGAATGAGAACCGCATCGCGCGCGACCTGGCCCTTGATCAGGAGTATGCGGAGGCCTTCGAAATTGAGATCACGGCAGCGCGGCAGGTTCCCCTTCGGGAAAGAATCCCGGAAGTGATACCGCGTTACCGCATGCTGCCGCTCTTGATCTGGACGTCTTCACGATTCTCGAGACGCTCCAGTTTGCCGTCCCGAATCCAGGCGATCCGGTCTGAAATCTCGAGCATCTTGGCGTCGTGCGTGGCGGTAATGATCGTGACGTTCATTTCATGTTGCAGCTTGCGCAGCAGATTGATGATTTCCTGGCCGGTCTTTGTATCCAGGTTGCCCGTGGGCTCATCAGCAAGAATGACGCGCGGGGAGTTGGCCAGGGCCCGCGCGATGGCAACGCGCTGGCGCTGGCCGCCGGAGAGCTGGTCTGGCAGGTGATGCATGCGATTGCCCAGACCGACCAGGTCAAGGATCTCCTTGCCCCGCGCGTCAGCCTGCGCCTGGGGCTCGTCGCGCAACACCATGGGCAGCGTCACGTTCTCCAGCGCGGTCATGACCATGATCAGGTTGAAGGTCTGAAAGATGTAACCGATCTGGTTGCAGCGGATCCAGGCCTGCTGCTCTTCCGGCAGCGAGAACAGGTCGGCGCCCATGAATTCAATGGTGCCCGAAGTCGGCACGTCCAGCGCGCCGATCATATTGAAGAAGGTGCTTTTGCCCGAGCCGGAAGGTCCCATGAGCGATAGGTACTCGCCCTCACGGATATCCAACGAAATACCATTCAGCGCCCACACCTCCTCGGCGCCGAGGCGGTATCGACGGGTTACATCGCGGGCCCTTGCTACAATCGGTCTCATGCTTTCAGTTCTCAACTTTCAACGCAATCATGTTCATCGTCATCAGCTTTTTGGTGAAGATGATGACGCCCTCCTCGACGTCCTTGCGCTCCCTGCCCGACTTCGCGACAAGGTGGTCAACAATATCGTGCAGCCGGTTATGGCCGTCGGCCATGCCCACAAACAGCGTTCCGGCCTCGTCCAACTCCACCTTGCGCGTGTAATCGTAGTTCAGCCAATCCGCCACCTTGCGGCGCAGCGCCGTCAGCCTGGGCCGCATGCGCAGGTGAGCGTTGCCGGCGCTGTCGCGCCGGATCTCCACGTTCTCAGGCAGCAGCGGCACCACCGCGAAGGGATCGCGGATGACGGGCCGCGTCATGCCCTTCTTCCCGGCTTTGCGACTGCTCAGACTCACTACTCACCCCCAATCTCAGCGATCTCGATGTTCATCTCTTCGGGGCTGCTGACGCGCGTGATCAGTCCGTCTTCAATCCACACGACGCGATCGGAACGCTTGAGCATCTTCAGGTCGTGGGTCGCCGTAATCACGGTCAACCCCAGCTCTTCGCGCAGCTTTGTAAAGAGGTTGATGATCTCCTCGCCCGTCTTGAGGTCCAGGTTGCCCGTCGGTTCGTCGGCGAGCAGGATATCGGGCGAGTTCGCCAGCGAACGCGCGATGGCCACACGTTGCTGCTGGCCGCCGGACATCTCGGCCGGCTTGTGAAGCGCACGGTCCGCCAGGCCCACCCGCTCGAGAATATCGAGCGCCTTTTCGCGAGCCGTCTCGCTGTCCATGCCCGCAAAGGCCATGGGCAGCGTCACGTTCTCGATGCAGGACATGACCTGGATCAGGTTGAAGGACTGGAAGATATATCCGACTTTCCGGCAGCGCAACCAGGCGAGCTCATACGGATCGAGCTGGGCAATGTCCACCTGGTCAATATAGACCTTGCCTGCGGTTGGTTTATCCAAACCGCCGATCATGTTGAAAAACGTGCTCTTGCCGGAACCCGAGGGCCCCATGATGGAGAGATATTCGCCGCGGCGCACGTCGAGCGACACGCCTGCCAGCGCATGGGTCTCGCTGTCGCCCATCCGGTAGACCTTGCGGACGTCGACTGCACGGATGACGTGGTCAAGCTTCCCGGCCTCGTTTTCACCGCGGAAAAGCTGCTCCATCTGGTTGCTCATGACAAGATTGAAAGTGGAAAGTTGAAGATTGAAGATTGTCCGGATAGGCACCGCATTGCTATTTCTCCCGCTGCGCCGTCTTGCGTGTCTTGGCGAAGATCCGGGTCAACTCGGCCGCTTCATCCAGCAGCGCGGCTACGAGCGGCCGTTCCATTAACTTCTCATCGACAATGAACTCGAGCCAGAACCATGATTCGTCCACTTCTTCCAGCACCGTGCTGATCTTCGCGGTGAAGGCGGGCTTTGATTGCGCGAGACAGGCAGCGCGGTAGTTCGACGCCACGGATGTCGCGCAGCGGATGAGTTGGCCCCGGATGACATTGCCAAGGGCGTCCTGCCGCAACGCCATGGCCAGTTTCACGCACCGATGCGCAAACTGCTTCGTCCGTTGCTTAAGATCCTCGCTATTCATCTATCCCTCAATATTCAACTTTCAATTTTCAATTCCCCTCTCACACCGTGCTTCTCAGTGCATCCGCCGGCACCATGCGCGCGGCGACGCGTGCGGGGTAGATGGCGGCGGCCATGGACATAACGGTTCCACACGCGACGGCGCCGCACGCGGCCAGCAGCATCCATCCGTAATGGATGGAAAAGAACACAAGGCTGAAGCGGTACGTGAAGCCGTAGATCGTCATGGTCAGCAAGGCTCCCGTCAGCACGCCCAGCAGCGAGCCCGCCAGGCCAATCAGGGCGCTCTCGATCAGAAAGAGTCGGCGGATAAACTTCGACAGGGCGCCCAGGCATTTCATGGTGCCGATCTCGCGAAAGCGCTCCGTGACCGACATCAGCAGCGCGTTGGCAACGGTAACCACCGTGACGAGCAAAGAGACGACCACAATCCACGTGATACGAAAACGCTCGCTGCGTGCGACGCTCGCCAACTCCGCCTGCCGCGCCTCGGCCTGCTTGCCGAAGAAGAGCTCGCGTCGCACGTCTGCCGCGGGCCCTCCGTCAAAACGGCGCTCGGCCACCGTGTCCAGCACGACCTTGCCGGTCATGCCCGCGGTTAGATCGCTGAGCGCCGCGGACGCAGACGGCGCGTTGCCAAGGATCATCAGGAGCGATGCGCCGGCGCCAAGCGTGCTCGCCGTTGCGGGCGTCAATCCCGCCAACTCCAGCCCGAGCGCGCGGAAGCTCGCGGGCCTGGCGCGCAGCATGCGGGCGACAAACGCGCGTTCGTCGTCGCTGATCTCGCCAAAGACCGCCACCGCCAGGGCGCGGCCCGTCACCTCGCCGGTTTCAGCGCTGACCAGGCTCATCATCAGGTCAACGGTCTGTCGCTGCGCTTGCTCGGCGCTGACCGCGGTCTTGATGATCTGAGCGGTCAGGTTGCTCATAAGGAAGGCGATACCGAGCACCACGCCGGACACCGTCACCAGGGAGCGCCCGAGCCGGATCCGGATCCCTCGCACCGCGATCGTCGCGGCTCGTCTCAACGGCAATGCAACCTGTTTTCCAATCGCTTCCATATTCAATCCCTAGAACGGCAGCGCCGAGACGGAGGAAACAATGAGATTGATCGCGACGCCAATCAGGGCGATCAGCCCGATGCCGGTGCCGTAGCCGGCCGAGAGCACCGGCACAATCTCAAGAAATCGTTTCTGCCCGTAGCGCTTGTGAAAGTAGAACTTGCCAATCAACGCGCCGATTACGATGGGAATCAAACCATGCGGCATGCTGCCAACGCCTTGCACGAAGCCATAGATGGCCATGAGCGGGAGATGCAGGGCGGACAGAAGGGTGAAGGCCACAAGCGTGAATGAGAACGATCCCGCCATGACGCGCGGATGCAGCGCCTCAAAGAACAAGGGCTTGGCGCCCTCCATGTCCAGCGTCGCGGAATACATCAGCACGGTGTTCTTGGCGCGCAGATCCCACATCTTTTCGGCATAGGGATACACTTCCGACGGGATCGCGCCGGACTTCCAGATGAAGCCCCAGAAGACGAAGCTCAGGATAAAGCTGAGCGGAATGATCAGGCCCTGGGCCTTGACGTGAGACCAGAAGTTTGTGCCCGTGAGTTCTTTGACGCGGAAGCCCTGCGCGCTGCCGCCCATCTCGTCCACGGGGATCGGCGCCAGCCAGATCTCGACGCCCTTGTAACCCGAAAGAATGAACGCGGCCTCGCGCACGAACGGGATATCCACATGCTGGCCGCAGATGCCGACCAGGCGCGCGTTGATGTACGAAATGAGGGGCGTGTACAGGAAAGTGAAAGCGAACAGGAAATAAAGTGGAAACCCGGGCACGAGCAGGTGGCAGAGGCCGATGGTCAGCAGGGCGCAAATGGCGTATAGCGCAAGCGCAATCCACGGCGAAAAGTCGCCGCGCCCCGGCGGTGTCTCCCAAACGTTCTCGCGCCGCGCGGACGTTGCGCCTTCTGCCATGCGGCGCCGACGCAGCTCGCGCGCCTTGATGATGAGATCGCGCACGGTCTGGTAGATAGAAATCACCGCGATCGCGCCCATCACGCCGAGACCGAAGCTCATCCAGAAATCGATCGAGTTGCTGAAGGTCGTGGCGATCGTATCCATGCCCGGCTGCCACCGCGTCAGGACGCCCACGCCATGCAGAATGGGGTTCATGACCAGCGTCATCAGGATCGCCGCCGCCGAGCCCATGACGGCCCAGAATGGCATGACCATGCCGACGATGATGAGGCCGAGGTCGATCATGAGCCCGGTTGGGGTTGCGGGCAGAAGTCCTTCGGTGAGGGTGGTGGCGTCGTACCAGGGCAGCGGAATCAACTGGAGCGGCTTGTTGAGCACCGCCCCTGTGACCAATGGGATGCCCACCTGGATCGCACCGAAGGCAAGTCCCATGACGCCGCCCAGCGAGAACACTCTCCATTTCCACGTGGTTTTGCGCTCACCGGACTCAGACAGAGCCATCGAGCCCTGCGCGGAGATCCCCGCGAAGGGGAAGGGAAGCCGCTCGACGTCGGATGTGAGGCGGAAGAAGAAATACGAAAGCGTGTAGTGCTTGATGGTGCCAACAACGTGCATGAAGACCATCAGCAGGATCGGAACGAGCCAGGCGGCGTGCAGCAGGTTGCGGCCCGTGATGGCGTCGCTGGTTGGCTGCGGCGCAAACCAGGAGGGGAACTTGCCCAAAAGGCCGACGTCCCGTACCGCGTCGCTGGTAACAAGGTACTGCCGCCAGATGAGATTTCCGATCGGCCCGCCGGCGGCCATGGCGCCGGAAACCATCAGCAGGATGACCAGTTCCTGCTTGCTCAGGGTGCGCATGGCACGGCGGCTGACCTCGGAGAAGATGATCAGTGTGACCCAGGCCGCGCTGATGCCTTGACCCGTGACCAGGCTCAGGTAGATCGCCCCTGGCATCATTAGCAGACCGCAGAAGAAGGCTCCCGCCACGGCCACCCAGGTGAAGCCATTCCGGAACTCGGTCGGCGTCTCCAGAACGGAACGGTAGACCTCCAGCTCCTTGTCCAGCACGATGGGTTTTCTCTTATCCGCCACTAGAGCACCTCACGATTCAATGCCTTCTCCAGCATGCCCTTGGCCTCCGCGAACATTCCGCCGCGCTCGCTGTCCGTCGTGGCGCGCCAGTTGAGGAACTGCTTGCGCAACACGCCCAGGAAAGGTTTCACGGTCCGACGCCAGGCCGCAACGTGTCCGCTCAAGCGCGTCAGTCGGATATGCGCAATATACTCGCCCGTCTCCGGGTCGGTCGGCAACGAGATATCCATGCGATGCGAGACCCCGAGGTCATAGGGTTTGAGCCAGACCCGCGCGCTCACGATCGGCACCAGGCCGTCTCCCTCAGGCTGGGACGCTTCCGGTCGCGCGGTCACTTCCGGCGGCGAACAGAAGAACGGCCCCGCGCTGCCCGCCCCGTTCGCGTCGAGCCAGCGCGAGAAATAGCTCACGACGGCCACGCGATCATGCGCGGTGAACGTGAAGGGCAGGTAAAGATTCATGACGTCGCCCTCCGTCTGCGGCAAGGCCCAGCTCACCAGGTCCGAAGGCGCGGCCATGCGCGCGGCGTCGCGGGCGGGCAGAAGCGTGGAGAGCAGCACGGCCGCCATGATGGCCAGCGAGGCATAGATCGTTTCGATGGAACTGTAGTCCATGTTCAGGCCGCCGGTCAGTCCCGCCAGCGTCAGAAAACGGCCGGTGGCCTGGCTGAGCAGGTAGCCCAGCATCCCCCCCATGACGGCATAGACGAGGGCCTCGGCCATGAACATGAAGAAGACGTGGTTGGGGGCGATGCCCACCGCGTTGTAGACATAGATTTCTCCGCGCCGCTCGTACACCGAGCCACGCATGGTGTTGAACACGGCCAGCGCCGCAATCAGGATCGGGATCATCAGCTCGAGCATGCCGCCGACGGTCTTGGTGCGCTTCCGCGAGCCCGCGTAGGACACGCCGTCGATCGCGTAATACGCCTGTTTACCCGTCCGCTCCAGGTACTCCATGACAACGCGGTGCTGTTCGCGATAGCCCACGGCCGGTTGCTCCGGTTCTTCCGATGAAAGCTGAAACGGCGCGGAAGGAAAGAGAACGGAACAGGAGATCGTCGCCGCTCCAGCGCCGGGCGGTGGGGGCGGCATCGTACTGACGAGGATCACTTCCGACGCCGGGAGGCGTGCCACGTCCGAGGGCACAACCGCCCTGAATTTGCCGTCGGGCATCCTTTGCAGACCCAGCGCCTGCACGCTGTTGATGTCGTAGGGAAGAATTGACGCTCCGTCAAGGCCGGTGCGCTTGTTCAATTCAACCGAATCGATGATGCCCCGTACGACGAATTCCTCTCCCTGAATGCTCACTTTCGGTTCAGATGTGTTTACATCTTCAACCGTGATCCCCAGTCTGCTCGCCACGGTCTCCGGCAGAATCACCTCTTTACGGCCTTCGGCCCCGATCCGGGCCGCCTCAATCTTCTCTGTCCGGGTGAGCGGGGGGCGCGCGAACCAGCCGCGCCCGGTCAGCAGCAGCTTGTCGATACCGGAAAACATCGGCTCACTCCACTCCATCGCAATCACGCTGCTGACATGCGCACGTTTCACGGTCTTTATGCCGGCCAGGTCCAGCTCGTAATCGATGCTGATATCCAGGTTCCTGATGTGGTCGGTGGCGCCCTGATAAACGGACATGCTCGGCATCATCCATTGGTGTGTGGTGATCGGATAGCGGTCGCCGTAGAGCCGCCGGATCGTGCTGATTTCGGCGGCCTCCAGCGGAAGGAAGTCCGCGTCGCGAATCGTGATGCCGCTCCAGGCCGACCGGCCGGTTGCATACTGCTCGTTCTTCAAGTCGGTTGACACCGAGGTGAAACAGATCATGACAAAGGTGATCAGCACGAGGGTCGCGCAGGTGAGGCCGGTTCGCACCTTGCGGCGGCGCATGTTGTTCAATCCCAGCATGAACGCCGTTCCCACCACGCCGCCGCGGTTGATGTCGGCGCCTTCCACCTTCCCTTCACGTGCGCGCAGGGCCGTGATGTTCTGCTTGAACTTGCCGCCGACCATGAGCGTCACCATGAGGGTCAACAGAAGCATTATGAAGCCCAGCAGGATCATCAACGACGAGCGAACCATCTGGAAGGCCGGGTGAAAGAGACGCAACAGCGTAAAGACGATCAGGAAAATAATCGCATCGGCCAGGAGTTGCTTGCGGATATCGGGAAACCCGAAGATGAGCTTCTCGGCGAAGAACACAAAGGGCACGAGCAGGCCTAGATACCAGAGAATCCCGATTACGGCATGCGCGATGCGTTTGCGGATCACCGGGTGGTTGTTGATCGCGTAGGCCAGGCTCGTGGCGGCCGAACTCAGCGCGCCGGACGGATCCAACGCCGCCAACCTGGATCGCGCGTCTTCAAGCCACTCCGCGCCCCGCGCATGAAACGCAAGCATCTGGTCATCGGCCATCCCGAACCGGCGTTGCAGGTCGAGGCGCTTCTGCGCCGTGCGTAACATGGACGCTGCGGCGTCGATATGCGGGTGCACCAGGGTCGGCGTGTCGGCCGCGAGATAGCCGTCGCCGTAGAGTTCAGGCTCCGCGCCCCCGATCGGCTCGGACGGGTCCGGGTTCAGCATGAAGGCGCGGTACGTCTGCACTTCGGGGTTGCCGGCAGCGCCGTCCAGGAAGGCCAGATAGAAGGTCGTGTCCGGGGGCAGAAAGGCCGTCAGAGCGTCCTGATATAGTCGAGCCGGTGCGGACAGAGCCTGACGGGACAGGAAGGTGACCTGCTTGAACGACTTCATGGTGGTCGGGTTGCCCCGTTCAAAAAGGGAGACCGGCGCGCATCGGAAGGTGGCGATGTTGATCGGCTTGGGCGCCTTCGATCCGGTCGCGCTCACGCTGGCGGACTCGACACCCTCGTTCCTGAACACGGTCTGACTCACGATGGACGTGTCCTTGATGAAGAGGATGCGGCCGTCCTCCGCAAAGCGCGCGGCGTTCATGGAAAAGGAAGACGGCAGTCCCGTAACGAGATTCGCGTTGAACTCGCCGTAAGGGTTGACGCCGAGGAGCGCGCCCCCGCGGACGCCGCGCTGGCTCAAAATGTTCTGTGGTCCGCTGATCTGCGCGAAGGTCCGGCTCGGCATCGGGTGGCGGGCGAACATCTCCGAAACACCGGCATTGGCATACACGCCGCCATGCAGCCTGAACAGGCGCCCGCGCGCAGCGGCCGCCGAGACGGGCTTGAACGTGACGCGTCCGTAGGCGATGGACAACAGCGCTTTGCCCAACGCCGGGATGTGCAGTTTGAGCACATCCGTCTGGCGCAGGTTGGCCAGCGTGTCTTCGGGCGATATCATTCGCGTCGCCCCGTTCGGCACATATTCGCGGTTCGCCACGGTGAAGGCCAGCCGGCCGCAGGCGTACCACAGCGGGGAGACCAGGTGGTCGCGGTTCGCATTGGGCAGCACGCGGCTTCCGCCGGCGTCCAGACTGCTCCAGTTCACCACGTTGAAAGCGGGGGACTCGCCCGCCGTGAGCGCCTCTTCCTGAATCGCGTTGGCCAACTCGCCGACCTGCGGCTCGACCACCGTGCCGATCCCCGCCACGCCGAGCAGGACGGCGAGGTCGCTCAGCTTCCGGTGGCCGCCTGAGTATAGATCAATCGCTATCGTCAAGGTCCGCGCATACGGCCTGAACAGCTCGCGTACGGCGATGAGGTCGTCGACTTCCTTTATCTGCTGGCGGTGAAAAGCCGCGATGCTCTTAAGGGAAGCACGAAGTCGCTCCGCATAGCCCCACGCCGCATACTCTTCCCGCCGGACAAGCTTGTCCAACGGAAGCGTCACCATGTTGGCCGAGCGATTCTCCAGGACCTTCGCCGCAAGGTAGGCTTTCAGCAGGGGATGCTCATTGGCGGGATCCTGGCGCTGCGCATCGCTTGCGGTCAGTGCGTCGAATCCGTCACGGAAGGCTGGTGAGCCGACCCGCAGGTGGGCCAGCCGGGCCTGCAGCACATCCTCTTTGCGATCCAGACAGATTTCGCCGGCCACGGCCTTGATCCGTTCGAGCATCCACTCGCGGAAGGCCTGCGATTCGGCCGCCACACCCCGTTCGAACACCAAAGCCTTCTCCGCGGCCGTCGCCCCGGCCGGGCCATGGCTCTGATCGAGCAGTTCGAGACCGCGCAGGGCATAGTCGAGCGCCCGTTGTTCGTCCGTCTTGCGCGCTTCGAAGGTCCGATAATCAGACCGCTCGGCGCTGAGGGTCTCAATGGCCTCGATCAGACGGTGCTCGCCTGCCAGGGCCTGGGCGTGCCCGGCAACGGCCACAAAGATGATGTCCCGCTCCACGTCCGCGCGGTACGGGGCCAGGCCGCGCACGTATTCGAGCATGGCCGCCAGGGAGATCGATTGTTCCGCGCCGGGCGCCAAATCAGGAACGACGGAGGAGCTGTCATAGAAGGAGGAGACGACCAGCGCCTCCTCGCGCGGCTGGTCTTTGCGCAGCACCCCGATCAGGTTGCGCACGATCTTCGTTTGCCAGATGACCTTGCACCGCAGGGTGATCGTCTCGCCCACATGGCGCTCGATCGGCCCCCGCACGAGAAAGCGGGGAAAGGTCACCGCATTCGGCGAGACAACCCCGTTCCATTGTTGCTGCTGATCGGGGCTGGTGCGGATCACGCGCAGGACATCTTCGCGTTCTTCCTTCACCAGAAGTGCCCCCACACCGACCGACGCAAGGCTGGGCCAGTCGCCCGCGGCGTCGATCGTGGTGAGCACAATGGCCTGTTCGGCGCGGTGCCCGTCCAGCGACTTCGGGGAGGCAGTCTCGGTCGCCAAGATCTCACCCCGGATGCCTTCCGCCGGCAAGGCGGTGGGCAGCAGGCCGGCCGGCTCGAACGGGAATATCCGCACACCCTCTAGCGGCAGTCCCTGCGAGTCCAGGATCTCGCAGTACTCTGTTACCGGCACGACGACCGGCAATTCCTGCGTAACTATCTCGAGGCCGGCCGCCCGGTACGCCTCCAGAATGAGCTGCTCGGTACGATAGAATCCGGGGCTGCCGCTCATGCGCCCCACCCCAGGCTCATCCGCCGCCCCACCCGCGGCGGCGATCTCGGCCATGCGCGCCTCGAAGCCATGCTCGGCCAGGAGGTCCGCCAGCGGGGCCTCCGCATAATCCTGCCTGGAGGCCTGCCGCGGCCGCCGTTCTTCGGGTTCGGCGATGCGCACGAATCCGTACAGAATCGCCAGCGTCAGCACGGCAAAAACCCCGGCGACCAGCAACTGACTCAGCGCATTGTGCTGTCTCTTACCCACGTTCATCACTCAAAACCTGGCTGACGCCGGACTCGGGACCTGGCACCTTAATCTTGCCATCTCCAATTTCCCGATTCTCAATCTTCGGCTCTTCATGGAATCTTGCTGTACACATCCAGAACACCCTGCGTCCTCAGATAGATACCCACGACGCCAAACGCCACGACTGAAAAAACGCAGGCCAGGAACATGCCGACGGCGAAGGGGACCAGGCCGGTGCGGACCGACCGCGCGCCGCCGATCTTCAGCACCAGGCTACGGGCCAGCCATGCCAGGAACATGGTAAACCAGATGGCCTTCATCAGGTAGGTGGACGCCATCAAGTATCCCAGTGGATGGAAAGGGAACCACACGAACTGGCTGCGCAGCGCGGCCAGGCCGAGGGTGATCACGGCGCCAATCCCCAATCCCTTGGCATTGGGGTTCTTCACGAAGTTCAAGGGCTGCGATTCCGGATTCAGTCCGATCGTGCCGGCCTCGAAGGCCCGGTCAGCAGCTGTCGCCTCACCCCTGTATCCGCCGAAATACCAGTTTTGCTCGTAGGGCCAGCGTGTTTTCAAGTTATCGGCGCCAAACCCATAAAGCCAGCACAAGACCACAAACCCGCCGATGATCACGCCGCCAAGTAATCCCAGGGTCAGTCCCGCTCCTACGTCGCGCGGCCGTACCTTGAAGTGCCGCCCGAGTTCCATCATTTCAACCTGGGCCGGAGCGATAAACAGGAAGCAGGCCGTGCACATGAACCCGCTGCAGATGGCCGCGACGAGCATGCCGGTGGACTTGAAGACCGCGATTCCGCCCATGGCCGCCACAAACTGCATGCCGAAGTAGGGCGTGAAATAGCCGAACGGTGCCCCGCATTCGGCGCGGATGCGGCTGGCCATGAACCCGCACAGCAGAATGTAGCCGAAGAACAGGAGCCCGACGCCCGCCCCCATTCCCGTCCAGATGCTCCAGGCCGTGACGGCGATCAGCGAGGCCGCGATCATCAACAGGGCACTGCGATAGGATACAACCTCGCCATCTTCATCCGGGGTACGCCCCCCCCGCCGGAAAACGCTCCGGAACACCTTTCCCAGGTGGTGTCGCCCCACGAACACGGCAAGCAGCGCGTAGGCGATGTAGGCCCCCATGGTCTGCTGGTGCTCCCACGGATAGCCGGGGAAACGGTTGAAATGAAACGCCAAACCGAACAGATGCCATAGTCGGAAAATCAGGAACGTCGCCCACAGCGAAAAGAGAACATCCGTCTCGATCAACAGTATGATCGCCAGGATGCAGAAGGAAAAACCGATGTTGCTTTCAACCCCGATCCCCACGTCGTTCAGATAGGCTTTGGCCAATGGGCTGGACACATAATTGGCAAAGGAAACACCCGTCGAGCTCGGGCCAGGCACGCTGGGATAGTAATGATGAATGCCTTTGAGCAGGACCAGCGGAAGCATGACGGCGAAGCCCAACCACATGATCCGGTTGCGAAAGAGTGGCAGCCGTGTACGCCCCTCTTCATCCGTCGATTCCTCGAACAGGGCCTTCGGCACGAGCGTGAGCGGAAAGGTGAAGCGTTCGTGCTCGACCCACTGCTTGCGCATGAGCACGTTGAGACCCATGAAGCCCATGAAGAGCGCGGCGACCAGTGCCCCCCACGCGAAAAGCGGTTGCATCCACTGGCCCAGCGGAATGTATCCAGTCAGGAGATAGCGAAGGCCCGCAAGTCCGAACATTCGGTCCGGTTTGACCAGAGTCGAGTTCCGCTCGTACTCGCCAAGCTTCGCCAGATTACCTTGAGAAACCACCTGGCGCCCGGAGTAGGCGCTCTCGATGGCATCCATGTTGAAGAACTGCACATCCTGAACGGCCAGCGTGCCGTCACCGGTGAGCGTTATCCTCAGGACGAGCCGCTCTTTCAGGTCGGATGGTATGATGACGGGGTTGACCCCGATCCGTCGGAAGCCGCCGGGCGTCGCGAAAGCAGGTTTCGTGCTCTCAGGATGCACGAGGATGGGCACGGCACGCCCGTCATCGGCCTGCATAGTCACCAGGCAGGACGACCCGCCCGCGAATTCATCCGCCTTGATCAGCGCCGAAAACAGGAAGGGTTCGCCCGGCACCAACTGCTGTACGCCTTTCGCGTTGTGCCGCGGAATGGCGAAGGCCAGCGCGGACCGCGCCTGCGGATCGCCGCCGTTGCTCAACACGGGGCTCTTCCATACCCCCTTGGCGCCACGGTCGATTTCCTGCCACGCCACGGATCCGCGGCCCTCAAACACAACCCCGTCCAGTCCATCCTTGAAACGGTTGTTCTGAATGAGATTCGGGCCGTGCGGCCAGAGCATGGGCGGCAAGCTTTCATAGGAATTGAAATCCTGGTGGTGCGGGATGGCCGCCACCAGGCCGAACAGACGATGCCACATGCCTTGCGTCATCAGGGGCGCGGCCAAGAGTAGCGCGGAATATATGACGACGAGTTCCGCCGACACCAAGCGAAGCGATCGGCGGACCTTGTAGAGCAGGCCGCTGACGATCAGGAGGGCACAAACGACGCCGACCGCGCTGTTGGGAGGCACATTCTCCGCCAGGGGGCCGCCATAGGTATTGTAGAGCTCCTCGTACTCAATCCAGACACCCATGAGCAGAAGCGAAAACACTGCGACCACGAAGGATCGAATCGTCAATCCCGATCGCATCTTCTTCTGCTCTTCTTCAGGCATTCGGCAGGCTCCTGGCCCCTGTTCTTGTCCCAACAGCAGGGCACTCGGCCTGCCCGCTCCGCTACCCTCAAACGGAGTTAGCTAAACGATAGGCAGCTATCGCACGCAATGGCAAGGCGATTCTTTCAGGGCCCAACTTCAGCAGAGAACCCGAGATTATTCTGTTGAGTTTGCGAAGAAGAATAGTACGCTATCGTTTCGTAACGGTAATGTCATGGCGGGCTGCTGCCTGAGCAGCTGTTTTCGATCCGCCCGAGGAGAACTGAAGACATGTCGAAGCTGAAGGATCTCAAGCAACTGCTGTACACGGGCGCGTACCACCGGGTGGAAATCGATCGCTACCTGAATCCGGATAAACCGGCCATTCTCCAGTTCGATCCGGAGCTGGGCTACCTGCACCGGGATCACTGTATGAAGGACGGCATGGGCGGGGCCATTACCGACGGCAGTTACATGCGCAACGGCGGTCATCGGAAGATGATCAACTATGCAGACCAGCCCTGCCGGATCAACACCTATGGCGACAGCTACACCCAATGCGCCCAGGTGAGCAACGGTGAAACCTGGCAGGAAGCCCTGGCCGCGAACTTCCGCGAACCGATCCGTAACTTCGGGGTCGGTGGCTACGGCGTCTACCAAGCCTACCGACGGGCGATGCGCACGGAAGCGAAGAAGGACCTGGCAGCGGACTACATCATCCTGAACATCTGGGATGACGACTACATGCGCAACATCGATGCGGCCCGCTGGATTCGCGTAGCCTGGATGTGCCGCGATCTGCCGCGCGGCAGGAAAGACGGCTATCCGGTGCACGGCTTCCCGTGGATGCATCTGCGCTTCGACGTTGCGAGCGGAAAATGGGAAGAGCGCCCGGGCATGTGCAAGAAGGCCACGGACCTGCTACGGCTGGTGGGCCAGGACAATTTCTACAATGCGTTCAAGGACGATCCGGTCGCCCATCTCTACTGCCTGCGCGAGGGCGGCGTGGCCCCGGTCGCAGAGCTTGAGGTGTTGGCCGAGGCGTTCGGCGTGAAGGTGAACCTGCGCAATGCCAGGACGCGCCAGGCCGATGCAAAGAAACTCCACGTGGCCTACGGCATCCGTTCCACAATGTTTGTTGTGGATAAGCTCCGGAAGTGGTGCAAGGCAAACGGCCGCAAGTTCATGATCCTGCTGAGCTACGACGTGCCGACCCTGCAGACATACGTCAAGAGGGGCACGCGTTTCGACGCCGAATTCGTTCAGTTCCTGGATCGGGAGAAGTACCCTTACATTGACACGTTGCCGGTATTCGGCGCTGAAGCCAAGCTGTTCAAAGGCTCGGTCGAACAGTTCTGCGAGCGTCTGTACGTGGAACGTGCCGGCGCCCAGGTCTTCGGCCACTACAACCCGTACGGCAACGTCTGTTTCGCCAACGCCATCCGCCAGGGGCTGATTAACTGGCTCGATCCGAAACCGTTGTCGTATCGCGGCTGAAACCCGTGATCGCACTGAGAGAACACGGCCAGAAGGACGGCTTGCGACTATGGCCATGACGATTTCGCCGATAGAGGGCCGCGATGCGACGCCAGCTGAAGCGCAGGGCGTGCCCCGAAGTAGAACCTCCAGTTCACGACGGGGCGGACGCCTGCAGGAATTCATCGAACAGGCCATGTGCTACGCGACCCTGCCGCGGCATGCGCACAAGCCGAATTTCCGGATCGTGCGCGTCAGGGACAGGAAGTACCGTGAGCATTACCTGTGGATCCTGGACGGAAAACAGCGCATCGGACTGGTCAACAAGGCTTTTGGCGAGATCGAATTGTTCCGGTTCTACCCGCCCGCCGACGGAGCGCACGTTGAATACAAGATGCCCGAGATCTACACGTGGATCACGCTGCGGGGCGCGCGCATCTGCATCGTGCCTCAGGGCGGACCGGGGCTCAGGGGCAAGCTGACGTACCCGTGCGCCGGGGGCGAGTCGCTGCGGATATCCTATTCGGAGGACATGCCGGGGGATATGCGACTCAGGCACGAATTCGCCCTGCGCTTTGACCCGGTTCTCGGCTACGTGTTGGACTGTGACTATGACCTGGCGATGGTGGAGCCTCAGAAGTTTGAGTATGCGAACATTCTTGCGGGCGGGCTGGCCGATTCCCGCGACGACCGCAAACGCTTCCAGAAATGCATCTGGGCACGACGGGACGGCAGGATCTGCTACATGTACCAGAACCCCCTGTCAATGATGCAGTGGTTCGACCCGAAGTGGAAGGACATGCCCGCCGGTGGATTCGTCGGCTGGGTGGCCGAGCGGGACATGAACCCGTTTCTCGAGATCGTGAAGTCCACGCCCACCACGTTCGAGACGTGCATCGAATGGTACGATCAACACGTAATCGCGAAGCCGCCCACCAGGAAGAGCGCCGATGGCTTTTATCACATCACGGCCACCTACCGCCTGCTGAGCCTGCCGCTGCCCCTTGCCAAGGAACTGGAGGACGCGGCGCGCACCATGTTGCCGGTCGACAGCCGCAAGTGCAGACAGCGCATCGGCTTCCGGCAAGGCATGGTGAATGATTTCGAGGCGCCCGTTCCGGCCGGCACGATGTGGAACGGTTGCCTGTGGGAGAAGTGCGCAAGGCTTGATGAGAAGATTGGGCGATCCCGCACACATTCCTTGCGCTTGCAGGGGCCAGCGATGGCGCGGCCGATACTCGGCGGTGTCCCGCTAATGGTTGACCGGGGTCAACGTTACCGCTTTGCGGCCTGGGTCCGCACCCGCGGCGCGACCTGCAAAGGCGTGTTCATCCGTGTGAACGAGGTCATCTGGTCATGGGACGACATCCACGCCTCGCATAGCTCGAAGTGCCTGATGGGCGACAACGAGTGGACTCGACTCGAGGTCGAGTTCGAGCCGAAGGTTTGGAACCCGATCGCCGTTCCGTGTCTTGTCGTCGACGGAGAAGGCACGGCATGGTTCGACGACATCGAACTGGTCGAGGTGCCGAAGTAAACTCGAACCGTTGGTGTCGACGGCGCGATGCTTCGGAACGCAGCAGAACCTCATCATCACAGTCGATCACGAGGATGGAAGGCATGAAACGATCACACGCCGATTCCATTCAACTCGCCGCACTGTCGATTATGACGCTGGCCGGAGCCTGTTGTATGGCCGCAAGCAGCACTACCGGCGAGGATACTCTCCGGCCGCATGACCTGACGCCGGTGACATGGCGGAAGGCGCCTTCGCATCCGCCAATCGAAATCGTGCGCAACGGGGATGCGAAGGCGGTGATATTTCTACCTCCCGCCCAGGCCACGGAACTCGCCAAACCGGTGGCAAAGAACCGGCGCTCTTCGACGTTCCAGCAACTGGTCAACCACCTGACCGAAAGCGTGTCCATCGCCACCGGTGCCCGCCTGCCGCTCGTGACGAACGCGCCCGCCGCAGACAGGCCTGCCATCGTGATCGGCGACTGCGAGGAGTCGCGCGCGGCCGGCATCGACGCGGCCAGGATTCCCGCCGAGGGGTTCGTCGTCAAAACCGCCACCAACCGCGTCTACCTCGTGGGCAGCACGGCGCGCGGGGAAGGCACGTGCTGGGCCATCGCCGACTTCCTTGAGCGGTTCGTCGGGGTGCGCTGGTATTGGCCGACGCCGTACGGCGGCCGTTCGATCCCGCCTCGCGCCACTCTCGTCATCCAACCGGTCCACTACCATGACCAACCGGTCTTTCCGTATCGAACCATGTACCAGGACTGGTACTGGCTGCAGGCGCGCTCGAGCGACGAGGAAATCCTGCCGATGCCTTCCGGTTCCGGAGCCGAAGGCGTGGAGACGCTCTGGTTGGGCGATTTTTTCCGCCTGATGCGCCATGGCAACAGTTGGCCGTACGAACCCAGGCAGCAAGGCGCGCGCATCTACGAGTTCATGAACAACACGTTGCGGACCAACACTCCCATCTTTGCGGTCCGGGAAGACGGCAGTCGCAACTTCGGGGCCTTCTGCTACAACTCGCCGGAACTGATGGCCTGCTATCTGGAGAACCTGGAACGTGCCTGGGACAGAGGCGGCAAGAACGTCTTCATCGGCGGAATCACCCGCAATTGCGTCACTCTCTGGCCCTGTCTGGATATCGGCAATAAATCCCTGGTGTCCGCCTGCCGCTGCCGGCCCTGCCGGGAAATGGCGGCGAAAGGAGGCGACGCGCTGATCATGGCCGATTTCGTGCGGCGGCTGTGCGAGGAGGTCAAGCGCCAGTGGCCGGACAAGACGGTGATCTATGTCCCCTGGGACATCCTGAAATCTCCCGAGGAGTTGACGTTCCCCGACAATCTCGCGATAAACTCGCTCGACTTGGGCGCCATGGGGCTGCTGCACCAGCCGGAGATCCGCGCGGAACAGGAGGGCATCCTCCACACATGGGCAGAAAAGACCGGACGGCCGAGCGGCGTCTGGATAGATTTCGCCGGTCCCGGCGACTGGACGCTCGGGCCGGTTCAGTTCCCCCATCTGGTCCAGGAGTTCTACAAGACGAATACCAATCGGATCGCCGGCGGGGAGGTGCTTTCCTATGCCGCTCCCTGTTTCGTCACCGCCGCCCCCACCTGCTATGTCTGGAACCGCGCATTGTGGAATCCAGACATGGATGTCGAGGCGGTCCTTGACGAGATGTGCAAGAGGCTCTTCGGCGCCGGCGCGGCCGATGCCCGCGAACTGCTGCGGCTCCAATGCGATCGCTGGGAAAACACTCCCCTCTCCCGTCCGATACGCGTCGCGGAACAGCGGATTGCCCCGAAGCTGTTCCGGGAAATCTGGCCGGCCGAGGTTGTGACACGAATGACGAGGTTGCGCGACCAGGCGCTGGACGCGATCGAGCGCAGCGGCGACAGCGCCGCCCGGCGCGCATTCCTCTACTGGACATGGTCGTTCGATGCTTTTGCGGAATTCGCCGACAAGATCAACCAAGGCGAGACGCCCCCGACCGGCGTTGCGACCGGCGGGGAGAGGCGGCCGGCGGCCGAAGGCACGGAACCCAATCCTGATGCGGAGGCCCGGTTCCGGGGCGGCACTGCGGCGACCAACGTGGTCCGGATCGCCAACGTGCGCAGGACGGACGCCGGCGATGGGCAGAGCGAGCTGCGTTTCGACCTTCACTGGGGCAACACCTGGCGGGCGAAATGGACCGAACCGGCCGCGAGCAGCGTGACAGGTCGGGACCTGCCCGTCGAAAGCTGGAGCGCAGCATGGGTGTTCGCCAAGCACCGTCTTCGGGGCCGGAATGAGGACGGGTACTTTCCCTCGACACTGGCGCCGGACCGGGCGCAACATAAAGTCCCTGGTGGAACGACGCTGGATGTGGGACTGGCCGGAGACAAGGGAGTAGGCGTGTTCCTCTACCGCACCGGCCCCGGCCACGGGCCACTCGATCTGCGAGACGTGAGTCTGTGCTGGCTGCACGGCGCGGATGGCGTCACTAACCCCGCCGCGGCAGACATCAAGGTTTTCGCCATCGAAATGGTCTATGTTCCGCAAGGGCCGTTTCAGCTCGGAACGGGAGGAGCGGAGGACGGCAGCTTCACCGACGGTGCATGGACCCATGGCGCTACGATTCCGTTTCCGGTCGACGCGACGTGGAGCGGGCCGGTTGCCGAAGGCTCCGATGCCCGGCGTATCGGCAACTCGCCCGGCCGGCTCTGGGGCGTCAGCGAATCCGGACGCAACGGCATCGGCCCAGAGGGGGCGCTGGCGAACCGCTTTCCCACCGGCTATGAGGCCTTCTACTGCATGCGCTACGAGGTGACCCGCGAACAGTTCACCGCGTTTCTGAACTCGATGTCCGCGGCGACGTATGCCGCCACCTCGGCCGGCGACAGCACGCACGCGGGATCCATCTTCACGGCTGTCGGGCGCTACGGCCTCTCGGGCGTCTGGCCGAACTTCACTGCCGCCAAACCGTACCAAGCGTGCAACCTGCTCTCCTGGTGGGACGCCGCCCAGTTCGCGGCGTGGGCAGGGCTGCGGCCCATGACCGAGCTGGAATACGAAAAAGCCTGCCGCGGTCCGCGCAAACCGCTGGCCAACGAGTTCGCCTGGGGAATTACGGGCATCGTCAGGGAAGAGTACAGCGTGGAGCGCGAGGGCAAGGAGGATGAACGCCTTACGGGCAGCCTCAGCGACGTTGTCGGAAACGCCAACTACGACCTGACCATGCCGGCCTTCTTTGGAGGACCGGGGCGCGGCGGCGTGAGCGCGATTCCCGGCAGCCCCGTGCGCGCTGGCATCTTCGCGACACCGGCCGGAGGCCGCGCCGCGGCGGGCGCTTCGTACTGGGGCATCCTGGAACTGAGCGGAAACGTACGCGAGCAGGTCGTCACGGTCGGCAACGCCCGCGGCCGCATGTTCCAGGGAACGCATGGAAACGGCACGCTTAACATCCCGGGCGATTGGCCGCCGATTTCCGGAAGCGAAGCCGCCGCTGGAACGGGATTCCGCGGCGGATTCTACGGGGACCTGACCGATCCGCTGCGCGTGTCCGACCGCAACCGCGCGGTGTTCAGGCATCGGGAAGCCTCCTTCAGCCGCGAGCAGCGCACAGAGGCGAACGGCTGGCGTGGCGCGCGCACGGCGCCCGATGCTGGCACGGCGAGCGCCGAAACCGCGTCCGTCTCGGTCGAAACCAGCCGGCCGATTCCGCGCCTGAAACACGCCGTTCGGGTCGATGGGGCCCTGGACGAGTGGAAAGAAAGACCGTGCATGGTTCGCCGCGCTCTCTTCCAGATATATCCTGACGACCGCCGCCGCTCCTGCGGAAGCCGCATCCTGTGGCGGGGACCCGACGATCTGGGCGTCAGGGCCTGGTGGGGCTGGGACGGCGAGGCGCTTTGTGTGGCAGCGGAAGTTGCCGACGACCGGCATTTCAACACCCGAACCGGCGGCATGATCTGGAACGGCGATGCCTTGCAGGTGGGTATCGCCGTATCCACAAGCGTCCACTGGAATCTCGGGCTGGCCCTGACCGGCCATGGCGCGGTCTTTCACCGGTTTGAAGGCAACGGCGACGCGCTGTCTAAGACCGCCGGCTGCGCCGCGCTGCGGGACGCCGCCGCCCGGATCACCCGCTACGAGTTGCGCCTGCCGCTGGCCGATCTCGGGCTGAAACCGGACGAAGCGTTCGGATTCAACATGGTTGTTCTGGACGACGACGACGGCAACGGTTCCGGTTACTGGTTCCAGTTGGCTCCGGGACTGTGCGGCCGGAAGCCAAAAAGCCCGCCGCCGTGGCAGGAGTATCCGCGGTTTGAGCTGTCTGGAACTGAATGAAGAACAGCGAGGCGGTTATAACGCGACGCCACTGACGAGGAATTACTCAACGGCCAACCTAGGACAGTCGATTCTGCTGGGCTCGCCACGAACGCCCTTCGAGGGCAACCTGACCGCCGGCTGCAGCGAAATTCACCTGCGGAACATCGTCGTTCGAGGCGCGCTGGAAGGTCGTAGAAGCTTCGGATCCCTGCCTCGGCGCATTGAGAAGCGTGATTCCGCCCGATCTTGACTGCCCATCCGGATTCCGGCATCCTCCGACCCATGACGACGCTGCTTCAGGACGGTCTTCAGGCACATATGCCCGCCCCGCCTGAAAAGCGATTGCTTATCAATCTGCATAACGACAGCGCAGACGTCTACGTACCGGACGGCACCCCTCTGGATGAAGCACTGGCCCGCACGACCCATCTCGGTATCGGCGCGCACCAGGATGATCTCGAGTTCATGGCGCTGCACGGCATCCTCGCGTGCTACGGTCGCAAGCGACGTTGGTTCTCCGGCGTGATCTGCACCAGCGGTAGCGGCAGTGCGCGCACGGGCCCCTTTTCCGATCATTCCGATGAGCAAATGCGTGATGTTCGTGTTCAAGAGCAGCGCCAGGCAGCGGAACTGGGCAAGTATTCGTCCATCCTGCAACTGGACCACGCGAGCGGGACGATCAAGGACCCTTCGAACAGGCATCTGAGAGACGACATCGTCGCGATCCTCCAAGCGACAGATCCCCAGGTGATCTACACGCACAATCCCGCAGATAAACACCCGACACACATTGCTGTACTCGTGAACGTGATTCGTGCAATGCGCGAAATGGCGCCGGAAAAGCGCCCGAAGCAGGTGCTCGGTTGCGAGGTGTGGCGCGGTCTGGATTGGATGTTGGATGGCGACAAGGTTGCGCTGGACTGCAGTCCTCGCGAGCGACTCGCTCTTCAGCTCTCCCGCGTCTTTCAGTCACAGATTGCCGGCGGAAAACAATATGACCTTGCGGCGCTCGGTCGGCGCCGCGCCAATGCGACTTATTTCGATTCGCACAACGTCGACACGGCCAGGCAGATTGCATTCGCCATGGATCTCACGCCCCTGATCATGGATCCTTCGCGTGACATCATCGATTATGTCACGAGCTACATTTCACGCTTTGCTGATAATGTTCGTGACAATCTCCGGCGTCAGATGGGAGATGCCCCATGAGCGTCAAGGCTTTGTGGTTCAGGGTTGGTCACCTCGATAATTTCTTGACGTTCCGTTCGCACGTCGCGCGCGCCCTCAACCATCAACCATCAACCATCAACCTTTAACCCGTCTTACCCATGGAAATCATCATCCAACCCAACGCACAGGCCGCCGCGGCAAGCGCGGCGCACTACGTGGCGCGCGTGCTGAAGGAGAATCCTGAAGGCGTTCTGGGTCTTGCGACCGGAAGCACGCCCCTGCCTTTGTACGAGACGCTGATCGGCATGCACCGGGCGAAGGAGTTGGACCTCTCTCGCATCACGACGTTCAATCTTGATGAATACGTGGGGCTGGCCGGCGATCA
>VGWI01000022.1 GCA_016873655.1 Lentisphaerota bacterium
CGCACTGCCCATGTTACCGAGGCCTATTATTCCCATCCTGACGCTTTTCATCGGATACTGATCCTTCCCCAACGGCCCGCCTCGGCTCACGAACTCCCTTGTGCCGGCCGGAAGGCATCAGTGAACCATTTGCGCATACAAGGTCAAGCCCTTCTTTGGAGCCCGCGCCATCCGGCCCTTCCCGAGCCCGCCGGCCGCGTGCTATGCTCGCCGGCCTGTCATGATTGAACTTCGCAATGTAACTGTCAGGTACGGCGCGCAGGAGGTCCTGAACGCCGTCGGGCTGCAGATAAACCGCGGCGAGCGGGTCGGCATCGTCGGCCCGAACGGAGCTGGGAAATCCACGCTCTTCTCCCTCGTCACCGGCGACATGCTGCCGCACGGCGGACAGGTCCTGATCCCCGACTCATTCCGCATCGCGCTCGTCCGCCAGCAGCACGCGCCGTCGGAAATGCACGAGCCGCTGCTGGACTTCGCCTGCGCCGGCGCGGAGGACCTGGCGGAAATGGAACGGGACCTCGCCGCGCTGGCCGCAAAACTCGCGGCAGCGGGCGATTCCGAAAAGCCGCGGCTTCTGCGCGAACTGGGCGAGGTCCAGACCGCGTTCGAACACCGCGCCGGCTACTCCCTTTGCGCACGCGCGGAAAAGGCCCTGTGCGGGCTGGGGTTCGCGCCGGATTCACTGCGCGGCCCGCTGAACAGCTTCAGCGGGGGATGGCGCATGCGGGCCGAGCTGGCGCGGGCAATGCTGGCCGACCCGGACATCCTGCTGCTCGATGAGCCGTCAAACTACCTCGACCTCCCGGCCGTTGAGTGGCTGCAGGATTCCCTGCGCTCGTTCCGCGGCACGCTGCTGCTCATATCGCACGACCGCTACCTGCTGCGCTCCCTGACCACCCTCACCGTCGAGGTCGCGAACGGCGCCGTCACGCGCTACGCCGGCGGCTACGACTACTACGCGCAGGAGCGCGAACGCCGCTACCGCCAGCAGCTCGCAGCCAGCGAAAACCAGCAGCGGAAACGCGAGCAGCTCGAGCGGTTCATCGAGCGGTTCAAGGCGAAGAACACCCTTGCCACGCAGGCTCAAAGCCGGGTCAAGCAGCTCGCGCGCATGGAAAAGATCGAGGTGATCAGGCCCGTCGCCACGCGGGGCAGGATACGCCTTCCGGAACCGCCCCACTGCGGAGTGGAGGTTGTCCGGCTCGAGTCTGCCGGCGTCTCGTACGACGGGAAACGCTGGGTGCTGCGCGGGCTGGATTTCTCCGTGTCGCGCGGGGACAGGGTCGCGCTGGTCGGCTATAACGGGCTGGGCAAAACCACCCTCCTCAGGATGATCGCAGGCGCGCTTGAACCCACGGAAGGCAGACGCGTGCTGGGCCACAAGGTCGTCGTCGGCTACCAGTCCCAGGACTTCGCGGAAACGATGGACCCGTCCGCCACGGTTTTCGAGGTCGTCAGGGCGGCCGCCGGAAACTCGTCGGACCAGGATGTGCGCAGCCTGCTGGGCGGTTTCGGGTTCTCCGGCTACGCCGTCGAAAAACGGGTCCAGGTCCTGAGCGGCGGCGAGAAGGTCCGCCTCGCCTTCGCGCGCCTGCTGGTGCGCCCCGCCAGCCTGCTGGTGCTGGATGAGCCAACCACCCATCTCGACATCCAGTCGTGCGAAGCGCTCCAGGACGCCCTCAGGGAATACAAAGGCACCATCTGCCTCGTCAGTCACGACATTGACTTCGTCCGCGCCATCGCCACGAACATAGTAGCCATGACACCGCCCGGGGTCACCCGCTACGCGGGCGGCTACGACTACTATAAGCAGAAGTCCGAACAGGCCGCCGGGCAGCAGAACGCCGCCCCGTCCGAGCCCGCCCCGGAAACGGGAAAGAAGCCTGTCACCGACAAGAAGGAACTACGGCGTCAACGCGCTCTTGAAAGACAGGCGCTTCACGAGCGCACGAAGGGCCTGAAGAAGGAAGTGGCGCGCGCGGAGAAACAGATAGAGACATACGAGGCGGAACGCGCCCGGCTGGTGGAGCAGATGGAAGGAGCTCCGGCCGGCATGGACTTCGCCGACCTGAACAGACGCCTCAAGTTCATCGAGCAGGAGATCGCCGACTACACACGCCGCTGGGAAGATGCCGCGGAAGCAATGGAGGCTATCGAGAAGGAAACTTCCGGCTGACGCCCTTCCCCCGCGCCCGTTCTTGTTTTGCGTTTGCAGGGCCGTCCCGCTGCCTTCACGCGCCTGAAAAACAGGACCGCGCCCCGGCTGCGCTCCGGTCCTCACCGCCGGGGGAGCACTCCCCTACGGCTCTCCGCACGCATTGGCGTGAAGACCGGCGTGGTTACGAAACTCGCCTAGGCCGACAGGGGCCGCTTGGATACACTGATGACGCTGACAAGGACAACCGCCATCCGCCCCGCATGCCCAACCTCCAGCGGCTCGCGGAGGACGGAGTTGTCTTCAGGAACGCATTCTGCACCTCGCTGACCCGCACACCGTCTGCGGGATCGGCAGCGTGAACCGGTCTGCTCGTGGTTGGACGGCGCGCCGTACCCCTGTATCCAACCGGTTCATGAACGGGACGCCAAACTGAAGCTTTACTGTGCCGCCATTCATAGGGTTGAATGCATGGCAGCGGCTCGCATGAATGACTCCGCTGCTTGCCGCCGGCAAAGCTGATACCACGCGGAACGGAGGATGTAGGCATGAAATCTGGAGCCCGGCTGACTGTGGCTGGAACTTCATCGGCTTCCTGCATTCTGCCCGCGGGCGAACCCGTTTCGCCGCCAGATAGACTCCTTTGCACATGGAGTGCACGATGACCAGCCCGTCTGACGACGCTGAACAGGCAGACAGCCATGCCGGACACGGCACGGATTTCAGGCTGCTTTTCGAGAACATGGACAGCGCCTTCGCGCTGCACGAGGTCATTCAAGACGGAACAGGCAAAGTTGTTGACTACAGGTACCTGCTGGCGAACCCGGCTTTCACGGCTCTAACCGGCCTGAAAGACGTGGCAGGCAGGACGGTCAAGGAGGTCCTGCCGCATGTAGAACAGTCGTGGATAAGGCTCTTCGGCAACGTAGCCCTCGACGGAACCCCCGTCTACTTCGAGGACTACGTGGCCCAGTTGGGCCGCTGGTATGGAGGCCGGGCTTTCTGTCCGCAGAAAGGCCGTTTCGCGGTCATCTTCAACGACATCACCCAGCGCAAGCTGACGGAGGAGAAGCTGCGGCGGTTCGAATTCATCCTGGCAAACACCAGCGAGGAATTTTACATCGCCCAACCGGACGGACAGCTCATCTACACCAACCGCGCCGCGGCCGATAGCCTTGGCTACACTGTGGAGGAAATGCTCCGGATGGGCGTGCCCGGGTTCGACCCGCTGCATGACCAGGTGCGATTCAGAGAGCACTTCGAGGAACTGAAGCGTGGCGACCTGCCGCCGTTCGAAACCATCCATGTCGCCAGGGACGGTCACATCGTCCCCAAGGAAATGCACTCAGTCTACATCAAGCTTGGCGACGAGGAGGTTGTTTGCGGATTCGGCCACGATATTACCGGACGACGGGCTGAGCAGGAGCGGCTCCGCGGGAACGAGGAGAAGTACAGGATACTCTTCCAGCAGAACGCCGATGCCGTCTTCGTGCATGAGGCGGGGGCCGACGGTCTCGGCCGTTTTGTAGAAGTCAACGGCATCGCCTGCGCACGGCTGGGCTACACAAGGGATGAACTTCTCTGCATGTCGCCGAAGGACATAGACGGAGGAACCTCTCCTTCCGAACTTGCGCCGGTGATCGCCCGGATAAGAAACGGCGAACCCTGCGTCTTCGAACAGGTCCATGTAGCGAAGGACGGACGCCGCATTCCCGTTGAGATACATTCGCAGTCCGTGACCCTCAACGGCCGACCGGCCGTGGTGTCGGTTGTACGCGACATTTCCGAACGCAGGCGTCTCGAGGAGGAGCGGCTGGCGATGGAACGCCAGGTGCAGCAGGCGCAGAAGCTCGAAAGCCTCGGGGTGCTCGCGGGCGGCATAGCGCACGATTTCAACAATATCCTCATGGCGATCCTCGGCAACGTGGACCTGGCGCAGATGGACACCCCACCTGACTCGCCGGTCAAGGCATGCATGACCGACATCGAGAATGCGGCGCGCAGGGCGGCGGGTCTGTGCAAGCAGATGCTCGCCTACTCCGGCAAAGGGCGGTTCGTCATCACACATCTCAACCTCAACACCGTCATAGCCGACATGGTCCGCATGCTGGAAGTGGCAATCTCCAAGAAGGTCACCATCCGCACAAACCTGGCCGACGACCCGCCGATGGTCGAAGCGGACGCCACGCAGATGCAGCAGGTGATAATGAACCTTGTCATCAACGCCGCGGAGGCGTGCGGATCGGGCGACGGGATGGTTTCCATCACGACGGGCTCGATGGACTGCGATGCGGAGTATCTCGGAAGCGCGTGGATCAAGGACTGCCACAAACCGGGCCGCTATGCGTACATCGAGGTGGCCGATTCCGGGTGCGGAATCGCGCCTGACAAGCTGCCACGCATATTCGACCCATTCTACACGACGAAGTCAGCCGGCCGCGGGCTTGGGCTGGCGGCCGTGCTAGGGATCGTTAGAGGTCACCGCGGGGCACTGAAGGTGTACAGCGAGCAGGGGAAGGGAACGACCTTCAGAATGCTATTCCCAGCTGCGGCGGCGACGCTTCCGGAAGCCAAGGCGCCCGACTCCGGAGAAACGCGCATCTATGGCGGCGAAAAGGCCTTGGTTGTTGACGATGATGAGAACTCCCGCGACGTGGCGTCGAGAATGCTCAAGCGGCTGGGCTTCGAAGTCGTCACGGCCTCTGACGGCAAACAGGGGCTCGATCTCTTCGCGGCGAACGGCGAGTTCGCATTCGTTCTCCTCGACCTCACGATGCCCAGGATGGACGGCGCCGAGACTTACCGTGAGCTGCGCCGCGTCCGGCCGGACGTGCGGGTCATAATGACCAGCGGCTACAACGAGCAGGACGTCACGCAGAGATTCGCCGGCAAACGCCTCGCCGGCTTCATCCAGAAGCCGTACCAGTTGAAGGACCTCGAGACAGTCGTCCGCCAGGTTCTATCCCGTCACACCGGCTGAGAAACGCCACATCACGCCGGCAAGTCATCGGCGCTGACTTGCCTGGACTGCAAGATCCGGCTACAGCCGTGTGCATGGACCGGCAACCCAACTTCCTGTATATCCATGCGAAGCTTGGACGCCGGCACCTCCTGTTTCCTTGATGCCGGGGGCTGGTCGTGTCATCCTCGGGGCATGACCGACCCCTCTTCCAGATCCCTGCGTGCGGTCGTCGCGCTGCTGAGACTGACCGCCGCCGCTGAGCTCATGGCCGTTGCCGGGGTGTTCATGCCGAGAAGCTGGATGTCTTTCGCCCACGAATGGATCGGGCTTGGGCCGCTCCCGCCGCGGGGCATCTTTGACTACCTCGCGCGCGGACTCTCCCTTCTCTACATGGTCCACGGCGGACTGCTCTGGATATTCGCCGGCAACGTGGCCAGGTACCTGACACCCATCCTGTTCTGCGCATGGACCGGGCTCGCCTACTCGCTGATCATCATGGTGGTGTGCGCCAACGCCGGCCTGCCGCCCTGGTGGGCGCTCGGAGAAGGGCTCGGCCTGGCCGCACTGTCGGTCGCGCTGCTTGCTCTCCTGCGCAACGTCCCTGCCGGACCGCCCGCGGAAAGATAGCGCCGCAGCCGGCCGTATCCCCGCCGGAATGAACGGCAGGAACGCTCCCTCGCCTCCGTGCCCGCCACACGGCAAGAACGGCCTGCCGGGCACACCAAAAAAACGGCCCGTCCCGGCAAATCCGGTGACGGGCCGCCCGTTTCGGTTGCTGTTCTGATCAGCCCTGATCGTAGTCGGTGATAGGCCTGTACCAGATGTTGCGGAAGCGGACCGGGTTGCCGTGATCCTGCAGCATGAGCGGCCCAACCGGCTTGTGCGGCCTGTACGCCTCTATCTTTCTGTGCGTGGTGGGGCCGATCAGCGCCTTTGCGTGATGGAGGAGCACCCCGTTCAGGAAGACCGTAGCGAAGGCGGGGCTGACCAGCCTGTCGCCGTCGAACTTCGGCCCGACCCACACGATGTCGTATGTCTGCCACTCGCCCGGCTTCCGGCACGCGTTTACCAGCGGCGGGGATTGACCGTACAGTGCGCCCGTGGTGCCGTCGGCATAGGTCGGGTTGTTGTAGCAGTCAAGCACCTGTATCTCGTAGATGCCCATCATGAAGACGCCGCTGTTGCCGCGCCCCTGGCTCTCGCCGGTTATGGCTGTTGGCGGGGTCCATTCGACATGAAGCTGGCAGTCACCGAACTCGGCCTTTGTCTTTATGTCGCCGGTCTTGGCCACGACTTCCATGCAGCCGTTCTCCACCTTCCAGCCTGCGGGGCTACCGTCCAGCCTGACCCAACCGGCAAGGCTTGTGCCGTCGAACAGCACCACGGCGTCTGACGGCGGCCGCCCCGGCGCGGCCTGGCCGCTCTCCGTTCCCGGAGCGACGATCCGAGGCTGAGGACGTTCGCTATCGTGCACCTTGTACTTCGATCCCGGCAGCACCGGCGTATCGCTGTAACCCGGCTTGGATTGACTCATCTGGCCCCCACATGTTTCGGCGGCTGTCGCCGGCCCACCCGGCTCCATGCGGAAAGCCGGAAAGGTATTCCCACTCCATCACCCGTGCAAGCACTCCTTGCTTCCGCCCTTCCGGCGGCCGCCCTTTTACGGCGAGACGCTCCCGCGTGCATAGCCAGCCGGTCCCGCGGCGGTTGGCGCGGCAGAATCGGGGTCGGGGTCGCTATCGGAATCGGGATCGGAAGGACTTCGGCGTTGGAGTGCGGAGCCGTTCAGGATGTCCTGCAAGTCTGCAGGTCGCTTTCGCCCGAGGATAACGCGACTCGCAAAGCTTTGCTGGACCGCATCGTGGCAATGCTGACGAAACCCGGGCAACGAGGTTACGCGGTGCATGAGGGCCAAGCGCAGTACGCAGTTGGGATCGATCCCGATACCGATTCCGACACCGACACCGATGGGAACCCAGATCAGACCGATCGCCAACCATTGGCTCACGTCAGGAACGCGTCCACGTGACAACATGCTTGTTGCCGCGGGCGCTTGCGCGCGGGGCGCCGGGCGACTATTGTCTTGTCGAACCCGTGACCTGTTGCCGCAGCCAGCGCCGTTGACCGGCCTGAAGGGAGCACAGTGCTGCACCAGACCATCCTTGGCGGAGCGGTCCTCCTCGCCGTTCTGTGCGCCCTGCTCTTCTACCGTCTCGCAGTCCTGAAGCGTAAGCACACCAGGACCCGCGCCGAACTGCTTCTCGCACGGGAAGAGCAAGCCGCGCGCGACGCGGAGATCACGAGGCTCAACGCCGATCTCCAGCGCATGCTGCAGTACGATTCGGTGCTCTTCAACAACGCACGCGACATGGTTTTCTTCCACGGAGTAACCGCTGACGGGCTGCCCGGCTGTTTCTCGCGGGTCAACGACGTGGCCTGCGCGATGCTTGAAATGACGCGCGAGAAGCTCATGACGCTGACCCCGCTCGATGTGGAGGCGTTTGAGAAGTCCAGCATGGTCAGGATGTACAGCCGCACGGAGCTGGTCATGCTTTCCGAAGCGGACCTGCGCTACCGCGAAACCACTTCCGTCCGGCAACTCGTGTCACACATCCTTTCAAGCGACGAAGTGCAGTACGAGAGGGTGTTCATCGCCGCGTCGGGCAAACGCATCCCGGTTGAGATAACAGCCCGCAAATTCGACCTGCAGGGCAGACCTCAGATCCTTCTCATCGCCCACGACGCGACACGACGCGTGACGTCGGAACGCGCGCTCAGGGAAGGCCGATCCCGGCTGCGCGACCTGCTTGCCCATTCGCCCGTCGGACTCGCGATATACAGCCATGACCGCAAACTGCTCGATGTCAACCTGGCATGCATGCGAATACTGGGCATTCCAGGCCAGGCGGAATTCCATGCATTCGATCCTTTCAGTTCATACTTCGTCCCGGCCGATATCCGCGAGCGCCTGCTCCGCGGGGACTCCTCCCGCTACGAGGCGGCCATTGATTTCGAAGATGTCCTGAAGTCGGGCCTTTTCATCACCGGCCGGACCGGCAGGGCCTATGTCGAGGTAATAATCACCAACCTGGGCGTGGACGAGGACTACAACCCGAAGGGCTACCTCGTCGAGATCCAGGACATCACCCGCAAGCGCGAGGCCGAAGGCTCGCTGCGCCGGATGGAACGCCAGCTCCGCCAGGCCCAGAAGATGGAGGCGATCGGGAGCCTTTCCGGCGGCATAGCGCACGATTTCAACAACATCCTCACCCCGCTGCTCGGATACACGGAGATGCTTCTTGAGATGCTGCCGGGTGAAGACACCTCACACGAATACGCGGCCGAAATACTCAAGGCATGCGGGCGCGCGAAGGAACTGGTTAACCAGATCCTCACCTTCAGCCGCCAGGCCGACCATGCCAGCGCCCCGATCAAGCTGGCGCCGATCGTGAAGGAAGTCGTCAAGCTGGTGCGCGGATCGACTCCGGAGAACATAGACATCTCCTACGTGAACAAAGCGGACCATGACACGGTCGTCTCAGACCCGACCCGCGTCCACCAGGTCCTGATGAACCTGTGCACGAACGCGGTCCACGCGATGAAAGACATGGGCGGATCCCTTGAGATCAGGATGACGAACTTCAACATAGAGCACCGTTCGCGAAGCGAATTCCCTCAACTGTCGCCCGGCAGTTACGTGCGCCTGTCGGTAAGGGACACCGGCTGCGGCATGGAACCGGCCGTGGCGGACCGGATATTCGAACCGTTCTTCACCACGAAGCCGAGCGGCGAAGGAACGGGCATGGGACTCGCGGTTGTGCACGGCATAGTCACTGCCATGAACGGCGCGATAACCGTCGAATCCGCCCCGGGAAAGGGGGCTACCTTCCATGTTGCGCTGCCCGTACACGCCCGGCTTGCCGAGGAACGCAAGATATCCACCGCGCCTGTCCCGCGCGGAACCGAGAAGATACTTTTCATCGACGACGAGGCGGACATCCTCACGATGCTCGCCCGCATGCTGGCCTCGCTCGGCTACACGGTCTCGACGGATGCCGATCCCGTGAACGCGTTTGCGCGCTTCGCAAGAAACCCGCGCGAGTTCGATCTCGTCATCACTGACCAGGTCATGCCCGGCCTCCGCGGCGACGAACTGGCCAGGCGGATGCTGGAGATAAGGCCGGACCTGCCGATAGTCCTCACGACCGGATTCAGCGAAACCATCACGGCTCCGCAGGCAAAGGAGCTGGGGGTGCGCGAGTTCGTCATGAAACCGATCGTTACACGCGACATCGCAGAGGCGATCCGCCGCGCCCTGGATTGAGAGGCGCGCGATCCGGACCGAATCAATCGCCCCTTCGCCCCCCGAGAAGGCCCGCCCTCGCGAGGTGGTAGAGCAGACTCATTATCGCGGTCACCGCACCCGCGACGTAGGTCATGAACGCGGCGTTGAGCACCCGGCCGGCCGCGTCGCGCTCGGATTCGGTGACTATTCCGGAGGAAACCATCAGCCGCTTCGCTCGCGCGCTGGCATCCCACTCGACCGGCAGCGTCACGATCGAGAACACCACCGCCGCCATGAACAGTATCGCCCCGATCTTAACGAGCTGGACAACCCCGAGTATCATTCCGAGCAGAAACAGTAAATAGGCCGCATTGCTTCCGAACTGGGCCGCGGGAACAAGCATGCTGCGCAGGACCAGCGGGCCGTACGAGCGGGCATGTTGTATCGCGTGGCCGGCCTCGTGACACGCCACGCCGATCGCTGAGAGCGATCTCGAAGCGTACACGTCCGGCGACAGTCGAAGCGTTCGGGTCCGCGGGTCATAGTGATCGCCCAGGAAACCGCGCACCGGTTCTATGCGTACGCCGTCAACTCCCTGCCTCTCCAGCAGAAGCTGCGCCGCCTGCGCCCCGGTTGCGCCGGACCGCGCCCCCACGCGTGAGTAGCGGGCAAACGTCGAACGCGTGTACAGGCTGGCCACAGCCGCCAGCAACATGGCCGGCAGCATGAATATGAAATAGTCCATCATGTCCCAATCCTCCAGAAAAGCTCCCGGCGGAAGCCCGTACGCTCTATGCGCAGGCTGCGCCGGCGGAAATCCCCTGCGCCGCGCCTGGCGACGGAAACCTCTTCTTCACCTCATCCCATCCGGAACACCGAACAAGCCTGCCGCCGGCCTCGGCCGCCGCGCAACGCCCGGCATTCCACGGCTGGTCAAGCAACGCCACCGGCACGCCCATCGTGTCCGCAAGGAAGTCGGCCATGTCAGGCGAATCCTCCACCGCCAGGCAGAAACTCTCTCTTTTCAGCTCGTCCAGCGACCATGCCCTGATTCCGCCGTGCGTGTCCGGCGAGCGCCCATACTTGTCAACGAAGATGACTTCCTCGAACCCGATCCCGTTGCGCCCGAGCCATTCCAGCGACGCCTTCACCGACGACGGCGGCCGACCCGTCACCACGCATATCGAACACCCCTGGCGGGTCCATTCATCCAGAACGGCGGCCGCACTGTCCACAACAGCCATCGCACTCAGCATCTCCGGCTGGTGCAGCAAGCCCATCAAATCGGCAAGTTCGGGACGGGTAAGCCCGAACGACTTGTCCAAGTCGTAGTGCTTGAGATCCTCGAAAGGGACACGCTTGTCGAAACGTTCGGCAACGACTTCAGTTATTGCGCGGGCGGTTTCGGACAGGACGTCGTCAAAATCAACGTACACTCTCTTGGGGGAATCCACGGCGAATACCGTCTCCAGATCAACCCGGATTCCAGCGTCCGTTCGGCGCCGGCGCTTACAGATGGGGCTGTATCTTCTTCAGCAGGTCAGCCTTGCCCATGGCGCCCACCATCTGGGCCTGGACAGCACCGGCTTTGAAAACCAGCAGCGTCGGGATTGACCGTATCCCGAACTCACCCGCGAGCGCCTGGTTCTCATCCACGTTCACCTTCACAACCTTCAGCTTGCCTGCCAGATCCTTGGCAACCTGTTCCAGCACCGGCCCGATCGCCAGGCACGGCCCGCACCATTGCGCCCAGAAATCAACCAGCACGGGGATTGCGGAATCGAGAACCTCCGGCTTCCAGTTCTTGTCGTTAATGTGGACAACGTTTTCCGACATTTTACGTTTACCTCCGGCGCCATTCCCCGACGCCACGGGATTCTTGCTCAGCGCGAATACGGCATCGTCTTTCCCGGCCAGGCCAGGTCGGGGCCCTCGCGCCAGCTCGAATAAGGAGTCAAGCATGAATCAGGCCCGAACGCTTCCGCGGCCTGCAGGTAGATCAAGACAACCATCGCTATGAGCGTGAACACCGCAACAACAGGAAAGACAGGACTCGTTCGTTCTTCACTCACCGGCACGGGAGCGTTCACACCGGCGATTGACACGGACTCCGCCTCGCCTTCCCCGGCCTGGGATACGGCACTTGAGACGGGTCTTATGCCAACGCGCGACACAGGCCGCTTGACCTTGATCGTCTTGCGCTGAGTAGGCGTGACCGGCGCGGCAGGAACGTCAAGCTGCGCGGTCTTGTTCATGACGTCCGCGGCAGACGACAGTCCGGCCGTGCCAGAGACACGCGAATCGGCGGCCGCCGGCCGTTTCAGTCTGATCGTCTTCGGGCCTTCAGAAGAAACCTGCGCACCGCCCACAACCGCGGATTCCAGCGAAATGCGCGATGTCTTCCGTTTCTCCTCGGAAGGCAACCCCGCGCCCGGAGGCGGAACCGGCGGCTTCTGCACCCGTACGGTCCCGGTGGACACGCCGGCGGCAGGAGCTATGCGGATCGTCTTCGGCGCGACTCCGGAGCCTGCCCCACCCCCTGCTTCGACCGGCTGAATCCTGGAAGTCTTTCTCTTCCCGGTCTCGGCTGCTCCAGAAGCGCCTGGGATCGGGATACGGGAAGTCTCCTTCTTCTTCGCTGCAATCGTCTTGTCCTCGCCACCCCTTGCGCGGTCGACACCCCCCTGCGAAAGCGGAGCAGCCTGCAGTTCCCGCGTAAACGACATGCCTTCCCGTTTCGGAACTATCTTGGTGACGCCCGGCGGCGACTGCAGCCCGGCATTGTCGCCTCCGGAAACCGGCGAAGGGACAGGAGCTACGCCGGTTGCGGGTTTCGGCTGCGAAAGTCCCTTTGAGAGATCCCACTTCGGGGGAAGGCCCTGTTGACTGTCCGAAAGCTCTTCAGTCATGGTTCAGCCTCCAAGACGACGGAAACTTGCTGACGACGGACTATAGAACAGGCGATTGAGCCAGTCAACGCTGCGACCGGCCGCGAACGCCTCAAACCACCATCATCTCCGCTTCCTTATCCTTCAACATCTTGTCAATCTTTGCGATGTAATCGTCAGTGTTCTTCTGAACCTGACGCAACGCCTCATCGCGTTCGTCTTCGGTGCACTTGCCGTCCTTCTGGAGCCGTTTCACCGCATCGTTCGCCTCACGCCGCACGTTCCGAACGGCCACCCGGGCCTCTTCGGACATGTGCTTGGCCACCTTCTTCAGCTCCTGCCGCCGCTCCTCGCTCAGTTCGGGGATCGGAATGCGGATCACCCGGCCGTCGTTCATCGGCGTTACACCGAGGTTCGCGGCCAGGATCGCCTTCTCAATATCCTTCAGCGCTGACGGATCGTACGCATTGATCGCTATGAGCCGCGGTTCCGGCGTGGAGATGCCGGCTATCTCGCGAAGCCTCGTCATCGTGCCGTAGTAGGACACATGGACGTTCTCCACCAGCGCCGGAGATGCCTTGCCGGTGCGCAGCCCTGTGAACTGCTCGTGCAGCAGCGCCGTGCTCTTCGTCATCTTCTCTTCGCCGTCCAGCAGTATGTCGTCCAGCGTATCCATGCGGCATCCTCCGGAAAGGCCCCGGCGCTCAGGCCGGGGGCTCTGAGTCGTTGACCAGCGTGCCGACCTCCTCGCCCATGACGGCGCGCTCGAGGCTGCCTTCCTCGAAGAAGTTAAGCACGATGATCGGTATCCTGTTTTCCATGCAGAGAGAGAAAGCGGTCGCGTCCATGACACGGATGGACTTCTGCAACGCGTCCCTGTAGGTCATGTGCCGGAACTTCACCGCCGACGGGTTCTTCATCGGGTCCGACGAGTATATCCCGTCCACCTTCGTCGCTTTCACGAGCACTTCGGCGCCTATCTCGCTGGCGCGCAGGGCCGCCGCGGTGTCGGTGCTGAAGTAGGGATTCCCCGTCCCGCCCGCGAAGATTAAGACGCGCTCTTTTTCCAGATGCCTCAGGGCGCGCCGGACAATGAAAGGCTCGGCGACCGCGCGCATCTCTATCGCGGTCTGAAGCCTCGTCGCAACCCCTTCGCGCTCCAGCCCGCTCTGCAGGGCAAGACCGTTGATGATCGTGCCCAGCATGCCCATGTAGTCGCCGGTGGTCCGGCTGAGCCCGCTTTCTTCAGCGTTGGCGCCGCGGAAGATGTTCCCGCCTCCGACCACTATGCCGACCGTCACGCCCATCCTGTGAACGGCCATGACACGGCGCGCGATTCCGGCGACTATCTCGGGGTCTATGCTGCGCCCGTCTTTGCGGCTCTGCAGCGTTTCACCGCTCAACTTGAGCAGTATCCGGCGGTATTTCGGAACGGGACCAGGTTTGTCGCTCATGCGGCGCAGGATCTCCCACCATCATAAATCGGCACGGACGTTACCCCAAGAACCGCGCGCCTACAACGACAAACTGCCCGCGGATCTATGCGCCCGGCAAGGCCCTGTTCATGACGCAACTCGCGACCTACGCGACACGTGATCCTTCCGAAACCGGGCGACGGTCGGCGCCCGGTTTGACCACTTCAAGCACCACATGGATCGAACGGGCCGGAAACATGAACGCCAGAAAGCGCTCATAGAAGTTGGGGGCGACATTCGCCAGCCGCTCGACCAGCCAGTAGGGTTTGAACCGCTCGAAGCCCAACAGCGGCCAGAAATCGATGCGGCGCGTGACCAGACGGAAATCGCAGTCGCGCATGAATGAACCTTCCCGGCCCTCGAGGAAGTAATCGAAGGAGAAGATTGAGAACGCATGTTTGTGCGTGACATCAGCGTAGGCGTCCTGCGACGTGTAGTGCGGAGAATGGATAAACACCCTGGCTCCAGACCTTGAAACGCGATGCACTTCGCGCATGACAGCGCAGATGTCGGACAGGTGTTCCATGGAGCTGTTGAAGTGGACCTCGCCGAACCGGCCAGACGGCAATGGCCATGGCATGCGTTCGAGGTCAGCCACAATATCAACGTCCGGATAGGAGTACCGGTCCAACCCGATAGAACCGGCGATCTTGCGCGGGCCGCACCCAACATCCAGGACATCTTTGTCTTCCACGTCCACCGATCCTCCTTTCAACGCTGGCCTCCGCAAACGGCGCATACAGCGAAAGGCGCGTTCATTGTGTCGGAAGCCAGTCTTCCGGACAACCCGGCACACTGCAAGCGCTAGCGGCTTGCCCCACCAGCGGACAAGACCGGAAGCACCTCCCTCGCGAGAACATTGTCCAGATCAAAGAACACGTATCCCGGCAACCCGATCTGGCGGACGATCCGGACCTGGTCAACCACGTCCACCGCGCCCAGGCGGCTCTCGTTGGCGGTCACTCCGATGCCGGGCAGTATCCGGCCTTCGCAACCGGGCAGGCGCACCTGCGCGAGGACGAGGTCCCGGAAAGCGTTGATGTCCTGAGCGTAATTCATGGGGCAGACGAAGTCCACGTCGCCGCGCCCGACCCAGAGCGGCCAGTCCTGGCCGACGCTGTCGACGCACGACGGGTACTTGCCGAATACGGCGGCCGAGACCTTCACGCCGGGCGAGGCCCGGCGCACGGCCGATGAGATCGCCGCCACGGCGTCGGATATGTTCCCGGCGCGCCACTTACGGTAAGTCACCGCCATCTGCCCGCCCGCCACTGCCGCGGGCCAGCCGGGCACAGGCGCTCCAAGCCATTTCTCGAATAGAGCCCTGTCCGCTTCAGAACGGCTTGAACCCGATTCGGGGTAGCGGATGTAGTCGAGATGCACCCCCGCAACCGGCGCCATGCGCACGGCCTCAACAAGACTCTCCGCCTCCAGCGCAACGTTCTCGGGAAGAGCGGGGTTGAGCCAGGCCACCTCCCGCCCTGAAGCGGACTGCTGAAGCCGCCCGGCCGCGCGCATCTTCCCAACAAAGTGGTCAGTCGCGCCTTCCATGTTCCAGCAGTATTTCCACACATGCACGCGCATGCCGCGTTTCGCCGCCGCCTTGACGCAGGGCACAAGCTGGCTTCCCGCCTCCCTCACGACTGCGGAAGCGGGAAGAACCCGGCTGTCGTAACGCGCCCAGCCGCCGCCGAGCAGGTTCACGAACAGGTCGGTCACTCCGAGCGCCGCCAGCTCCCGGCAGGTCCGGTCCCAGTCGCCCGGATAGAGCCCCAGTCCGGTCTGGTCCCACACGCCGCGGATCTCCGGCCTGACGCCGGAACAGGCCAGCCCGTAGGCGTCCTGGAGCAGGCGGCCCAGTTCTCGCTGACGCGCCAACACGTCCCCAAACCTGGCCTCGTTCCACGCCCGGTCACGTTCCGCCATCACCGTGGCCGCCCTCGTAAGCCCGGCTGATACGGCGCGAGTTGTGCCCGATGCCGCGGATTCACGTATCAACATGGATGAAACCGCCTGAAAATTCCCCTTACCGGCCAAGCCGGGCAGCTCCGATACAGCCTTCTGCGCCGCCGATCTGAGCACAGACGAGTCGCAACGGGAAAGCAGACCGAGAAGCATCGCCGTCTTGGCCTCTCTGTCCCCGTCATCCAGCAGTATGTGCGTCATCCAGAACCCGGACGCCGACTCCGCAATCGCGGGAGCTCCGGACAGACGGCCGCTGTCGGAAACCCAATCGGCGATGACAGCCGCATCCCGCCGCACGGGATGGACCGGCCGAAGGCTTCGGGAACGTTGCATGAACCCGTCAGGCAGGTTGGGAGGAGCCGTATCGCGGAACCTTACTTCCGACCAGCGTCCCGACACCGGCACGCTCTCATACTTGCCGAGCCTGAAACCCATCGCGGCGGCCAATTCCGCATCGGACGAGTAGAAGACAAGCAGGCGCTTCCCTTTCCCGGCAATGGCGCGGTACCAGGCCACATGCTCGCGCGGCGGATGCGGATTGTAAGGCAGCACGACTGCTCCCGCGGTGGACAGTGCCGCGTACGAAAGGGCGTCCTCGTCCACCAGGCGCGTTCTTACGCCCGCCGCGTCAAGCCAGCCCCCGACCAGCGAGGCCGTCTTGTCGGCAAACCTGCGTTCCGCGGCGTCCGGACAGGATTTCCCGCCCCGAACGATCAGGACATCTCCCGCATTCGCCGAAGCGCTGATCCACATTACGGATGCAACGGCAAGAGGAAGCAGCCGCCGGAAGACGCACGCGCCCCTGCTCGTGTCAGCATGGACCGTTGCCAACCGGGGTTTCTCCATATAGTGTCTGCGCGACATGGGCTGGTTCGTACTACATCTCCGGGCACGCTGCGAGAAGAAGATGGCCGGACTCTGCTCCCACGAAGGCATCTCCCACTATCTCCCGCTGAGAACCGAAACGAAGATCTACCAGCGGCGCCGTGTAACGGTAACAAAACCGCTGTTTCCAGGCTACGTGTTCGCGCGTTTCACCCCGGAACAGCGCGTCACGCTCCTGAAAAGCAACGCGGTCGTCCGGATAATCGAGGCGCCGCGCCAGCGGGAACTCCTCCACCAGCTTGCGCAGATCCGCAAGGCGCTGCTGATTGATCCATCCCTCGGCGCATGCGAAGCCATTAAGGCCGGACGCCGCGTCCAGGTGACTGCCGGTCCTTTCCAGGGCATCGAAGGGATCGTAGCGTCGGTCAAGGGCCATACCCTTGTACGCCTGAACATAGAGCTGATCGGGCAGGCTGTTGCGCTGGAAATCGAGCGCGATGCGCTGGCGCTCCTTGACTGACCATATTCTCCCGGAAAGGCCGCTCGGCAGGTCGGCGCAATTGACCGGCCACTTGCCGCTTGTTATCTTCTCCCCTCTCCCGCAAGGCTTTCCGCCGAAGGCACTTTGCGGGCTTGGCTGCATAGGCGACGGGCACGGAGTGTGCCAAGGCACGGCGACCTCGGGTCGTGACTGAAAACATGGACCGGCAGGAGTCAGGCATCACAGACTGGTTGGGCGCGGCCGCATTGTGGTGCACCGCCATCCCGGTTCTTGCCGGCCCGTGGCTGTTCGGCGCATGGGAAATGTGGTGGTTCTGGCCGCTGGCCGCATTGATCTTCCTCGGCGTTCTGCTGACCGGTATCCGACTGGCATTTCTGCCCCGCCCGCTGTCCCGCCTGCCGTCCCTGCGCGAGCCATCCGCCGCACGGCTCAAGTTCGCGCTCATCTTTCTCGCGGCTTTTCTCGTCTACGCAGTATTCCGCGCAACGGTTCTGTGCGTGGCCATGACCGCTGAGCGCAGTGTTCTGCTGTTTCTTCTCCCGGCGCTCGTCGCGGCCCAGACCATGCTGGCCGGACCGGCGAGAACGGCAATCCTATTCCGCCTCATCCTCGCAAACCTTCTCATCCTCGGCATCTACGGCTGCGCCAACCACTTCTTCTTCGACAACGCGCGCGTCATGTGGGCGCCGGCCTACGAGCAGTACAGGGCTGCAGGCCGCGCATCCGGGTCGTACTACTGCCCCGACCATTTTGCGGGCGCGATGGAACTCGGGACCGCGCTGGCGCTCGGTGTTCTGCTCAACCGTGACCGCCGGTGGGCGCTGAAGGCCGCGGGGCTCGCGCTGCTGGCAGTTTCCGTCCTGGGGGTTGTCATCAGCAAGTCCCGCGGGGGCGGCCTGACCCTCCTGGTGATCGGGTTCGGGGCGCTGGTCTGGGGGTTCTCGCAGTGGAAGGCCTACCACAAGTGGTGCTACCGCACGTCGGCGGCCGCGCTGGCGGGAATCTGTCTCTTCCTGTTCATGGGGCACGCGCGCGGTTTTATGGACAGGGCGGTTGACTACCCCCTCTTCAGAGCGCTGGAGGAACGCCCTGTCACGGAATGGCACGCAGCGGTCGCGGAGGCATTCCCGCACACGGACCGGGGGCTCATGATCCGCGGCGCTTTGCGCGCATGGGCGACCAGCCGCACATGGGGAATCGGCCCGGGCATGCACCAGGTGCTTTGGCCGCGCTTCGCGGCAACGACGGACGGCAACCGTGAAATGGGACTTTGGCCGTCGGAGACAAACGAGACTTTCCACTCGTACGAAGTCCACAGCGACTGGGTGCAGCTCCTCGAAGAATACGGCATCGTGGGCTTTGCTCTTTTCTCTTTGTTCGCCGCCGCCGCCTTCGCCGCGCTTGTATCCCTGCACGCGACGACCGGGAGAAGGAGAAGAAACAAGCGCAAGGCTGACAGCAACGAAGCCGCCGACAGCAATGTCCGCTACGGCTATGCCACGCTCGCGGCCCTTCTCGCGACTGTCGCAATGGCATTCCACTCGCTGGGCGACTTCAACCTGCAGATGCCGGCAACCGGCTGGATGTTTGCGGCTATCGTCGCCCTGCCCGTGTCGCTTCTGGCAGAACGCCGTGGGGCATCCGAAGAAGAGGACCCCGGAAAATGAGCCGGCATGTCGTCGTCAGCGACGCCCATCTGGGGTCGCGCTTCTGCCGTCATGATCTCTGGGACCGCTTTCTGGCCGGGCTTCCCGACGGGCACGCCCTTATCCTCAACGGCGACACCGTTGACCGCTCCCGCGGCGGCCCGCCGGGGGCGAGAGAGGCGGCGCTTGACCGTCTGCGCAGCGAGTCGGCCCGCCGTGAGGTGATCTGGCTCTGGGGAAACAACGACCATGGCTTCCATCTGGACGGCGCGCCGCTCGTACGCTACGCGAGGGAGCACGTCATCAACGGCTCCATCCTCGTTTGTCACGGCGACAGGTTCGAGCCAGCTTTCCGCCGCAATCCCATGCTGGTCCTTGCCGTACGCGCGATGTACTGGACATACAGCGGGGTTTCGGGCAAGCCGCTGCACACGGCCGCTTTCGCCAAGTTTCTCCGCAGATTCTATATCATGTTCGTGGACCATGTCGCCGGAGCCGCGGCCGCCGAGACCGCAAAGCGCGGAATGGGAACTGTCATCTGCGGACATACGCACCGAGCGGAGGAGCGAACCGTCGCCGGGGTGCGGTACGTCAACACGGGGTGCTGGACCGAACCGGACATCCGGTTCGCAGTCTCGGACGGCGACGGCGTGAGGCTGGTTCGGTTCGAGGAGGCATGACCGCCGGAAGATGCGCATACTCGCCATAGACCACAATGCGGTCTTCAGGTCATACCGCCCGCGGTACGCCGCACTCGCCGCGATGGATGACTCTGCCGTAACCGTCGGCGCCCCCTCCAGCCAGACATTCGGCGCGACGCACCGGCTCGAACCGAAGCAGGAAGACGAGCCTTTCGAGCTCGTGAGACTTCCGACGGTCGGCGGCTTCAAGTCGCACCGCGGCTTGTATTGTCCCCTGGCGCTCCGGTCGTTCCTGAAGCGCGATGCCGATCTTCTGTTCGTTGATTCCGAGCCGGAATCCTTCGCTGTTGCCGAGTGCCTCGCGCTCGGAGGCAGGCGGAAGAAACTGGCCATATCAACCTGGGGAAACATCAATTTCGCGGCCACTCGCTTCCCCTACCGGTTGCACCGTCTTCACCGCGCCGCCTACAGGCATGCGCTGCGCAGCGCGGACGGTATTCTCTGCTACTCGCACGAGGCGCCGGACATCCTGCGCGCGAACGGATACAGGGGCGCAATCGCGCAGATTGACTGGGGCGTGGACGTCGCGCGATTCCGGCCGCGCGATTCCGGCCCATTGCGGGAGAGTCTGGGCCTGCGCGGATTTGTCGTCGGCTACTCCGGCCGACTGGTTGAGGAAAAAGGCGTGATGGACCTTGTCGAGGCCGCCGCGGGGCTGGCGGACCCGAAATCACTCCTGATTGCCGGCGACGGCCCGATGCGCGCCGCCCTGGTTCAACGGGCTGCGGATCTCTCGCTGCATACGGTCTTCGCCGGACCTGTCCCGCAGGCTTCCATGCCCGACCGCCTCAACTGCATGGACGTCCTCGTTCTCCCCTCACGCACAACGCCCGTCTGGAAGGAACAGTTCGGCAAGGTGCTGATAGAGGCAATGGCCTGCGGGGTCCCGTCGGTCGGCTCCTCATCAGGCGAGATTCCGCGCGTGATCGGAGATGGGGCCCTCGTCTTCCCCGAAGGCGATGTCCCGGCGCTCCGCTCCATTCTTGTCCGGTTGCAGGCCGACAGGAAGGGACACGGCATCCTCTCCAACAGTGCCCGTCGCCGGGCCGAGACGGTGTTCTCCTGGCCCGTTGTGGCGCTGCGCATGCGCGAAATCTTCGCCGAGGTGCTTGGCCATGCCGCCTGACATCAAAGTCGGCATAGATTGGGGGTCGGCGTCCGCCAACCAGGGCGGCACCGGCGTCTATGTACGGAGTATCGCGGAAGGCTGGCGCAACGCTGGCCGCAGCTTCGCGCAGCTTTCCGGCCGGCCGGCCGGGACCATGGACCACGGCGGAAAATCTGCTCTGTCCCGCATCGCCAATGGGCTCAGGGACATTGCGTGGATTCAGGCCGGTCTGTCCCGCGCGGCGCGCAAGGCCAACTGCAACGTGCTCTTCTGCCCAGCTTTCCTTTCTCCCGTGCTGCCGTCACTGCCCACGGTTGTGACAGTCCACGACGTCGGCTTCCTGCGGAACCCGCGGCACAGTGATGCCCTGTACCGTCGCTACATATCGCTTTCGATGAGCATGTCGCTTCGCCGGGTATCCGCCGTGATTACCGTGTCGAACTTCTCCAAGTCGGAAATCGTGAGGCTTCTCGCCGTGCCGGAGTCGAAGGTCCACGTGGTGCACAACGCGTGTTCCGCCGCGTTTACAACCGCGGCGCCGGCCGGATCCGACGAAGCAGTCCTGTCGGGGCGCGGGATCAGAAAACCGTACCTGCTGTCCGTCGGAACTCTTGAACCGCGCAAGAACCTCCGGTCGCTTCTGGACGCATTCGCCCTCGTCCGTTCGCGCGGACACGCGAACCTGCGGCTTGTCCTCGCCGGCGCGCGCGGCTGGGGATACGACGACTTGCTTCGGCGCGTGTCCAAGCCCGACATTGCGCCGTTCGTGACCCTGACCGGGTTCCTGCCGGAGCACGAACTGGCCGCCCTGTACCGTCAAGCGCAGGCGCTTGTGTTTCCTTCCCTCTACGAAGGATTCGGAATACCTGTCCTTGAAGCGATGGCATGCGGATGCCCCGTGCTGGCAGGGCGCGTCGCGTCAATCCCGGAGGTGGCGGGTGATGCTGCGCTGCTGGTGGAGACAGTGGACACAACGGCGATAGCCGATGGAATCACGCGCCTGCTTCAGTCGCCGGAATTGCGCGCAGGGCTGCGTGAAGCCGGCCCCAGACAGTCCTCGCGTTTCTCCTGGGCCCGCACGGCGGACGAGACATGGGCTGTCGTGGCCGCCGCGGCGGCCACGACCAACATGCAGGGACTTCGGCATGACTGAAGCGTTCAAACCGCAATCCGTGCTGATACTTGGCGCAGCGAGGTCCGGCACCACGCTTCTTGCGTCCATGCTCGGCCACCATCCCGACGCCGCGATCATGAACGAGAACCGGCGGATGGAGATGCAGTTCATAACCGGCAAGAAGGTGGTGGGCAACAAGCTTCTGGTACCACTGGAAATCAGGCTGAACAAGAGGCTGAACCTGTTGTCGCGATTCCTGTACAGCATTGGTTTTGTAAGGGCGTTGCAGTCCTGCGGTCTGCACATGAAGCACTTCACCGGCTCCTTTTTCAGTCTGGAGGACTATCTGAAGATAGACGCGATCAAGGTGATCGGGATTGTGAGGGAGCCGGGACCCGCCATCTCATCCATTGTGACAAGGGACCCGCCGCTTGCCAGGAAGTTCGCGATATGGAACTGGTCCAGATCCGTCGAGGTGCTGGCCATCCTGAAGGAGCGCATGGGCGACAGGTTCATGCTGGTCGGCTTCGAGCAGCTTGTCACGCAACCGGCCGACGTCATGAAAGAAGTCTGCTCCTTCCTTGGCCTTGAATACACGCCGCAGATCCTGGATGGCTGTCGGTTCAACCCCACGTCCCCGGAACCCGGCATCCGTCCGGGGAAAGCCGCTGCGGGCACTGCCGCGAAGGATGGCGAAGCTCCGGCGTTGCGGCCGGACATCGTCCGTCTTTACCGGGAACTCACGGGCGCGCTGCGGCCTGCGGAGTCGTCTGCGAAGCCGGAGCGGAGGGACAGCGACAACCGGACCGGGGGAGCCCGGAAATGAAGGCGTCCTTCCGGCCGCAGTACGTCCTGATACTCGGTGCGGCGCGTTCAGGGACGACTCTGCTTGCGTCGCTCCTTGGCCACCACCCGGACGCGGTGGTGTTCAACGAGGACATGCGCATGGGCATGCTGCAAATCGTCGGCAAGCGGGTTGTCGGCAACAAGCTGCTGGTTCCCTTCGAGATCCGTCTCCGTGAACGCCGCGGACTCCTGATCCGTGCGATGAACAGACTCGGCCTGCTGGGCTTCTGCAGGAAAACAGGCATCCTTCGACGTCCCTTCATCGGTTCGTTCCACAGCATTGAGGACTACCTGGAAGTGGAAGGCATCAAGATCCTGGGGATACTGCGCAACCCCCGGGACACGCTGGCATCGATGGTGAAACGTGACAGCAACTGGACCAGCGAGTTCTCGATGAGGAACTGGGTTGGCGCCGTCAGGACACTGTCGCAACTGCGGCCCATTGTCGGCGACCGCATGAAAATAGTCACATTCGAGGATCTCGTGACCGAGCCCGAGCGCGTGATGCGTGAAGTGTGCGCCTTCACCGGGCTTGAATACACGCCATCCATGCTCGATGGATGCCGGTTCAACCCCACATATCCGGAACAGCAAATACGCCGGGAGCGAGCGTCGAGGCCGCATGCTTCGGATGTCACTGCGCGAGGGATGGAGCCAGACGCCGCGTCTTACTCGATGTACCTGGATCTGACAGGCAAAACTCCGTCCGACCCGTCTTCGGCGCCCGACACCATCACCCGGAGGGATCTCTCGTTGATGGGCCGGCTGGGAAGGAAAGCCTTCGGCAGCGCGGCAGCATGGGGACTTCTATCAGGCGTGCTCAGGGCCGGGAGCGTCATGGCGCTCCTTCCACTGATACTCAGACTGGTGCCAACGGAAGAACTGGGAGTCTGGTACGTCTTCCTGAGCCTTGTCAGTATTCCCCTTGTCATAAATGACGGCTTCTCGACGAGCATGGCCAGGGCCGCGGCATATCTGTGGGCCGGCGCCGACAGTTTGCTGACATTCGGCTTCTCCAAACCGCCGGAAAATGACACTGGACCGGAACCCAACCGCCAGGCCATGGCCGAACTGCTCGTCGCACTGCGCTTCTACTACAGGGCCTTTGCCACCGTGTGCTGGATCGTGCTGGCGAGCGCCGGGACGGCGTGGGTATGGCGTGTCACATCATCCATCCCGGACAGCGCCGACCTGAGAACAGGATGGATAGTATACATAACTCTCTTTGCGTGGGTGTTCTCCGGCCACCAGTGGCCTTCGCTGCTTTCCGGCATCAACCAAGTCCGGCGATTGCACCAGATAGTCGTATGCAGCGTCGTAGCCTACATGTTGGTAACTGCCGCCGGGCTGCTCATGGGTTTTGGTGTCTGGGCCCTCATGGCGGGCAACGTCGCGATGGAACTCCTGTACCGCTTCGCGGCCCGCTCCGCATTTCGCAGATACGCTGGATACCTGCCGCGCGTCTCAGGAAGGCCAAAATGGAGGCTTGTCGCGGGGTTGTGGCCGAACGCGTGGAGAACGGCGGCTCACTCGTTCGCCGCCTACATGGCAATGCCCGCCTTGGTTCTCGTTTCCAGCGCCTTCCTTGACCTTGCCACAACCGCGTCGCTCGGACTGACGGTCAGGATGGTATCGAGCCTGATCGCGCTCAGCGCCATCTGGGTGCATGTGAAGGTGCCGCACATGAACATACTGCGCGTGCAAGGCTACCTGAGCCAAATGGCCCTGCTTTTCGTGCAGAAGATCCGCCTGTCGAACCTGACGTTCCTGGCAGGAGCCATGGCCCTGGCTGGGCCGGTGCCGCTCGCTCTCGACCTCCTGGGCGCGCGCACCCAACTCCTCCCGTTCTGGCCGCGCATCGTCTTCCTGCTCGCATGGCTTATCCAGATGAATCGCTCTCTGCACTTTTCCCTTGTCCTCAGCGAGAACGTGTGTCCCTTTGCCTGGCGGTCGCTGCTTACGGGAGCGAGCACCCTTGCTGCAGCCTTCCTGCTGGCCCCGCGTTTCGGCATCTGGGGGTTGCTTGCTCCGGCCGTCATCGTTCCGACATACATAAACGCGATGGTGCTGACAAGGTTCGCCGCGAGTCTCCGGATTCCGACACGCACGTACCTGGCGATGTTCTTCGGCATCCGAGCCCGGGCCGGCAACAGATGAATATTGCGGTTCATATGAGTTCCCTCCGGTCCGCGGGGGGCGCGGACAAGCTCATGCTCCAAATGGCGCGATGCATGTCACAACGCCACCAGGTAACTCTTCTCACGGCCGGCCAACTCACCGCCGAGAGGGTCAGCGACCTGTTCGGGCTGGATACGGATGGTCTGCGGATACGGAGCCTGCGAGACGGCGCTGGACTTCTTGTTCGGCTGCTTGACAGGTTCTTCGAAACGCGCCCCCAGGGCATGCGGTATAGGAAGGTATTCACGTCAACTCTCATCTCTCCGCTTACAACCGGCTACGATGTCTTCCTGAACGGCGAGTCCGGAGACCTCGTCCGTAACCGCGCCCGCATAGGACTCCTCTATGTCTTCTTCCCCTGGGACCAGGCGGCCATGCTCCGGGCCAGAGGCCCGCTTCATTCGCTCTACATGGCCCCGTACCGCGCATGGCACTCGCGTACGCTCGAACCATCAATTTCCAGCTACGGAAAGATCCTCACCCTGTCGGAATACTCGGCCAGGCATGTGGCCGCGCGCTGGAACCGCGATGCCGAACTCCTCTACCCCGGGATAGATCTTCGGAACTACCGGCCGGGCATGAAAAAGCGCATCATCCTGATGGTCGGTCGTTTCTTCAGAAGCGGGGGCCATGTCAAGCGATTCGACATGGGTATCGAGACCTTCGGCAGACTGTGCTCGTCCGGACTGTCAGGATGGGAATTGCACATCGCCGGTTACGTTCAGGACACGCAGTTCGTGGAAGACCTCCGCCGGCAGGCAGGGAACCTGCCTGTCATCTTTCACGCAAACGCCCCTGAATGCGATGTCAGGGCGCTCTATTCAACCGCATCGATCTACTGGCACTGCGCCGGTTTCGGGCAGGACCTGGCCGCTCACCCCCAGAACGCCGAGCATTTCGGCATGCCCACCGTCGAAGCCATGTCAGCCGGATGCGTCCCTGTCGTCTTCAACGCCGGCGGCCAGCCGGAAATAGTGCATGACGGCGTACACGGCTTCCTGTGGAGTTCCGCGGAGGCACTTGCCTCAAGAAGTCTTGAGCTCGCGGCGGATGAGCCGCTGCGGCGCAGGATGGCCGCCGCTGCGATAGAGCGAAGCCGTGTCTTCAGTCTGGACGCCATGCGCGAGCGCCTGGAGACGACTATTCATGACATCGATAAATCCGCCAGCCGCGGGGGGCAGGCCGCTTCGTGACACCTGTGCCCGATGCCGTGAAACGCGCTGCGAGATTGCTTGACGCGTACCTTGCCATGCGGCGCCGCGCCATCAGGTTCAGGGACGCTAACATCCGCGTCGTCAATCCGCGCTGGTGGCCCGACGCGCGCCAGGAGTCGTTCGACGACGAGATCGCGCCGTACTTCACCGTGCTGCGTGACAGCACGCCGGACGGCGCCATTCTGGATGCGGGTGCCGCGGTTGGCCTCTTCAGCGTGGCCGCGGGTGTTGCGTTTCCCTCGGCTTCCATCGTCGCGTTCGAGCCATCCCTGCGCCAACGCGTCCTTCTCCGCCGCAACTTGCGCATGAACGGCATGGCCGGCCGCGTGGACATCGTGCCGCGCGCTCTATGGAACAATGAGGAAGCACTGACTTTCAGGACGCACGGCGCGATGAGCGCCGTGCATGGCGCGAGCTCCGCTCTGGCGGAAATGCCGTTCCATGAGTCGGTCCGGGCCACCACGCTGGACAACTGGGCGAAGGAACATTCTTCGACAAAGGTCGGACTGATCAAGATGGACATTGAGGGCTCCGAGGTTGAGGCGCTCCAGGGCGCGGGTGAAGTGCTGCGCGAGCAAAGACCCGTCCTTCTCATCCAGGCATACCACCTTCGCGATGGCAAACGGACTTTCGAGACTTGCGCAGAGTTGCTGCGCGGATTCGGATACAACCCGGTCGAACCGGACGCCTGTCCCGGACTCATATATGCGCAAAGTCCTCATTAACGGGTACCCGCTCGCCGCGCCGGACACTGGATTCGGCGTGTTCACGCGATCTCTGATCCATGCGCTCGCTGGGCATGCTTCGGACCGGTGCAATCTGCGCGTTGCGCTGCCGTCCTGGCCGCGATTCCGATCGCTTGACCTGCCTTCGTCCTGCAAGTTGCTCCATGTGGCGTGCACGGAGACAGGGAACCAGCTGGTTGATGAAGCGGCGTGGCAGATCGCGCTCGGAGTGACGGCCAGACTGAAATGGCCGGACTCCATCCTGTTCAGCCCGGTTCCTTTCTGGAGCCCCATCGCCCCGCGCCGCTGCATCGTTGCGCACCACGACTTCGCGAACAGGCACTTCCCGAGCTACCTCGGTCGTTCCGGGCTGCGAAGGATGCTTGTCGGCACGAGAGAACGCTTTCTGAGACACGCGACGTATGTTGTGTCGCCATCGGAGTTCGTGCGCCGCGAGATCATGCAGAGAACGGGCATTCGCCCGGAACGAGTCCGCTGCATTCCGGAATGGCTCCCGCCCGAGTATGAACCTGGCCTTGCAGCGCGGAATGCGCCGATGGTAAGAGCCCGCCACTCACTCCCATCACGCTTCTGGCTGTATGCCGGCGGATACGACATAAGGAAGAACATCCCGGCGATGCTTGAGGCCTATTCCGCGGCCATGCGCCGTACAGCCTGCCCGCCGATGGTCCTGGCGGGCAGAATCCCCGCCCCCATCCCCGGCCTTGTTCCGGATATCGCCGGGATTGTTTCGCGCCTTGGAATCGGCTCCAGCATAGTGATGCCTGGCTTCATTCCGCCCGATGATATGCCAGGGCTCTACGCAGCCGCCGATCTGTTGATTTACCCTTCGCTCGATGAAGGGTTCGGCCTCCCTCCCCTCGAGGCGATGGGATGCGGATGCCCGGCTGCCGTGTCCGACGTGGCCAGTCTGCCGGAAGTCGTAAAGGACGCAGACTACAGGTTCGACCCTCTCCGGCCCGATGCCATCACAGCCATCCTACTCAAGGCTGCATCAGCCCGTTTGCCGTTGAATCCCGGATTCCAGAGAAGCTGCCACGACGAGGCAAAGGGCGCGAGAATGTTCGCGGACTTGATTGCGGCAGCCTGACGTTGGGAAACACTCCAAGGAAACCAATGAGTTCAAACAGTTCACGTCCATTCACATCAATGCGAGGACTTGTGCCGGTCATCCTGATCGCGATCACCTTCCTCGGCCTTCTGCAGTTCCAGAAAGCGTTTGCATACGGCGGCCTCGAGGTAGTCGTCCTGCGCATGCTGCCGATTGCGGTCCTCGCATGGGTTCTGTTCGCCCGGAAGAGCTGGTGGCTCATAGTCCCGGTCTCCTACACCTTCGGCGGGATCATACAATTGACATTCCGTCTCTTCTTCCATGAACTGTCACTCGTCCTGGCTTTCCTGGCGTTGATCCCCGCGGTGTTGATGAATCCCGGCATGTTTCAGCGCCGCAGGCGCCTTCCTCTGCCATTCTATCTGCTTCTGGCCTACTTCCTGTTCCATGCCATCGCGAACGCGCTTTGGCTCAAGCATTTTGCGTTCGGCGCCATCGGCAGCGTCCTCCGTGTGTACATGCACGGTTTGTGGCCGATGGTGTTCCTGCTGTTGTTTCATTTCTTCGCCTCGACAGCCAAGCTGCCTGCTGCGCTCATTACGATGTACGCGGCCGGCGTTCTGCGCCTCGGTTTGGGCGCACTTTCACTTGTCTTCCCCGGAAGCGCCTTTGCCGGATTCCTGAATGTGTTGCTGCCCGCGGCCACTGCAGGAGCCAGCGACCTGCGCACCGTTGCAATCCCCTTGGAAACCTTGTCGCTGGCGTTCGCCCAGTCAGCAAGGACACGGCCGCGCCGGATCGCCTGCTACCTGATGGCCGCAGCGGCTGTCTTCTCGCTGTTCTTCGGCGGGGGACGAATCAGCCTCGGCATAGGATTCGTGACTGCCGTCACCTGGGCTGTCGTCACAAGACGGTCGGCCATGGCCGCAGCCGGCATCGTGATCGTCGGATGCGCGCTGCTGTGGCTTAATGCCGAGCCGGATTACATATACAAACTGCCTTCGACGGTCAGAAGGGCTCTTTCAGTCGCCGTCGTGGACAGCCAGTTCACCGATATCCATCGCTCAGTTGAATTGAGCAACATCTGGCACAAGGAACTCATCCGGCTCGGAATGGCGCGATGGAGCGAGTCGCCTGTCGCCATGCTCCTCGGGAGAATGGTGAAACCATATGCCGAACACTACGATGTGCCGCACACCAGCCTGGAGGAACGGGCTTTCATAGCCGCGGAAATGGGCTCGTATGAGTCAGGCCTGTGGACGGTGTTGGGCGTGCTGGGCCTCGTCGGCGCAGCGCTCTACGCGGCCACATTCATCGCCTTCCTGCGGCGGGCGCTGCTGCCTCTGCTGCGGAATGAGCTCGACGGATACCGTTTCGTGATCGCTTTCGCCGCGTTTTCCTCATCGCTTTCGTGGGCGTTGTTCTCCTGGATCGCCGGTCATTTCCCGAGCTACCAGTTGATGCTCTGCGGCATGGCCATGATTGCCATAGAGGACGGGCTCCCGTCGCGGACTGAGCGGGCAACCGCGGGGGCGCAGACCGAATGAAAGCGTTGCTGAAACGACTTCTTCTCACCCGCGCATGGGTGTTTCCGCGTGATCTCAGATCCCTCTGCATGAGGCTGGCCGTGTTCCCCCAGCTTTCGGAACTGGCGCGGGCCATGCCCACCTGTGAGATCGGCGCCGGGTTCCACTCGAGGGAGGAGTTGTACTCCGCCCTGTCCGCAGCCAAGGGCTTGTCCGAATCGCGTATCCTGTACCTGGAATTCGGTGTCTTCAAGGGCGATTCCATCCGATGGTGGATGCGGACGAACCGCTGCGCTGATTCCCGATTTGTCGGATTCGACACCTTCACGGGACTTCCGGAAGACTGGGGAAGGCGCGCACGCAAGGGCCTTTTCTCAACTCAAGGAGCCGTCCCCGACGTAGGAGATCCGCGCGGCCGGTTCGTGAAAGGGCTCTTCCAGGAAACGCTTCCCGCATGGGTTGAGTCAAATCGGGCCGAGTTGGCATCGTGCAGGAAAGTCATACATATGGACGCAGACCTGTACTCGTCAACGCTCTTTGTTCTGTGCTCGCTGCACCCCCACATGCGCCCCGGCGATATCCTGATCTTTGACGATTTCAACAGCGTCCGCCATGAATTCCGCGCCTTTCTGGACTACTCATCTGCATACCTTCCGCACACGGAGCTGCTCGGAGCCGATGCAGACTGGCGGCATGTGGCCATGCAGGTGAAGGAACACGAATGAGCAATGACGTCGAGAGGCGGGACCGGCTCCTCGTTGTTGAACTCCGGATGCTCGGCGACGCCGTGATGAGCATGCCGTTCCTGCGTGCGGCGGCAAGATCCTTCGAACTGACCGTCTGCTGCTCCACCACGTCTGCCCCTCTCGCGGCAATGGCGGCACCGCTGTCACGCATCGTGACGTGGGACCCGCCGTGGCTGGCAGAAACGGGAAAGTACCGGCTCGCCCGCTACCTCCGGGGGAACATTGCCGCTCTTGTCCGATGCTTGCGCGCGACACGTCCCCACACCGCAGTGTGTTCATGGGCGGACCCGCGGTCACACCTGCTGATGGCCCTATCCGGCGCTCCGGAACGCATCGGGTTCCCGGTTCGACAGGAGAACTACCTGGCCCACAACAGGCCATGGCGTCGGCGCCAGATGCGCACGGCACGCGTTCTTGAGGGTGTTCTCTCGGTCGTCACCGGCTCACCGCTCCTGACCCGACCCATACTGCGTCAACAGTACCGTCAGTCGCACTTGCGCGACTGGCAGCAACTCGCCAGCGCCCTCGACCTCGAAATCGACATGACAACCCCATGGTTCACAGCCCGGCACAACCATGCCCGGTCCGTACCGGCTTCGCGACAAACAACGAGCTGGGCCGTCCATGCCGGAGGAAGGCTCCAATCAAAACGCTGGCCCCTGGAACGGTTCCAGCGCGTTGTCGACACCTTCTTCACCCCGAGGGATATCCCGGTCACTATCATCCAAACCGGGTCAGAGCCGGCGCCAACGCCCAGATCGTCCTCGCACCGCGTCGTTACATCAACATCGCTTGACGTCCTCACAGGCATACTTGGAGAAGTGGATGCCGTCCTCTGCAATGACTCGCTCGTATCGCACCTCGCCGCTGCAATGGGCAAACGCGTGGTCGCGGTCTTTGGCTCCGGCGAGCCGGACTGGTTTGCGCCGTACGGTAACGAGTCAAACGTTCTCTGCAGCCGTTCGTGCTCGTTCCATCCATGCATGGACCGGTGCGAAATGCCTTCCTATGTTTGCCTGGAGTCCGTTTCGGCAGAGCAGGTGTCGGACATGGTTTCCAGGGTGCATTCCGAATTGGATTCACCGCGTCAACGCGGGGCTCCCGAATGAGAATCTCCTTCCTCGGCTCACGCGGAATTCCGGCCAGGTACAGCGGATTCGAGACGTTCTACGAGCAGCTCGCCGTCCGCCTCGCGGCGCGCGGTCACGAGGTGACCGTCTATAACCGATCTCGATTCATGGGCGACGTCGGCCGCGAATACCGCGGCGTCAGGATCGTGTCCCTGCCCTCCGTGCCAACGAAGCATCTCGACACGATCACCCACACTGCGCTTTCCACGGCTCACCTGATGCTCAGCCGCTGCGACATCGCCTACTACTGTATCGTCGGCAACTCGCCGATTGTCTGGCTTCCACGACTCCGCGGCATCCCTACGGTACTGAACGTGGACGCCGCCGACTGGGCACGCGAGAAATGGGGCGCGTTCGCGCGCTGGTACCAGAGAACCTGCGAACGTGTCGCCACACGCACGGCGACGATACTGGCGGCCGATTCCCGAGTCA
>VGWI01000023.1 GCA_016873655.1 Lentisphaerota bacterium
GCTTCCTTCAGCACCCCAATGATCTGCTCTTCACTGAACCGCTTGCCTCGCATCGTGCCCTCCTTCGGCTACTCTAGCCACCAGAGGACTCTCTTTCAAACTGGTCCAGTTTCAGGGGAGAAGGTCAGCTGGTTGTGCAGAACCGGCGCTTCGCAAAGAAGACGAAAGTCGGCATGCGAGATCAGGGGGCACAGATCTTGTTCCCCGCTTTCCCGTACCGCACCGTCAGGTGGAAGTGACCGCTACTTGCCAAGCGGCATGGGATTGCAGAGGTTGGCTTCCGAATCGGCAACGCGGCCGCAGTTGAAACAGATATAGCGAGGCTCACGCACCAGTTCGCGTATCTCGTCTATCTTGCCCTTGCTGACGAGCACGCAAAGATGTCCCTTGTGATCGCCCTTACAGGTCTGCTGAGCAGTCATTCGTCACCTCCGTTTCTACAACGACTTGGAATACCAGATTTCCGGCTCCGTTGCCGATCCCTCGACCGCCTGACCGGCAACGAGAGTCTCCGGCTCGGACCGCATCTTTTCAACGATCGCGGCCTTGCGCGGGCCGGCCACGAGAAAGATCAGCCGGCCGGCCGTGCGAAGCAGCGCCGGCGTGACCGACACCCGGTGCGGCCCCGGGTCGCGCCGCACCGCGATGGCCATGCGGCCGACTCCGGCGCGCACATCCGCCACGCTGAAGAGCGACGCGACGTGCCCGTCTTCCCCCAGCCCGAGCAGCCCCAGCGAGATCGCTCCGCCGCCAAGCGCGAAAGCCGTCAGTTCATCGTTATACCTGTCTGCAGCCTGGTCCAGCGGCAGCTCCGTGTGCACGCGCAGAATCGCCGAATCGGCAACCCCGATGGCGGAGAGCATCTCGCGCATGTTTCCGAAATTGCTTTCCGGCGACTCAATCGTCACATACCGCTCGTCGCTTACGATGACGGACAACGACGGATCGGCCTTGAACGGGCGGCGGTGAATATGCTCGTAAAGCCCGATCGGAGTCCGCCCGCCGGACAGGATCACCGCGTGCGGTTCGGTGGACGGCGCAGTCATGTGCTCCATCATCAGCGCAAGCGCCTCGCGTTCCATCGCGCCGTATGTGTCGAATCTTCTTACTTGCATCGTAATCCTTCGGCAGAGCCGGGCACGTCAAGCGGACACCATGGAGCCGTCGCGCCCCACGTCAGGCCCAGCCGGGCAGCCAGTTCGTCCGCGCTATGCGGGCCCGGCGAGCCGAAGGCGTAGTATTCCGGTTCGATCGCCTGTTCGTCAATCTCCCTGAGAGCCGGAGTGAAAATGTCCCACGCCGCGGCAAGTTCGTCGGATCGGATGAAGAGGCTGCGGTCGCCACGGATGGCGTCGAGCAACAGGTTCTCGTAGGCTTCAGGGATCGTTTCCTCGAATGCCGAGCTGTACTTCAGGTCAAGACTGCGCGCAACCAGCTTCATTCCCGGCCCAGGCGCCTTGTTCATGATCCGGAAATATACCGCCTCGTCCGGCTGCACCCGTATCACCAGCTCATTTGTCTCCGGACACCCTTCCGCACTCCTGAAAAGACCGCCGGCCGCCGGCAGGAACTGGATGCGTATTTCCGTCATCCGCGCGTCGAGTCCCTTCCCCGCGCAGAGCAGGAAAGGCACTCCGTGCCACCGTTCGTTGTCCACCTTCAGCAACGCGGCGGCATATGTCGGAGTCCTGGATCCCGGCTTGACTGAAGGGTCCCCTGCATACCCGGGCACGGCAACGCCGCGCAAGTCCCCGGCTGAATACTGGCCGAGGACGGCGTCGGAAAGCAGCACCGGCGGCACCGCGCGCAACACCCGCACCTTCTCATCCCGGATCGAGTGCGCGTCAAGCCCGGCCGGCGGCTCCATCGCCACGAGCGCGAGCATCTGCAGAAGGTGATTCTGCATCACATCGCGGATTATGCCGATCCCGTCGAAATAGCCGGCGCGTCCGCGCACATCGAGGTCCTCCTTCCACGAGATCTGCACGCTCCGGACGTAGCGCCGGTTCCACAGTGGCTCGAAGATCACGTTGGCGAAGCGCAGGGCCAGGAGATTCTGGATCATCTCCTTTCCGAGATAGTGGTCTATCCGGTAGGTGTGCTCTTCAGCGAATACCTTCGCTATTCGCGCGGCAAGTTCGTCGGAGGACTCCCGGTCCCGTCCGAACGGTTTCTCGACCACCACGCGGGTCCAAGGTTCCTCCCTCCGGCCGCAGTGCACGAGCCCGGCCGCCGCCATCGCGCGCGACACATCCAGCACGACCGATGGCGGGATGGCCAGGTAGAAGAGCAGGCTGGCCCCGCCCGCGCCGGCGTCCCGCAGTTGCGAGTAGAGATCCAGAAACGAGTCGGACGACCCGTATTCGCCCGGAACATAGATGCAGCGGTCAAGGAACGCCTTCGTCTTCGCCGCACAGTCGTGTTCCGGCGTGTAACGGCATGTCAGGTTGGCCGCTATCCGTTCGCGAAAGCTGTCGTTGTCCAGAGAGGTCCGTGCGAAACCTGCAACATGGAAATCGGCCGGCAGCAGGCCGCGGCAGTACAGGGAGAAGAGAGCTGGATATATCTTCCTTGCCGCGAGATCGCCGGAAGCCCCGACCACGACGAACGCAAGCTGGGTCGGAAGCCCGCAAGAACCGGATCCGGCACTCACTGGGTCACCCAGCCGCCCGCGGGTTCGAGAATGACGTAGGTGGGCAGCCCCGGCACGCCATAGCGATCCATCACGGCGGCGACCTCCGGCTCCTGCGGTTTCTCGGCCTGGAACTTGACCAGCGTGAATTCCTTCATCGCCTCAGCAACCCGCGGTTCGCGGAACGTGGTCCTTTCCATCTCGTGGCAGTTCTTGCACCAGGTCGCCCAGAAGTCAAGCAGCACGGGCTTGCCCGAGCGTGCAGCGGCCGAAAGCTGCGATTCGAGGTCCGCCGCGGTCCCGCCGGCCCCGGCCCTGAGAAGCCGCGCGCCCACGCTGCCATACCACAAGGCCGTGGCAAGTATCGCTATCCCGAAAGCGTACTTCACGTAGTTCATCCACTTGCCGGGCTTGGGCAGAAACGAGAGCCCGGCGCCGGCAAACGGCCACGGGAGCCCCATCCCCGCGCCAAGCAGAAACGGCAGCGCCAGCCCGGCCGGGTTGCCGGCCGCGTAGAGATCGGCGGCAAGAACAAGCACCCATATCAGAACAGGCGCAACGCACGCGCCCGCCAGCAGAGCGGCCACGGCGCCGAGGATGAACGCGGCAGCCACCCCGCCGCCTCCGCCGCGCGGCCCAGCCGACTGGAATCGCGAGAGATCCACGTTGATGACGCCGAACATCCCGAGGGCAAGCACAAGGAACAACGCGGCTATGGCCAGGTTGAACACCGGCGACGCGTTGAGTGTTCCGAACTTAGCGCCGGTCAGCACAGCAACCACCCCGAGGACGCCGTAGGCTATTGAAATGCCCAGACCGTAAGCGCCGCCGAGGAGCAGCCCCCGGGCCCGCGACCCGCCCCGCGTCCCCGCGCCTATTATGGCTATGTTTATCGGGATCATCGGCAGCACACACGGCGTCAGGTTCAGCAGCAGGCCGCCGGTGAGAACGAAGAGCAGAATCGCCCACGGTTTGCGGGCGGGTTCAGGCGCTGCCGCGCCACTGCCCTTGAGAAAGGCCAGGAACTCGTCCGCGGGCAGAAACCCGGACACCTTCCTCGCCACCGTAAACCCGGCGGCAGTCATGGCTTCAGCGGGCGATCCAGCCGCCGTGTCCGTCGCAGTCGCTTCGCCGGATTGGGCGACGCCGGGACGAAGAACGACGGACTGGGGCCGGAAACAGATGGTCTCGCTGCAGCCCTGGAGACTGACCCGCACGACGGCGCCGGACGGTCCGGCCGCAAGGAGGGCGTGGCGGATCACGGTGTTCGACTCGAACAGGTCCTCCATCTCGCCCGTGAATGGGTCGGGCTTGCGCACGGCAGTCGGCTCGATTGAATATGGTTCGGGCGACAGCAGCGTGCCATCCACGCCGACAACCGACGTGCGCGCTGCATAGAGATGATGCTTCTCGGGAACGCTGATCGAGACCTCGATAGTCTCAATCCCGCCGGCGCCCAGGCCGCCGGCAACCGTAACTTCGAAAGGCTGCGTAGCGAACGAAACCGAGGCCGCAAACAGGGCGGCGAGAACGGCGAGCGGTCTTAGCATGGCCGACTGACCTCCTTCATCCGGCGGCGGCGCGCGCCATGCCGGCGCGCACCGCCGTGTGGAATGCTGTCTTTCCGCACTGCCGGACCTGTCTACCAGTTCTCGGCGAGCACTTCGAAATGCGCCTGCGGGTGCGTGCAGGCCGGACATATGCCCGGCGCATCGGTTCCTTCGTGAACGTAGCCGCAGTTGGCACAGCGCCAGATCACCCTGCTGCTCTTCTTGAACACCATCCCCGTCTCAATGTTCTTCGCAAGCGCGAGGTACCGCTTCTCGTGCTGTTTTTCGGCAACTGCGATCGCCTGGAAAACGTCGGCTATCTGCACGAAACCTTCCTTGCGCGCCTCGGAGGCGAAACCGGGGTACATCTCGCTCCATTCGTAGTGCTCGCCGGCGGCGCCTGCAAGCAGGTTGTCGCGCGTCGCTGCAATCACGCCGAACGGGAAGGCGCCGGTGATCTCAATCTCGCCACCTTCCATGAACTTGAAGAGTCGCTTGGCGTGTTCCCTTTCCTGGTTCGCCGTCTCCTCGAAGATGTTCGATATCTGCACGAAACCTTCCTTCTTCGCCGCGGACGCAAAGTACGTGTAACGGTTCCGCGCCTGGGATTCGCCGGCAAACGCCGCCATCAGGTTTCTCGCCGTGTTTGTTCCCGCAAGTTTCATCTCCTGCGTACCCTCCTTGTTTCTTCGCGCGCCGCAATGGCGCGCAAACACTTTTCCACGCTGCGCGCAACGCCTGCCCTGGCCCCGCGTCGCAGCGCCCGCGGGGATGACAAAACGACTTGCCCCTTCAGCCGCCGCGTCGCGCGCGGAGCGCCCGTCTGAGGTCCGAAATGCGCCGCGGGCTGACGCTCAAAGTCTTTATGCCGATATCCGTGAACATCGCGGCGTTGCCCGCCTCGCCGGCAATCTCACCGCAAACGGACACCTCCCGTCCGCGTGCCGCACCGGCGGCCACAAGCGACTTCACCACACCCCAGAACAGAGGGTGCGACGTGCTGACCTCGCCGGAAACCTGCTCGTTGTTCCGATCCGCGGCGAAAAGGTACTGAATAAGGTCGTTCGTCCCGATGCTTGCGAAGTCCGCCTCGCGCAGTATCGCTTCCGCATCAAGACACGCGGACGGCACTTCGAACATTGCACCGTGCGAGACCCCGCCCGTTTCAATGCCGTGGACTGCCGCAAGGAACGCCTCCCGCAGCCGGACAAACTGAGCCGCGTCTATGATCATCGGGTAGAGCACGGCAACAGGCCCCTCGCGCGATGCCCTGGCTATGGCCCGGGCGTGGGCGGCAAGCACATGGGGATGTCGGAGTAGCAGCCGCGCGCCCCGCATCCCAAGGGCCGGGTTCTCTTCCGGCAGGGATTCCAGCCCGGGCGCCGGCTTGTCGCTGCCTATGTCGGGCAACCGGAACACTACCTTCTTCCCCTCCATCGCGCTGACAACTTTGACATACCGGGAGAACAGCTCTTCTTCCGAGAGCATCCGGTTGGCGGCAATCAGTTCGAATTCCGTACGGTAGAGGCCGATCCCGTCAGCCTTCATTTCAAGAGCGAGCGCTGCGTCGCCGGCGAGGTTGATGTTCGCCATCACTTTGACGTCGGCCAGCGGAGCCTCCGGCGCCGGCACGCGCAGCCGAGCCGATGCCCGGGCAGTCAGCCGCGCGAGCGTTTCTTCGCTCGGCCAGACGACCACTTCACCCGAGTCACCGTCCACCATGATTTCGGCGCCGCAGTGGACGTGCTTCCGTATTCCCTGCACGCCGCCGACGGCCGGAATCCCGAGGGCGCGGGCAAGAATGGCCGCGTGCGAGCTGGGGCCGCCGCGCTCGGCAACAAATCCGAGCACATGGCCGGTGTCGAGTTCGAGCGTGATGTAAGGGGTCAGCTCCTCGGTGACGACGATCCTGCCGTGCCCGCGGCGGCACTGATCCTCGGCGCAGGCCGCTGCCGGCGAGCTGCCGGTCAGGTTGTCAACAAGACGCCTGCGGAGTTCACCGAAATCCGACGCCCGCTCCTTCATGTAGGCATCGTCGAGCGCGAGTATTCTCGTCTCGTATGCGTTCAGGGCCTCCGACGCGGCTGACTCGGCGTTCACATTGAGCGTCCGAATGGCCGCGATCATGTTCCCGACAAGGGCGGGGTCCTCAAGGATCATCTTCTGCGCGGCAAATATGCCGGCCTCGGCCGGCCCGACCTCGCGCTCGACCCGCGCATGGATCTCCTCGAGCTGCACCCCGACCGAGCCGATGGCTGCGCGCAGGCGCTCTATCTCGACCTCGGCTTCACTGGCGTCGATCGGCCCGGCGTGGACGGTGTGATGCTTCTTGTCATCGAACATGCACACGTTCGCGATGGCGCTTCCGCCGCTCAGCGGAACACCCTTGAATCGGATCTCAAAATGCCTGCCGCGTCCGGTCACTCCGACCTCCTGACCTCACGCATACCCGCCAGACTGTTGTCCGATAATAGCACGCTGACGGTTGGTTGAAATTGCTATTCGCCCAAACGCCGCCACACGGCCCTGCAAAAGGTCCGCGAGGCCGCGCTCAACCCGCCGCCCGTGCTGGCGCGCACTGTGGCGGTCATCCCCTGTTCGGGCCGAGGAAACCTTTCAGGTGCTCGATGTACGCCGCGGCGCCGCCCCGACGGTAGCCGGTCTTCCCGATTACCTTGCCCTCGGCATCGAGAATCAGGACCGTGGGAAACCCCTGCACCCCGTACTTCTCGGCAAGGGCGGCGTTCTGCGCCTTCAACGCGTCGGTCTGTGGCTTTGCGTTCGGGAAGTCAGCCAGGAAGAGCACGAAGTTGTCCGCCGCAAACTTCCTGAAGTCCGCCTCCGAGAAAACCTCCTTGTCCAGCCTGATGCACCAGCCGCACCAGTCCGAGCCGGAAAAGTCGGCCAGTATGGGCACACCACGTTTCGCGGCCTCTTTTTTCGCCGCGCTGAAATCGGTTGTCCACCCGCCTTCGTCCGCCGCAACCGCGGCAAGAGACACTAACGCCAGTAACGGCGCAAGGTACCTTCTCATCTCGAGTCCCCTCTCTGTTTGCCTATGTCTGTTCAGCCTCGCTCCTACACCCGTTGTCCGTTCGTGCGCTTCTTTGTACGGTGCCGTTCAAGCTCCTGCAGCGCACGTAAACGTATCTTGAAAGCGCAGTCCCTCACAATACCGTACAGCACGCAACACCCATCATCCTGGCTGTACTCGTCGCCGTCGTTCGCAAGACTGTTCATCTCATCGGCAAGCCTGATGGCAGATGACAGGTTTTCGTCAGACTTCGAAGCCATTGTGCGAACCCCCATTCTATTGCAGCTCAGTCATCCAGCTTGAATTGTGCCACGACAGAGCGAATGTCGGACGTTGCACGCAAAACTTTGATGGCGGGCCTGTTATGGATGACCGAGCCACGGGGGCCCTGCGTCTCATGTGACCGCCGCGCGCGGCCGGAGGGTGTTCATGAGACACGGCGAAGTGTCGGGGCAAGCGGCTATTCGGAGAAAGCCGAGTAGTACAAGTCGCAACCGACAGTGCGCGTGGCAACGGTTCCGCGGCGCACAAGACTGTCGAGTACTGCCCGGCAACTGTCGGGCTCCAGGCCGAACAGTACTGCGACCTGCTCGGCGGTGCAGGGCCGGCGCCTGAGCATCGCCAGCAGCTTCACGCTGTCGGCGGCCGGCGCTTCCGACCCAGGCACGAACTGCATCACGACCTCCGCCCGCGGATGGAACAACTCCGCAAGCTCATTCAGCAGGTCAACCGGAAGCGGCGCGACCGTCTTCTCCGCCGCCGGCCTCACGGCCGTGTTCAACTGCACGCGGTCAAACCCGACCGACCCCGCGAGCTCCGCTATGCGCGCCATCGCGTCCCGACCGTCGTTCACGCCGGGCACAACAAACACTTCCGCCCAGAACTGGCCCCCGAAACCGCGCCGGAAAGCACGGTAGCCGTCCAGCACCGCGCCGAATCTGACGCCTTCGGCCGGCCGGTTGATTCTGCGGAGCGACGCGTCGTCCCACGCGCTCAGCGACACTTTCACGATGTCGGCTTTCCGTGCGTCCTCGCGCACTTCCGGCAGATCGAAGGTCGTCCCGTTGCTCAACAGCACTGCCGGATACCGCCCGCTTCCCGCGATGGCCTCGAGCACTTCGCCAAACCGGGTGTGCAGGGTCGGTTCGCCGGAGCCCGCAAGCGTCACCACGTCCGCCTTGCCGTCGTTCTCCATCCAGTCACGCAGCTCCGCGAGCACCTCGTCCGTCGGAACGTATTCCTTTCTTTTCCGGGTCAGCTCGGCGGTGCGCCCGACCTGGCAGAATACGCAATCGAAACTGCACGTGCAGTTCGGGGTAAGGTCTATCCCGAGCGAACGGCCGAACCGCCGTGATGGAACGGGGCCGAACAGATGCCTGTAAGCGCTCATCTCCTGTATCAGTCCCTCAGCTCCCGCGGCAGCGGGAAACGCAGATCCTCGTCTGTGACCTTCAACTCCCGCACCTCTCCGAACCCGCGCGCCCTGAGATGTTGCAACGCTTGTTCAACCATGCTGTCCGGCGTGGAAGCGCCGGCTGTCATCCCCAGGGCCGATGCCGGGTCGAGCGGCAGTTCCGCCAGTTCCGCGAGCGTGCTGACGACTTCCGCGCGGGTCCCGGCCGACTTGGCCACTTCCGCCAGCCTCAGCGTGTTCGAGCTGTTGCGCGACCCGAGCACCACTATCAGCGCGCAGCGCCGCGCAAGTTCGCGCACCGCCTTCTGCCGGTTCGTCGTGGCGTAGCATACATCGTCTTTGACGGGTCGTTCCAGCGACGGGAATCTCGACTTAAGCACAGCCGTGACGTGTTCGGTTTCCGACTGGCTGAGCGTTGTCTGCGTAACGACCGCCACGCGGTCCGGGTCTGCCGGCGTGAAGCTGGCGGCTTCGGCCTCGTTCTCCACCACGGCGACAGCGCCGGGCGCTTCACCCGCCACACCCAGCACTTCGTCGTGGCGGCGGTGCCCGATCATCACGATGCTGTAGCCGTTGCGCGCATAGCGTTTGACTTCCGAGTGCACCTTCGTGACGAACGGGCAGGTGGCGTCCACGATCCGCATGCCTCGCCGTTCGGCCTCGGCGCGCACATCCGGCGCCACACCGTGCGCGCTGAACACGATCGTCGCCCTCTCCGGCACCTCGTCAAGCGAAGGCACGAACCGGACTCCGCGCAACCGGTACATCTCCACAACCTGCCGGTTGTGGACAATCTCCCGCAGACAGTAAACGGGCGGAATCATTCTCGAAAGCGCGGCATCCATCATCTCCACCGCGCGCTGTACGCCGGCGCAGAAGCCGCGCGGGGCGGCAAGCAGAACAAGCCCGCCGCCTTCCGGGGTCGCGGTTGAGCCTGATGAGGGCATGCGGTTCCTTCTCCTGCGCCGGCGGCCATTCCGGAAGCCGGCGCGATGTCAGTTTCGCCCCTCCGTCAACCGTACTCAATCCATTTGTCGCAGCAGTGCGGCCGGTGCGTCCTTCTACTTCACTTCCTTCGCGACGCCGCAGTGCACGCAGTTCGGCAGCATCGCATGCCGGATCTTGCCGCAGGACGCACACGCTTCGAACAGGGCGCTCCCGCAGGATGGGCACGTGTACGCCTCCTCGCGCTCGTCGCGTCCGGCCGGGACAACGAGCTTGTTGACCGTCCTGCGCGTCCAGAAGAGGAACCGGCGCGGGCCGATGCGAATCGGGTACTCACAAACCGGGCACAGGAACCGCTCGTAGGCTTCTCTGTACTGCTTCACCAGCCACTGCGTCTTGGGGAACGCTATCGTGCGTATGAAGTAGACAAGGAGACGCGCCACCACGGCAAGCAGCCCGCCGATCAGGATGTACTTGAAGTACCTGCTCGGGAAGTACTCATGCACGACCATCGCCACCTTCACAAGCGTCGCGCCGCCGAACGCAAGGAACAGCGGGAAGTAGATGCTTGCGCGCTTCCTTATGATCACCACGGCCGCGACGGCAAGGATCGGCAGGAGGATCGCAAGCTGCAGGAATGCGAGCTTGAGCGTGTGTCTCTCGCTCAGCCGCTGGAATTCCCGCATCGCAGGCTCGCGCTGACGGTTTATCCCTTGCTCCGCCTGCTCCTTTTCACGGACAAGCGCCTGCTTCTTCTCGACGAGCTCCGATACGGCCTGGCTCAGTTCCTGATACTTGCGCTGGTTGTCCAGAAACATGTTCAGGCTGACGGTGAAGTTGGCCTGCTCGGTCTCGGTAAACGCGACGCTCTTCTGGAGCCCTAGTTTCTGCAGTTCAAGAAGCTGGTTGATCGTCTGCTGCAGGCTGCGCGAGCCGTCGCCCACGACACGCTGCTTCTCGGTCTGGTTGTCGATCTGGCGCGTGACGCCGGCGATCTGCTCCGACAGCATTTCCGATTTACTGACCAGCCCCCTGTCCACGTGCCTCTTCTCGATCTCGGAGTAATCCGGTCCTCTGATGTCCTGTATGTCGTTCACGAGGAAGCCGAGAACCCAGAAGATAAGGACCGCGAGAACCAGAGTGAGAAAACGTATCGCGAACCTGTGCAGCCATGTGCCTTTTGCCTGCTTCGTTGTCCCGCTCACTTCTCCGCCCCCTTCCTTGTCTTCCCCGCCTCGACGACCACTAGGTCCTCGCCCTTCAAAACCCGCGCATCTCCAGGAAGTCCCGGAAGCAGCCGGCCTCCCGACGCGTCGATGTCACGGACATTCAAACGCCTCATGGTTATCTCCAGTCACCGCGACCGGTCCTGCGTTGTGGCGTCACCGCATCCGCCCGGCTGCGCCGGGCACGCGTCAACTATCCTGTTGGGACAAATCCTTGTCAAACACGTCCCTGTATGCCGCCGGATTCGTGAATATCTTCTTGAACCGCCGAATGAGGTGAGCGCCATGCGCGCCATCGGCGTGGCGGTGATCGAAGGTGAAGGTGAGTGTCACCGATTGTCCCACGGCAACTTTGTCTCCCTGCACAACGGGCGCCATCGTTGGCTTCCCCACCGCGATGAGGAGGGGACACCGGGAGTAAGGCGAGAGGGGCACGAAGGCATTCTCGATCCCCAACGCTCCGATATTGGTGATCATGGCTGAACCGAAGCGATCCTTCGGCATCCCGAACGCCGGCGCTGAGATGTTCAGCGTGAACTGAAAGAAGTCTTGGATCATGAGAAGCACACGCAGCAGCATCGAGGGAACGCGGTTGACAATCTGTTGGACCTTCAGGTTCTCCTTGTCCCTGTTCTGCCGCAAGTCCAGAGACCGGGCCTCCGTTTCCGCTGCAATGAGAGAGATCGGTTTCTTGTCTGCGTCGCGTATGACAAAGCCGGACAGGTCCTTCCCCTGTTGAGTCTTCAGAAGTGTCGTGATGAAGATGTCAACATGGTTTCGCCGGTACAGGTTTCCCATGCGGAGCACATGGTTCAGCTCGGAGTGCTGACTGAGGCAATGCGCCGCAACTTTTGTGACATAGTGGGTGAGGGTCAACGTGGTCTCCGATGCGCATGTGGCGAGGAATTCCATCGCTGGAGCGACAGGCAGCTCAAGCATGGCGTACGTGCATGGGTTGCGCGGATGTCGCCAACTGGCAATGGCTATCTTCCGGTAACTCGTGAGCTCCTGTCTCTCGCCAAGATCAAGGTTCATCGACTGCTTCTCCCTGCCGCCCGGGGCGCCACGGTCGCGAGCTTGCGAGCCTGCCATGCACACCGATGTGCGGGCAGGTTCCTCCCTGTCAGGCCGGGAATCAAGGTTTCAGTTGCCTCCGGCGGCGGGTTGAGGCCGGGATAAGCGGAGAAACGGTCTGCGTCAGGGGTTCCGGCGGGAGTTGAGATAGGCGGCAACGCCGCGGGCGGTGCACTTGCCGTCTTCGATTGCACGCACCACGAGCGACGCGCCCTGGGTCATGTCGCCGGCAACAAAGATGCCGCTGCTGCTGGTCATGCGGTTGTCGTCACGCGCTATGAAACCGCGCGGATCCATCTTGAGCCCCAGTTCCTCGACAAGCAGGTTGCGGCCGGGCCCGACGAAGCCCATTGCAAGCAGGACAAGGTCAGCCTCGACGCGGAACTCGCTGCCGGCGATCTTGCGCGGGGTCTTCCGGCCGTCCTTGCTGGCAACCCATTCCACCTCGGCGCAGTTCAGGGCCGTAACCTTCCCGTCCGCGCCCTCGAACGAGTCCGTCGTCACGCACCAGCGGCGCGCGCCGCCTTCCTTGTGGCTGCTCGATTCGCGCAGCATGTCCGGCCACATGGGCCACGGGGTCGCCGGCGATCTCTCGGGCGGCGGCTTCGGCAGTATCTCAAACTGCATCACGCTCTTCGCGCCCTGGCGCAACGCCGTGCCCACACAGTCGGACCCGGTATCGCCGCCGCCTATCACGACCACGGCCTTACCCCCGGCCAGGATATCCTTCTCGCCGGGACAGAGTTCCCCGCCGTTACGGCGGTTCTGCTGGACAAGGTAAGTCATCGCAAAGTGTATTCCGTCCAGTTCCCTGCCCGGCGCCTTGAGGTCGCGCGGCTCGCGGGCGCCGCCGGTAAGCACCAGCGCGTCGAAGCGGCTTTGCAGGAAGCGATACGAGACATCGTTGCCCACTTCCACGCCCATCTCGAAAACGATGCCTTCCTTCTGCATCAGGTCCACGCGCCGGTCCAACACCCATTTCTCCAGCTTGAAGTCGGGTATGCCGTACCGCAGGATGCCGCCGGCCTTCTTCGCGTTCTCATACACGACCACGTTGAAACCGGACCTGTTCAGAATGTCTGCCGCCGCCAGCCCGGCCGGGCCGGACCCGACGATCGCAACTCGCTCCCCGCGCCTGTTTGCGGGCGGCTGCGGGGCGATGTAGCCGCGTTCGAACGCTTTTTCGATTATCGCCAGTTCCACCAGCCGGATCGCCACCGGCTTGTCGTTTATGCCAAGCACGCAAGACCCCTCGCAGGGGGCCGGGCATATCCGTCCGGTGACCTCGGGGAAGGGGTTCGTCGCGATCAACAGGTCAAGCGCTTCCTTCCATCGGTGATGATAGACGTGGTCGTTGAACTCGGGGATTATGTTCGAGAGCGGACAGCCGCATCCGTGGCAGAAGGGGACCCCGCAATCCATGCAGCGCGCGGCCTGACGGTAGAGTTCGTCGTCGGACAGACGCAGCTCGACGGCGCGGTAGTCCTTGAGGCGGTCGTCTTTTGGCCGGTAACCCGGCTCATGCCGCCCGTACTCGAGAAACCCTGTTTCCTTGCCCATCGGAATCCGCCCTTACTCCCGCACGCCTTCGGCGCGCTCGGTCGCCTCGTCTTCCCGGCTCATGCGGCCGAGAACACGCTTGTACTCCATCGGGAACACCTTCACGAACCGCGGCAGGCAATCCTCCCAGCGCTCGAGGAGTGAAGCGGCCTTCGCGCTGCCGGTCAGCGCGGCATGTCGCTCCACAAGGCCGCGCAGCTCCGCGCGGTCCTCCCGCGAAGTCACGAGTTCCAAGTCCACCATGTCGAGGTTGCACTGGTTGTCGAAGTCGCCTCCTTCGTCGTAGACATACGCGATGCCGCCGCTCATTCCGGCCGCGAAGTTGAGGCCGGTGGAGCCAAGGACCACCACGCGCCCGCCGGTCATGTATTCGCAGCCATGGTCGCCGATCCCCTCGACAACCGCGATTGCGCCGCTGTTCCTTATCGCGAACCGTTCGCCCGCGCGCCCGTTCAGGTACAGCTCGCCGCTCGTCGCGCCGTAAAGGATGACGTTCCCGGCGATGATGTTCTCCGCCGGATCATACGCGGCGTCCTTCGGCGGCTGCACTATGATCCTGCCGCCGGAAAGCCCCTTGCCGAGGTAGTCGTTCGCCTCTCCTTCGAGAATCATCGTCAGCCCGCGCGCCGCAAACGCTCCGAAGCTTTGGCCGGCGGAACCGGCGAAGCGAAGCGTTATGGTGTCGTCCGCAAGGCCGCCGTGGCCGTGTTTCGCGGCGATGGCGCTGGAGATGATCGTGCCGACGGTCCTGTGGACGTTGCGGATCGGGCTCTGGAGGGACACCTTCCCGCCTGTCTCGATGGCCCGCTGCACTTTCGGCAGCAGTTCCAGGTCAAGCGCCTTCTCCATCCCGTGTTCCTGCCCGCTGGTGCAGCGCCGCTCCGATTCAGAAGCCTCCGGCATGGTGAGGATCCGCGAGAAATCCAACCCGCGCGCCTTCCAGAACGACACTGTCCGGTTGACGTCCAGAAGGTCGGACCGTCCGACGAGGTCGTCGAACCTGCGTATCCCCAGCGAGGCCATGATCTCGCGCACTTCTCCGGCAAGCAGCAGCAGGAAGTTCTGCACGTGCTCCGGCTTGCCGGTGAACCGCTTCCTCAGTTCCGGGTCCTGCGTGGCCACGCCGACCGGACACGTGTTCTTGTGGCACTTGCGCATCATCACGCAGCCGCACACGACAAGCGCGGATGTTGCAAACCCGAACTCCTCCGCGCCAAGCATCGCGCCGATCACGACGTCGCGGCCTGTCTTGATCTGGCCGTCCACCTGCAGGCGCACCCGGCTGCGCAGCCTGTTCAATACGAGCGTCTGCTGCGTCTCCGCCAGGCCCAGCTCCCACGGCACACCCGCGTGCTTGATCGAGGAAAGCGGCGAGGCGCCCGTGCCGCCGTCGTAGCCGCTGATGAGGATCATGTCCGCGTGGCCCTTCGCCACCCCCGCCGCCACCGTGCCGACGCCGACCTCGGAAACGAGCTTCACCGAAACCCGCGCCGCCCTGTTCGCGTTCTTCAGGTCGTATATGAGCTGCGCTATGTCCTCTATCGAGTAGATGTCATGGTGCGGCGGCGGCGAAATGAGGGTTACGCCCGGCGTGGAATGCCGCACCCGCGCTATTTCCGAATCAACCTTGTGGCCCGGCAGTTGCCCGCCCTCGCCCGGCTTCGCGCCCTGCGCAATCTTGATCTGAAGCTCGCGCGCGCTGACGAGATACTCGGCCGTAACGCCGAAACGGCCGCTGGCCACCTGCTTGATCGCGCTGCACCGGCTGTCGCCGCCAGGCATGGGCGCGTAGCGCGCCGGGTCCTCGCCGCCCTCGCCGCTGTTGCTCATGCCGCCCAGCCTGTTCATCGCCAGCGCCAGAGTTTCGTGTGCTTCGCGGCTGATCGAACCGAACGACATCGCGCCCGTGACGAACCGCTTCACGATTTCCGCCGCCGGCTCGACTTCCTCCAGGGGAACCGGCGCGCCCGGCTTGAACTCGAAGAGGCCGCGCAGAGTGCTCTGCCTGGCCGACTGGTTGTTTATCAACGCGGCATACTCGCGGTAACAGCCGGGATTGTTCTCGCGTGCGGCGCGCTGCAGCAGGCTGATCGTCTCCGGCGTCCACAGGTGGCGTTCGCCGTCTTCGCGGTACCTGTACTGGCCGCCTGCTGGGAGAATGCGCTTGGACTCGGGCGCGGCCTTAACGAACGAGTGGAACCTCTCGTTCGCTTCGCGGGCTATCTCGTCCAGCCCGATCCCTTCGACACGGGAGGCTGTGTTGCCGAAGTAACGGCGCACAATCTCCGACTTCAGGCCCACGGCCTCGAACACCTGCGCGCTGCGGTAACTGCGCAGCGTGGAGATGCCCATCTTGGACATCACCTTCAACAGCCCCTTGCAGAGCGAGTGGGTGTAGTTCTCCATCGCCTGCACCACGCCGAGATCGCCCTCAAGCCGTTTCTCCGACGCCAGCGCCGCGACGCTCTCGAACGCAAGGTATGGGTTGATGGCCGACGCGCCGTAGCCGAGCAGCAGCGCGATGTGCATCACTTCGCGCGCCTCGCCGGTTTCGACCAGCAGACTCACCCCGGCGCGGAGCCCCTTCTGAACCAGGGCCTGGTTGACGGCGGAAACTCCGAGCAGCGCCGGGATCGGCGCCATCCCTTCAGGCAGGTTCCTGTCGGTAAGCAGCAGGAACCGGTGCTTCGCCACCGCGGCGTCTTCAGCGTGCCGGCAGAGCACCTCCAGCGCTTCTTCGAGCTCTGCCCCGCCGCCGCCGGCGGGGAATGCCATCTCAAGCGGCTTGCAGCGGAAATCGGCCTGCGGCAGATCCCTGAGCCTGAAAAGGTCCTCGTTGGACAGGATGGGATGGCGCAGCTTCACGACCCTCGCATGCTGCGGGACCTCCGAGAGGAAATTCTCCGGCATGCCCATGAAAGTCATGAGCGACATCACAAGCTCTTCACGGATCGGGTCGATCGGCGGGTTGGTGACCTGCGCGAACAACTGCTTGAAGTACCAGTAAAGGAGCTGGGGCTTCTCGGAAAGAACCGCCAGCGGCTGGTCTGAACCCATCGAGCCGACCGGTTCATGGCCCGAACCGGCCATCGGCGCGAGGATCATGTCCAGGTCCTCGCGCGTGTAGCCGAACCGGCGCTGCCGCTCCATCAGGCCCGGGCCCGGTGTGACCGGCGCAATGGCGTTGAAGAAACCGTGAATGGTTATCTGGTTCTCCTCGACCCATCGCCTGTAAGGCTGTCGGCGCGCAAGCCTGGTCTTGATCTCGAAATCGTGCAGCAGGTGTCCGGTCTCGAGATCGGCAAGTATCATCTGCCCCGGCCGCAGCGCGCCCTTCTCACGGACCTGCGAGGCCGGTATGTCGAGAACGCCGGCTTCGGAGGCGAAGACCATCGTGCCGTCGGAGCACACGGTGTAGCGGGCCGGCCTGAGCCCGTTGCGGTCGAGCATCGCGCCGACTTTCCGCCCATCGGTGAACACCAGCGCCGCCGGACCGTCCCACGGCTCCATGATGCCGGCGTGGTACTCGAAGAACCCGCGCAGGTCCGGCCCCATCCTATGCTTCACGCCCCACGCCTGCGGAACCAGCATTACCAGCGAGTGGTCCATCGAACGCCCGCCGTTGACGAGGAGCTCCATGGCGTTGTCCAGCGCCGCCGAATCGCTGCCGCCTTCTTCGATCACCGGCGCGACCTTGCCCATGTCATCGCCAAACAGCGGCGACCGCAGACTCCGCTCGCGGGACCGCATGCTGTTCCTGTTGCCGCGCAGCGTGTTGATCTCGCCGTTGTGCGCAAGGTAGCGGAACGGCTGCGCAAGCCGCCAGGAAGGGAAGGTGTTCGTGCTGTAACGTTGGTGAATAACGGCAACGGCAGACTTGAGGTCCGCGTCGCGCAGGTCGGTGTAAAATGCCGGGACCTGCGTGGCCATCATCATGCCCTTGTAGACGATGGTCCGCGCCGACAGGCTGGCGACATAGAAATCGCCGCCGATGCCAGCCTTCGCGGTCTTCTTCTCCACGACCTTGCGAAGCACGTACAGTCTTCTTTCGAAAGCCGCGGACCCGCGCCATGCGGCGGAGTCCGCGGGCGCGACGAAGCACTGCTCTATCGCCGGTTGCTCGCGGCGCGCCTGCTCCCCGACAGCCGACGGTTCGCACGGAACCGGGCGCCAGCCAAGAAGACGCAGCCCTTCCTCCTCCGCCGATTCCTCGACCGCCCTGCGACAGAAACCACGCGCCTCTTCGTCGCGCGGGAGGAATAGCATGCCCACGCCGTATCGGCCCGGATCAGGAAGCGCGATGCCGAGCGGCTTGCATACCTTGCGGAAGAACGCGTCCGGAACCTGGAAGAGAATGCCGGCGCCGTCGCCTGTATCCTTGTCGGCGCCGGCTGCCCCGCGGTGCAAGAGGTTCTGGAGCACAAGTATCCCGCGCTCAATTACCTCGTGCGTGGCCCCGCCGTTCAGGTTGGCAACGAAACCGACGCCGCAGGAATCGTGTTCGTTCTCAGGATGGTAAAGCCCGAACGGCGCCGGGTAACCCGTCGCTGCATCGCGTCGCTGGCCATCCTTGTCGTTCATCGTTGCATCCGCCACGAACTTTCACATGGCTCACGCCATGGTCACAAAGCCGCGCCATGTTGCCCTACCACTTGCGGTTGATCAAGAGTCTGAGATGACTCCTCGACACCACAAGAGGGAAGTCGTAATTCGCACCCGCCGTGCCAGAAGACGGAACAGACCGGCATCTTGGCGCGCAACCGTCTGGCGCTAAAGCCTTTGCCTGTGTGCAGACGGGTCCGCCACATACATGCAGATCACCGGCGTTCGTTACAATTCCGTCTGCCTCGCCGCGATCGGATCTACAGGAATGTAGTCCGCGCCATTATTGGATGGCGCAGCCCCGATGCGGCTAGGCCGCGTCGGGGCTGCCCGATCAGAAGCCGCAGGCGAGGTTACAGCCGTAGAAGAAGCGCTCGTCAACGTCGGCAAGCACGTCGTCGTCCAGTGCGCCCACCCACACCGCGCTTGCGCCAAGGGAAGCAGAGTCGGTGATGCTGTAGGCCAGCGCGACGCCGAACGAGTAGTCGAAGAACCCGGGATCGCCGCTGGCGGACCACTCATCGCCGGCATATCCGGCCGACGCGCTCAGCTCGCCGCCGAGGCCATCCATCAGATCCATCTCGTAGGTGAGGGAGACTTTCGCGTACAGGTCCTTCACCTGGTCGGAATCGTAGGCGACTTCCAGCCCGCAGGAGAGCCCTTCCAGCACGTCGTAGGAAGCAGAGGCGAACCATTCAATCGTGTCGGAGTCGTCCGGTCCCCCGGCCTGGGGAAAGGTGTACTGCACCACCCCCAGCACGATCTCCGCGAAATCCACGGGCAGTGTGTACCTGACGGTCACATCCAGCTCGGAGAATTCGTCCTTGTCTATCTGGTTGTTGTAGTCGTCCAGGTCGTAGTTCGCCCAGACGTTCACGCCGAATCCGTTCGGAAGTTCCACGTCGAGGGAAGGCTGCACCACGAATCCGTCGTTGTAGGTGATTCCGCGCCATACATACGCGGAGTACACGTCCACCGCGAGTTCCACCGCCACGGCGGGGCTCTCTTCTTCCTGTGCAATCGCTTCCTCGTCCAACGCCTCGGCACGCACGTTTCCCGTCACCAGAAGAACTGCCGTCAAACCCGCCGCAAACCTCTTCATTCCCTTCCCCCTTTCTTTTCCTGCCAGCCAACATCCCCAGCCGCAGCCGCGGCTTTCCAGATACATGTATGTCACAACCAGGGCGATTCAGCCGCACGGTTCAGCGGCAACTTGCTCCGACCGCTCAGAACATCGACCCGAAATGCGACAGGAAGAACTTTTTCTCCCCCGCCCAGAGGCCGGTCTGTGACTTCGCAAGCATCGGCCGCAGGCATGTTGTCATCTGGAAAACCACAACCGTAAGTATGAGCAGCCACAGCTTTATTCCGGACTGGCGCTGGAAGAGTGGCGTGCCTTTCAATCTGCCTGCATACCTTCCTGCGAACGAAAGAGCCACGCACCACAGCGCGAGAGTCAGGACCGTCATGAACGCTGCGCTGTTCGTGGAAACGGAGAACAGCCACACCACGGGCGCAAGCCCCACGAGAATCAGCCCCAGCATTGCCGCGCAGGAACTGCCGAAGCAGAGAGCCTGCGGCACTGAAATCGGCGCGCCGGTGACCGACGAAAAGACGTACAGGCTCGGCAGGCACAGCAACAGCGAGAAGACCGCTATCAGCGGCGCCTTGACCGCTCCCATCGCCGCGACCTCCATCCCTCCGAAGGCGCCAAGCGCCAGACCGAACACCGCATGGCACAGGATGGCGGCGAGCAGAAACGCGGCTGTGTGCCGCCCGAGCCCGATCCCGCTGGCGATCGTGGCGCCGACGGACGGTTGCGCCTTCAGAAGATTCGCCACGATGTTGCCGGAACCCGATGCCGCGCCCTGCGGAATCGGCGGCGGGCTGCACTCCGGCTGCGCGGCATTGTTTGCTTCGTTCATCTGGTCTGCCTCCTATCTCTTCCCGGTCAACAGGAACGGAACCACCTCGCCAAATACAAACTCATAGAAGTTGCGGTCAAGGCAATCGGCTCTCATGAAGGCAACGGGATAGAACGGGCTCCCGACGAACGGCCGCAGCATCCACGACATCTGGCAGCCCACAAACGCGAAGGCGCCCATCCACAACAGGAACAGCGCGTTCACCGGCGTTCCGGGGCAAACCGCCTTCCTCAGGCCGCCAAGCAGCGCCTTGTTGCCGGCCACCCCGGCCATCGCAAGCGTCGCGATATGGGTCATGAGCATCATGTTGTGCGCGTAACGCAGTTCATCCGGAGCGCCCGAAACAGGCACGCCGGACAGAAGGAACAACAGCACCACCGGCAGGAGGCCCAGCAGAATCCAGCATCCGACCGTCAGGGCGGAAAGCACGATCAGGACCGTCGCGCGAAATGACAGTCCCGAGCCCAGCACGCCGGCGGTCATCCAGTTGAACACCGCAACTATCGCGGCCGTGCCGAGGAAGAGAAGCGGCAGTTTGACCGCCACGTAGACTGAAAGAACCGGCGAACGCCAGCCTGCCATGACCGCGCCGTAGATTCCCGTCACGCCGGCAACGAACAGAAGCAGGCCTGAAATATCGCGCCAGGCTCCCTGCCCGGCGGAGAAGCGAGCCCAGAAGGCGCCGCGATCGCGAAGCAGAATGAACGCCAGGTTCGTCATGGTTCGATGGTTTCTGACACGACGCCGGAGACAATCCCCATGCGGAACCGGGAACGCATGCTCATTGCGCGCTTCCGCGCCGCAGCTTCCGCCAACCGGCCGGCACAAGCAAGGCCATGGCGGCGGCCGCATACAGGCCGCCAGTCACAAACACCGGCCCGCCCGGCCCCAGGGCGGCTACAACGGCCTTCAGGTGCACCGTGTGGCTGGCGGCGCCGGACCCGTGCCAGACCGGCGTCAGTGGCGACAGCAAGGCAATGTACTGCACGGCCGCCGGCACGCCGTCTTCGGATGCGGCCGTGATGATCGAAATGGCCACGAACGGCGCAACGACGAGCGCCACCGAGACAAACGATGCAATCCCGAGCCCGATGAACCTTCTTGTCTTCCGACCGGTTACACCGCTCAACCGCTGCGCCAGAAGCGTCCATGCAAGCGTGCTCAGGAACACCGGCCCACCGAGCACAGCGAGCATTTCAGCCCACGCGCGCGCGCCGCCGCCGCATATCGCCATTCCCGCCCCGAACGCCGGCAGAGAGACCAGGAACAGCAGCAGCATGAACCCGGCGGGGGCTGTGAGAAGCGCCGCCGCGCCTTTCGGAGTCCGGCTTGTCGTGACCGGAACGCTTGCCCCGACCCACAGCCCTGCGATGAGCCACAGAACCAGCAGACGCGTAGCGGCGGAACTGAACGGCACCTTCAACATCTCGTCTCGCGTGACGGCGACAAACTGCTCCCCGACCATGAACAGCATTACCAGAGCCGCGAACAGAAGCAGCATCGCGCGCCGGAGCACGTGGCTCCGGCGGCTGGCGTCGGTGATCCTGACTACCGCGGCCGTCACCAGGCAGACAGACATGGCGCAGAGGAAGAGGAACGACGGTATCCACGCGGGACATTCCAGTCCGAAGAAGGGAACCGCAGTATCCGACGTCATCGCCGAGATGAACTGCGAGGGACATGTCATCACCAGCGCCTGGAGCCCCGCGGCCTGGGCCGGTGAGGCGAGAATCAGCACCATGACAGCCGTGATGGTGGCAGCCGGAATGGATGCGATGGACCGCTCGAAACGGGTTGACCAGTAGAGCCCCATGGCCCCCGCGGCGCCGGTGCAGAGAATGGTATAGACGTACGCGGCCAGCATGTCCGACGGCGCGACGCCGCCGAGGATGAAGGAAATGCTGGAGATCGGCAGCGACACGACTATCAGCATCAGGAAACACGCGATGGCGGCCGCCAGCTTGGCCCCCATCACACGGCCCGGCGTGACCGGCGCGGCGCGCAGGCTGTCCCACGTCTTCTGCTCCACTTCCCCCGTGACAGCCGACGCAGCCACGAGCGGCGACACAAAGAGCATCAGAAATGCCTGCGTGTAGACAAGCGTTCTGAAGAGCGTACTGCCTATCTCCCACCCGAGCGCTTCGCCTATGCCGCCGCCAACAAGCAGGCCCGCCATCACTACCGCGCAGAGGGCCACAACGTACAGGTTTCCCGCCGCCACGACCGTTCGGGCACGCATCCGCGTCCGCAATTCCTTCAGAAGGAGCGGATCGCGGAACAGGCCACTCGCGTTGTTGTTTGCGGCGCTCACATCAATTCGCCCTTGGTGAGTTTCATGAACATTTCCTTCAGGTCCGCGTCCGCGCGCGGCAGCAGGACCCTTATTCCGGCGTCAGTCAGCGCCTTGACGACGCGCGAGACCGCTTCGTCCGTGTCGGTAACGCGCAGCATCAGCCCGCCGCGGGTCGCACGGATATCGGAAACGTCGTCCATGGCCGAAAGCATCCTCACAGCGGCGTCGGTGTCGCCGGCGACAAGGTGCAGAAGCACATGGCGTCCCGATTCGGCCGCACCGGCCCGCAGGCTTTTCACCGCAGTGAGCCTGCCCGCCTCCATCACGCCTATCGAGGTGACGAAGTCCTGCAGCTCGCTGAGGATGTGCGAGGAAATGATTATCGTCTTGCCGCGCGCATTGAGGTTCCTGAGCAGATCGGCCAGCTCGGCGCGGCCGCGCGGGTCGAGCCCGGACGCCGGCTCGTCAAGAATGAGGAGATCGGGGTCATGCAGCAGCGCCCTGGCGAAGTACAGCCTCTGCTTCATTCCGCGCGAGAGAGTGCCGACGAACGAATCGGTTTTGGTCTCGAGCTGCACCGACTTGAGCATCTCCCGGATGCGGTCGGCGAGTTCTTCCTTCATGCCGTAGAGGCCGCCGAAGAATTCAAGGTACTCGCGGGCCGTGAGGTAGTCGTACACACCGAAGAAATCCGCCATGTAGCCGACACCGGGCTTCACGGAGTCAGGTTCCCTGGTCATGTCCCGGCCTCCGACCATGACGCTGCCGGAGTCCGGGTGCAGGATTCCGCAGAGAACCTTGAGAGTTGTCGTCTTCCCCGCCCCGTTCGGGCCGACGAGCCCGAACACCTCGCCCTGCGGAATGTCGAGCGAGACCGAGTTGACCGCGGTGAGCGTTCCGTAGCGGACTGTAAGGTTCCTGACTTCTATTGCGTTCATCGGGCATCCACCCCGGCGCGCCCAGCCCATTCGACCTCGAAATAGCCGTCGGACGTGGACCGAAGCCGGTTCGTTTCCACGAGCGTGCGGAAAGCCATCACGCAGTCGGGCAGCCGGAGGAACCGGCCAGGGTCGGGAACATCCACACTGTGCTCGCCGCCGGCAGCCGTGAAGATGTCGGTCCAGGCGCCTGCTTTCCAGTCGAGCGCGGTGATGACCTTGACCGGCTGTTTCTCCCCGTCATCCTCGCCGGCGTCCCAGTGTATTCGTATCCGGGACGTTTCCGCGTCCGCGAACCTGAACGGAAGCTTGAACTCGCTGACGGCGGGAGCCCTGTTGCGGCTGTGCGGGAAAAAGACCAGCTCGGCCGGGTCGGACGCCCCGTCGCCGCGGTCCTGGCCGGCATAGGCAGCGTACGGATCGTAGTCGTCGGTCTTCTTCCTGTCGGCGAAGAAGTCGCTTCTCACGTCATGCACGAACGCCGCCTCCACGCTCTCGCCGCGCATCGCGGCCGATGCCTCAACAAACCCCTCCGCCACCGTCATTTCCGGGCCGCTAAGCGTCACCGGAAGCAGGAACAATCCCAGCCTCTTGCCGCCGGCGTCGCAGTCGGCCCTGCCGGCATCAATCGAGGTGCCGGGCGCTTCCAGCCAGCCCGCCAGAATCGGGACCGGGGCGGCGGTGTCCAGGTCCAGGTCGGCGGCAAACTCGCGCATCCCGTCGGGCAACGGGTGTTCGCGGCAGTACTTCTCGGTGAGCGATCTCGCCCCGCCATGGTACCTGCCGCAGTTCGGGCACTTCCCGCCGAACACCTTGCGGCTCGCCGGCGCAAGCGGCAGCAGGACCTCCCGGGAATCGCCGGGCTTGAGCGTGCCGACGGCCACCCTGTTCCAACGGTGGAACAGGACGGCATCGCTGACCGTGAGCCCGGTTGCGTTCGTGATCACCCCGGTTATCCCGGCGGCCCCGAGCGAAAGATCCGATTCCATCATTCCGCCAAGCCGCACTATGCCCCGAGTGTTGAAGTAGCGGATGGACCACATCCCTATCTTTATGTTCGATACCGAGAACGGGTCCCGCGAATCGTAAACCGGCATGTCGCGCAGCCGTTCCGCCTGCGGCATCCAGGACCGCCCCGCTTCCGGCGTCACGATGGCGTCCGTTCCGGGAAGAGAGAGCGAGTAAGGTTCCCGGTCGGGCGACATCACGCCGGCGGTTCCGAGCAGGAGCCCGCGATCGGCGCCGTTCACGAGCACCGCCTCGGCCTCCCTCAACAGCGTCCGGTCGCTGCGCAGCGAGAGGCCCAGCATGAACGCGAGCACGGCAAACGCGAGCGAGCCGGCGGGGATCGTCACTATGCTGTACTCAAGCCGCTTCAGGCGCCGGAGCACGAGCCAGTTCACGGGGCCAAGCAGCAGAACGTACACACCGAGAAAGACGGCAATGTACCTGGTGAGGAACTTCGCCTTCGCCTCTTCGGGTGTCACGAGTTCCTTGTTCGGATACTCAGGCTCGGAGGCGCGGTTCAACGCTATCACCTTCGACCAGATTGAGTGCCTGGCGCCCTCGATGAACATGCGGTCCCGCATTTCCACAGCGCGCCAGTCCACGCCAACCGACACGATGCGTCCGGCGCCGACATCCCTCGCGGCAAGAACAGCCCGCACCCCGTCACCGAGCAGACGCTCAACAGGCGGCGCCTCGAAACCGAGCGCCGGTGCTGATACCACGTGCGCGGCGTATTCGCCGAACAGCGGAGCGGCCAGCGAAACCGCATCCGCGCCGGCGACGGCCCCGTGCTTTCCGCCGGTCAGCCATTCCGCGCCGGCCGTCACAGGACCGGCGAACGCCTCGGGTGTAAGCACAGCGGTTCCGCCCGCCACGATCCACGAGCGCAGGGCGTCGAGCCTCTCGCCGTCCAGCCCCGCCGGCGGAACGTCGAGCAGAACCATGTCCACGCCGTCCATCTCCTGCCACCGGCGCGGAATCTCGGCGGGCGGCAGAGGCACCGCGCACACCACGCCGCGGCCGGGAAGCTGGATGGACCCGAGGAAATCGAACGAGTGCGGCGACGCCGAAACAACCAGCGCAAGGACATCACGCTCGGAAAGCGACTTCAGAGTGCATCGCGCGATCACCGGCTTCCCGTCGCGAGAAGCAAACCTGCATTCCACGAACGGCTCGCCCGAGTCGTCATCAAGCTTGCACAGCAGAACCTGCCCGGACTCGTCCATCACGCCCGCGCCGTGAAATGACGGCGTGGGCTCGCCGCCGCCCCAGCCCCTCGACATCACCAGCACCTCGTACGCGCATGGCGCGGGCGCACCGGATATGCGAACAGGGAACCAGCGCTCCGGCTTTACAAAACCGTTGAATCCGGCCGCGGCCCTCGGAACGGACTCGGCCGAGCTTGAGAAGGAAGGAAGGGCAGCGATGGCCACAGCCAGCAGGAAGAGACAGATATGACCCGGCGATCCTCCCCGATTCATGAAACGGATAATTGATGTTGCTGAAGTGCTTGTCAATCTGAAGCATCGGTTCTCGCGGGCGGTGAGGAAATGCCGCCGCGGCGCCCGGCAATTCTCTCCGGCACGGGAAGCCATGTCCCTGCCATGAGCGGGATTCTGCCGGTCTGTCCGCCGAACACGCGGGTGTAAAGGCGCATGGCCCCGGACCTGTTGTCGGCGCGATCGGTCATCCGTCGCGCTCTTCGCTCCTGTTCACGATCCGGTCGGCTTCTTTGAGAAGTGCAAGTTCAGGATAGTCGTACCGCGACGGGGAATGGTGATTGCCGACGATTTCCTTCACCTTCGCTGTCTTGTCGGCCGGAAAGCCAACGGCTTCCAGTATCTCTTCCGCTGCTGGCGGTCCGTACAATTCCTGCGTTCTGCCATCGTTGCAGCCGTGCTTTTCCTCAGAGATCCTTATCCCCACGTCATGGAGAAGCGCGGACGCGATGACAACCGCCTCATCGCATCCCTGATAACGGTCCATGAGCCTGTCGGCTTGCCCCAGCACCCGCAACGCATGGTCTATCCGGCGATCGTCCTGGCCGAAGAACGCCACCAGCCGGCGCACGAGAACTGCACGCAAGTATTGCATCTGCTGATATCTAGCATTCCGTTGCCGCCAGATCAACGGACCACTGTTCAGCCTGGGAAGTTCTGCGCACCTTGCCGTTCGCGCAGGAATAACCCGCTGTGGCCCGGTACATGCTGAATGTCATGATGCCTGTTTTCGTTGTGTTGAACCGGCGATGGGGGAGTAAGATACATGCGGCGTCTGTGCCGGGGTCATAGGGCAGGATGCCCGGAGCTTGGTGTGTATGTCGCTTGAGACCCGTCACGGTCGTACCTCGCATGCGTTGACCTGCACGGCGGCGGTTGTTCTTCTAATGGTTGCTGCGCAGGCAGTCATAGCGGAGACAGGTCAGCAGAACTCGGTACAGAACGGGTTCGGGCTTGCGATGACGAATGGGCCCCTGTCCGCACTTACTTCCGGCGGGCAGTCGGTGGCAGGCCGCAATTCGTCAGGAGACGGCCGCTTTTCCAACTACTCCGGCTTTCTCGCCGGGATCATCCTTCAGCTCTCCAAGGATACCGACGGCGACGGACTGTGCGATGAGATGGACGCCGACAACGACGGGGACGGCGCCGAAGACAAGGATGAGCTGGTCGCTGATACAGATCCGACAAACGCCGCGTCGACACTGGTCTTCCTTGCCTCGGACCCCGTGGCCGACGGGGTCCGGCTGGAATGGACCGGCGGGGTCAACGCGAGGCAAATACTCATGAAATCATCTCCGCCGGGAAGCGGGAACTGGATCGCGGTTGCGACGAACATGCCGCCCACGCCGGTTCACACCAATTTCACTGACCGTACGGCAGGGAACGGAATCACTCTCTACCGGATCCTGACCGACCGTCAGGGCAACTGAAGTGTCGGGTTGGCGCGCACACTCGCGGCAAGGGTTTTAGGGATAGTGCGCGCCGGACAATCGGAGATGACGCAAATGAAACTGAAGCTACTCAGGACGGGCTTGGCGGTCCTTCTGCTGGCGCCGCTGTCTGCCCCGGCACAGATCCCGCAACTCATCAACTACCAGGGCCGCCTTGTCGAGGACGGCCAACTCGTCAATCGCCTCGTGACCATGCGGCTCCGTCTCTACAGCGCGGCAGAAGGCGGAACGGTCCTCTACGAGGACTCCAACACCGTCAGCGTCGTGGATGGTCTGTATTCCACATACATTGGCGACAACACGACCGTCGGCACTCTTACCGGGGCGCTGGATAGCGCGGCTGCTTTCGTGGAAGTGGTGGTCGACGGTACCGTCCTTGCACCGCGCGATAGAATGACTTCCGTCGCGTATTCTTTAATAGGCATTAAGGGCCCGGCCGGCGATCAGGGTCCAATCGGAGACCAGGGACCGCAGGGTGTACAGGGCCCTCAAGGACTCCAGGGAGATCAGGGGTTGGTCGGAGACAAAGGACCAACTGGAGACAAGGGGCCGACGGGAGACCAGGGACCTGTCGGCGATCAGGGTCCAATCGGAGATCAGGGTCTGGCCGGTGACAAGGGACTGACCGGGGACAAAGGTCCAACCGGAGACCAGGGACCTCAAGGACTCCAGGGCGATCAGGGGCCGGTTGGGCCGGCCGGGCCGCTTGCCGGAAGCAACAAGCAGATCATCTACAACGACGCTGGAACCGCCGCCGGCGCGGGAATCTACTACGACAAGACAACGGGCAATACGGGCATAGGGACCTCTTCGCCGGCCGAGAAACTCGCCGTCAACGGACACATCAAGTCGAAGGGGATCAAAGTAACGATGGATGACTGGGCTGATTTCGTTTTCGAGGACGACTATGAACTGATGCCGCTTGGCGAGCTGGAGAGCTTTGTCACGGCCGAACAGCATCTTCCGGGCATTCCGCCTGCATCCGAGGTGATCGAGAACGGCGTTGATTTGGGCGATATGCAGCGCCGCCTGACTCTCAAAATCGAAGAGCTTACGCTTCACGTCATACGGCTGGAGAAGGAAAACCGCCGTCTTGCGGAACGGATGAAGGAGATGGAAGACCGCGCTGCCGGGCAATAGGCGCCGGAGAATCGCGCTATTCGCCTGCTGACCGCGAAGAGACTATGACCGGCAAAACGACAAACCGCTTCGCCTCGCATCACCTCCGGATGGCCGTCGCTCTGTCCGTGATTGCTCTCTGCTTCAGCGCAGGCGAGACGCAGGCGGCAAGACGCCACATATTCTCCTCGGAGGGAGAGGAGCTGACGGCAGCGACGCTCAGGCCTGGTGCGCCCGGCGGAGACGGACACGCCGCCCGCGCGAAGCGGGCGCGACGCGTGAGGACCGCTCCGCAGGTCGCGGAAGGAATCGGCCTGAAGCAGGGAGATGAGCTGGTGATCTCGCTGTTCGACGGTGTGGCCGTGACCTCATCGGTTGACCGTGTATCCACCGATGTCTCCGGAACCACCACCATTCGCGCCCGTATGCCAGGCAGCCCGCTTGGTCACGCAATCATATCCACCCACGCCGGCCGCAGCCTGGGAACCGTTCTCCTCCCGGAGAAGAACATGGCATTCACCCTTCTGCGCCAGCCGGGCGAAGCCGATCACCTGCTTCTCGACGTCAGCGGCGTTGACTTGGGTGCCCTCGAGGACGCGCCTTCCCCGTTGGCGCCGGCCGCCGATGAGTCTGCCGCAGCCGCGACCGGCGCGCCGCTGTCTGTGGACGCCGGCGTAGCGGATCCGGCAACCATCACGGTCCTCGTCGTCTATACGCCCGCGGCAAGGCAGTGGGCCGACAGCAGCGGAGGCGGGATAAACCAGGTTATCGCTCAGACAATGGCCAAGACCCAACTCGCCCACGACAACAGCCAGACGGCAATCACCAAGCAGCTCGTTCACTCGGAGGAAGTCTCCTACACCGAGAGCGGGAGCAGCAGCACCGACCTTTCGCGCCTGCAGAACACGAGTGACGGCTACATGGACAATATCCACACGCTGCGGAACACCCATCTCGCCGACCTTGTTGTCCTGATGACGCAGGTGGAAGACGTCGGCGGCATCGGCTACCTGCTGAGCTCCACGAACGGCAGCCCGGCCTACGGGTTCTCGATCACCCGCATTCAACAGGCATCGTGGACCTACACAACGATTCACGAGATGGGTCACAACATGGGCTGCGGCCACCACAAGCTGCAGAACTATCAGGCTGGGCCCGGACTTCTCTCCTATTCGGCCGGATGGCGCTGGGTCGGCGCCGACAGCAGCCGCTGGTGCAGCATCATGACATACGAGGAAGGCAGTTACTTCGCCGACGGCCTCGACCACACCCGCGTCGGTTACTTCTCCAGCCCGGAAATCAACTACGAGGGCGTCGCGACCGGCCATGCCGCGGACGGCGATAACAGGCGCACACTGCGGGAAGTGAAACACGCCGTGGCGGCCTACCGTGCAATCCCGCCGGCCAACGACAACTTCGCGAACGCGGAGGCAGTGACGGGAATCAGCGGTCAAAAGACCGGCACCAACGCCGGCGCCACGAAGGAAGCAGGCGAACCCAACCATGCCGGAAGCGCGGGCGGCAGATCCGTGTGGTGGCGGTGGACGGCGCCGGCGAGCGGCAGCACCACAGTCAACACGTTCGGGAGCGCCTTTGACACACTCCTTGCCGTCTACACTGGCACGCAGGTGAACAGCCTGACTCTCGTTGCGGCGAACGACGACAGCGGCGGCCTGCTGCAGAGCAGCGTGACCTTCAGCGCTTCGGCCGGAACAACGTACAATGTCGCCGTGGACGGATTTGAAGGCGGTTCGGGCAACACAGTCCTTAACTGGGTCCTGTCTCCGCCCGCCCCGACCGGGGTGGCTGCTTCCGACGGAACATACACCGACAAGGCGCGGGTTACATGGAACAGCGTTGGCCCCGGCGCCTACTACCGGGTGAGCAGGGGCGCCAACCCCGGATCGAAAACGGACATCGGGTCCTGGCAAACGGGGACCGCATATGACGACACCTCCGCCACGCCGGGCGTCACCTACTACTACTGGGTCAGAACCGCAACCGACGCCGCCGGTGCCAACGCGTCCGGCTACAGCTCGTCCGACACCGGCTGGCGCGCGCTCTCTCCGCCGGCCGGGTTCTCCGCCTCCGACGGCGCCTACTCCGATCGCGTTCGCGCAACGTGGAGCAGCGTCAGCGGGGCGACTCATTACCGCGTCTATCGCGCAGCTTCCGCGGGCGGCGCGAAGACCGCTCTTGGCAGTTGGCAGACGGGGCTGAGCTATGACGACACGTCCGCGACGCCGGGCGTCACATACCACTACTCAGCCGCGGCCGCCGTTGACAACAGCGGCTCGCGGGCAAGCGCATACAGTACCGAAAACGCAGGATACGCCACCGCCGTCATGAGGTCGCTCGAAGTGATCTCTACCTATGGCGGAGCCGACCCCGAAACCGGGCTGCACAGCTATCCCGACGGGCAGCAGCTTTCGTGCAGGGTCATGACCCCAGTCGTTGTTGATGGCGGTGGTTCCAACATAACTGCCGTCTCCGCCGGTTGGACAGGCACGGGCAACGTGCCGGCAAGCGGTCCCGGCACAAACGCCGGCCCGTTCACGATCACACAAAACTCGACAATCACTTGGAACTGGATCGTGTCCGGGATACTCGTCTCGAACCAGACAGTGACGGGGATACTGAATCTGCAGGCGCGGGATTCGATTTCCGCAGGGCCATACTTCACGATGCTAAAACCTGCCGCCGTGGAATTCCGTGTGGGCCCGACCGGAACCGTAACCCTTGTCCCCCCGTTCGAGGCTGGAACCGGGACCGTCTTTAACGTCTCAATCGAACCCGCCCCCT